>CALCUN010000178.1 GCA_937906975.1 uncultured Bacteroidales bacterium
CTGATATTCTAACCAACTGAACTACTCGCACCGTATTTGAGTTTGCAAAACTACATAAAAAAATTAATACCACCAAATTTTTATTCATTTTTTCTTATCTTTGCACTCAAATAGCAAAGAATGATAAAGAATATACTACATACTATTTTCACAAAATTCTCTTCGGCTGGTTTAGGATTTTTAACCATTATCCTTATTAGCCAAATCCTTGGTCCACAAGCAAAAGGAGAACAAGCCATATTGGTATATAATATCAATCTTTTGCTAATGTGCTTTACTCTTATTGGCAATTCTACTCTTATTTATTTAGTTCCAAGAAAAGACTTTAATTCTCTAATAATTCCTTCTTTATTATGGATTGTTATTTCTGCTATAATAGCCTCTATAGTCTTTATTTGCTTTATTAATTCCGATGTTTACTATACTTTAATCTGTATTTTAATAGCAATTCTTGCTGCAATAAGCGAAATAAATCAATTCATACTACTTGGCAAGCAAAAAATATCACAAGCAAACATCTTAAAACTCCTCTATCCTCTTATCTCCTTTTCATATATAATAATATTATGGCTTTGGGGTCGTTTTACAAAGGTTGAAGACTTTATAACAGCAATGTTTATTGCCTATGTTATATCTTTCTTTTATGGTATTTTCTCTTTAAAAGACGATTACAAAGGCATTAAACTACTATCAAAACAAGAATTAACTTCATCTTTTAAAAACCTTTTCAAACTTGGAGTTACAAAACAAACTGGCTATATTGCTCAAAGTATGAATTATAGACTTTGTTTCTATATCTTAGGATTTTATTGTGGGGAAACTCTTGTAGGAATTTATTCAAATGCAGTTAGCCTTAGCGAAGCAGTAATGCTTTTTGGCTCTTCGCTTGCCTTAGTGCAATATTCCTCCCTTTCAAACAACAATAACGAAAAGTCATCAAAAGAGTTTTCTTGGAAAATGTGCAAAATAAATGGTGTATTCACTGCTTTGGCTCTATTGGTGTTGAGTTTGTTGCCAGCAGAGTTTTATTCTTTTGTTTTTGGTAAAGGATTTGAAAACATAGCTCAAGTAATAAGGCTTTTAAGCATAGGAATATTACCTCTAAGCATTGCAAGCAATTTCACACAGTACTTTTACGCAAAAGGAAACTTTAAAATCAGCACCTACGCCTCGCTAATAGGGTTGGTTGTTACTATAATATGTGGACTAATCCTTATTCCAAAATATGCAATCACAGGAGCAGCCCTCACAGCCTCGCTTTCCTATCTAACAACATTTGCAATCGAATTTTATTTTTTTGCTTTGAGAAAAAAAGTCTAAGGATTAAAAAAATATCTCTTAGCTTTAGAAAATTTTTTCTTAGCTTTAGAAAATTATTCCTTAGAGTTTTTAAAGTACTCCATAAGATGCTCTGGGAGAGGCGTTAAGCTTTCTTCATAATCTTGAGCAAGGGAGTAGATATTTTGCAGTTGTGAAATGATATTTTGCATTTCTTGCAAATAATATTCTGGATTTTCTTTCATTCTATCGAATTGTCGTAGAGTGATTTGCAAGTATTGGTTTATCATTGTAAAATATTGGTCGGCAAGATGTATGCGTATGTGCTCCAATCCCCAGTCTTGACTTTGCAAAAGCAAGCGATACCAATTGTTTTCTAATCTTTGTAGGCGTATTCTGTCTTGTGCTTGTTGCGAGGTGTTGAGTGTGAAGTATTGTCGCATAATTTGCGAGAATTGTTCTGTGGCTAAGTGTATGTATTCTTCGGATTTCTCCTCTTCTCCCAAAAGAGCGTAAATTATTGCTAAGTCTGCTGTTGCTTCGGGATAGTAATGAAGTGAGAAAGGTAGTTTTTCTGAGAGCGAATTGCAGACAATGAGTGCTTTGTCCGCTTTGTTAGTTTGCAAAAGCTTGTATGCCAAACAGATTGAATTGTCATAGTATTGTTTTACAAATTCTCGTTCTGTTTCGTTGTAGTAAAGATTTGGTTTATTGAAGTTTTGCCATTGGAATTTGAGAACAAAATTCTCATACATCTTTTCTTCGTTTATTCCGCCTGCTTTTAGGGCTATGATTTCTTGATTTGCAACAGGCTTCCCTTCAAGTTTGTAGGCAAAACCTTCTAATTGAAGATATTTTTCTAAGCCAAAGAAATCATCAATCGAGTATGCTGAAAAGTATATAGGACGTTTTTCTATGTTTGCGGCTATTATGTCTAAGGCTACAAAGGTTGCTTTGCCTATTTCTAAGGCGTTGTATTGCCAATGTAGAGAATCGTTGTCTTTTTTAAGGTAGTATTTATTGGTGTTAAGTATATGTATTTTTTGACCAAAGAGTGTGTCGGTGAAGGTGTAGGAATCTTTTATTGCCTTGGAGAGATTTTCTCTTTCAAAGCTTGGAAAAATTTGGTTGTATGTGTATTGGTTTTTATATTGCTTTGGTGTGAGGTTGGTTTCTATTGGAGAGGAGTCATATTGTTTTTGATAGAGTTGTTTTATGTTTGAGTCGTCATTTAGAAGTTGGAGATTGATTACTCTAACATCGGTGCGGATTCCTTCAACGTTTTGAACATACCACAAAGGGAAGGTGTCGTTGTCGCCATTGACAAAAAGGATTGCGTCTTTTTCGCAACTCTCAAGCATGGAAACGGCAAAATTTCTTGCGGTGTATTGACCTGCGTGATTGTGGTCGTCAAAGTTTTCTGCAAACATATAGATTGGTAATGCAGCGAAAAGAGGTGTTATAAAGATTGGGCGTCTTAGTCTTAGAATGTTGGCAATGGTTTGAGAAATTGAGAATATTCCTATGGTAAGCCAAAGGATTAGTGAGGCAAAGGAAAGTAAATAAACATAATCTCTTTCTCTTGGTTGATAGGCTGCTTGGTTTAGATAAAGCACAAGGACAATGGAAGTAAAGAAAAAGAGAACTAAATTAACAAGAAAGTATTTTGAGTCTTTTTTTAGGTGAGAGAATAAACCTATTATTGTTATTAAAAGTGGTATTGCATAGTAAATATTGTGTCCTTTTTTGGCTTGTGGGTTTAGGGTTTGGGAATTGATACTCATTTTGTCTTCTACGTATTTTATTCCCGTGGTCCATTGTGAGTTTTTATAGTCTCCATAGCCTTGTATGTCGTTTACTTTCCCCGAAAAGTTGTTTAACAAATAGCGGAAGTACATATAATTTAATTGATAGGAGAAAAAGAATTGTAGGTTTTGCTTAAAGGAAGGTTTTAGTCGCTGCTCGCCGTTTATTATTACGCTTTCCTCTGCTTGTCCCACCCATTCAATGTAACCATTTTCGTAAGATATGTTTTCATAGTTCCACATTCTTGGGAAAATTGTTTTTTGTTCTTTGGCGAATACGGGTTTTAGTTGTCCGTTTTCGGTGGTTTCAAATCTTTCTGGCGGAAGGGCTGTGTAATATTGCCCATAAAAAAGAGGGGCTTTCGTAAAGTTTTCTCTATTGTAATAATTTTTGAATTGTTTTGCGGTGCTTGGGTTGTATTGGTTTAGAGGCACAAGTGCATTTGCACGTATTGGAATAATGAGGTACGTGCTTAGTCCTATGAGGATAAAGATTAGTCCTAAGGTTATGTATAATAGAATTGGTTTTCTTTTTTTGTAGGCAAGAAATATTAGAAAGGCAAGTATAAGTAAAAAAATTATTGTTTTAAGTATTGCGTATTCTGATAATATCCATATTAAAAAGGTTGGTAATAGTAGTTGTATGAAAATAATTAGAAGAAAGGAGATTAGAAGGTAAAGTAATGCTCCTTTGAATGTGGTGTGGCGTTTGTCAAAATAAATGATTAAACACATTGCAGGTAAAGAAAGTAGTGTGAGTTGGTGAACGCAAAGGGAAAGTCCTAAGATTAGACAGAGTAATATAAGGTTGTTTACTTTGTGTGTTTGGGTCCATCTGATTGTTAGCCAAATTGAAAGTAGGCTAAGCAAGAGTGAAAGTGGGTAAACGTCTGTTTCGTTTGCGCAAAACCATTGTGAATCTAATATTGCAAAGGTTAATGCTCCTATTATGGAGCTGGCTATTATTCCCGGATACATTTGCGAAAAGCGAGATAAGAGATAAACGCAAATATGGTAAAGCATCATTACGCTTAATCCGCTAAATAATGGGGATAATACTTTGATTGGCAAAAGTGCTCCTAAGAGTTGAAAAAATGGTGCTCCTGGTGGGTGTGGAATTTGAAGAGTTGAGGCAACTGTTGCAAACTCTGCACTATCCCAAAATGATATTGTTGGGTATTGGGTAAAGAGATAAAGTAGTGTGGTGAGTGTTGCTATTATCCAACCGATAATATTGACAACTTTTTTGTTTTGCATTTTACCAGTTTACAAATGATTTGTTGAATATGTCTTCTACTAATTCTTCGCTTATTTCGTTTATGAGGCTTTCTTCTACTTCTGAAAGAGAGAAGTTACTGTCATAATCACGAAAACGTGAGAATTGGGTTTGATAATTCTCTTTTGGATTTTTGTTGTTTACGAAAGTAATCCTAATTGTTATGGTTAAGCGGTTTTTTGCTGCTCTGTCGTTTGCTCCTATTGAGGTTGGAGTAATGCTATAGCCTGTAATCGTTCCTTGAAAACTTACATCTGCATTGGCATTTACTTGTTCTAAGGAGGTAGATGAGTTGATTTTGTTTACTAAATCGTTGGTTAAATCGCTCGCAAGCGTAGCTTGTACTATGCTTGCACGATTTTGAAATGCTTCTACTTGGTAGGTTTTTACCTCAGGCGCAATAGAGGCTCCTGTGAACGAGTATCCTCCTACACAACTCACAAGAATCTCTATCAGTCCTAAGAATATTATTGTTTTGTAAAACTTCATTTTTTATTTTACAATAAGTTTTGTTGCTTTTTCTCCGTTCACTCTTACGAAATAAATGCCAGATTGTTCTATTTCTATAAGAGAATTTGTTGTGTAGTTGTTTATTTGTTTTACTACTTGTCCTAATGGATTTACTATTTGGATATGTGAGTTGTTTTCACAGTTTATTCTGATTTTTCCATTTGTTGGGTTTGGATAAATAGCAGTTGCAACTTCTGTTTCTACATCTTCTAACGATGAAGAGTAGTTTATCATCATATCATCTAAATATAATTCAGGAAAATTAGTTATTCGTGTTTCTTCACAACCAACTATTGCGATGTAAACTATTTCATTTGCTGGATATTCTGTTAAATAATATATTGGTATTTCAAATTGTTGAAATTCTCCTGTTTTTGCAAACATATCATCGCTGTAAAATGCTCCCATTCCTACAATTGTTCTTTCTCCTTCTACATCTCCAAACATCAAGACCATCATTTCAAAGTAGTCATAAGTTGTTTCTGTTTCTGGTTGATAGTTAAATTTATAGTAACCACTTACACTTGTTGGTTGATTATCTTCTTCTATTTGTTCACCTTCTGTTATAATATTTGTTAATAGATTCATATATTCTTCTTCTGTGAGTTCAGATCCCGCACTTGAGATAAACTGCATCCAAACTTCTATATTAAAATTACCATTTGTTAAATATCCAGGAAATGCTACTGAGTCTATTTGCATAATTGCTGCAATAGTTGGGTCTAAAAATTTTGGTGCAATTTTAACTGAATAATTTCCTGTGTGGGCATCTGTTGATTGCTCCATTGTGCAAAGGTTTAATCCCATAAATCCTAATGTTGACCAACCTTGTGGCGTATTTGCTGTCCAGTTTTCAAAACTTGGATTTGTAAATTGTTGTGCTTTTGCTGTAAAACACATTAGCGATACTGCTAATACTAAAAATAATTTTTTCATTGTTACTTAATTTTAATTATTACTTCTATTTGTTCTCTACTTATTTTATTTCCTATTGATGCTTTGCCTATTTCTTCTAATAAGACAAAGTTGTATTCGTTGTTTATTGTCTTTTTGTCGCTGTTCATATAGTTAAACAATTCTTGAACATCGTTTATTGGTTGTATTTTGTAGTATTTTTCTATGTATTGTTTAATTCTGTTAGTCGTTTCTTTTGATAAATTCTTACATAAATCAAGTGTGTAATAAATTCCACTTGCTACTGCTTGGCCATGCAATAAGTCTTCTCCTTTTCTTATCGCTATGCTTTCTAAAGCGTGTCCTATTGTATGTCCAAAATTAAGTATGTGTCGGTAATTCTTATCAAAAGGATCTTGTTTTACTATGTTTTGTTTTAGCTTTATGCTGTTTTGAATAAACATTTGACTATTTCCTATCTCCAAAGGATTGCTTTGAAGTATTTTTTCACTCATTTCTTTATCGCAAACAAGTGCTATTTTCAGCATTTCTGCAACTCCATTAAGTATTTGCCTTTCGGGAAGGGTTTCTAAAAGGGTTGGTTCTATACATATTGTTGCTTTTTTAATGAAACAACCTATTTGATTTTTTACTTCTCCGAAATTGATTGCACATTTTCCTCCTATTGAAGCGTCAATCATTGCAAGTAGTGTGGTAGGCACAAGATAGGTATCTATTCCTCTCTTGTAGGTTGTTCCAATGAAAGATGCCATATCGGTAATCATTCCTCCACCTAAGGCAATAAGTTGAGTGCTTACATCAGAAGCCTGTTCTATTAGGGTTTGTATGATATTTGTATAGGTTTCTAATGTTTTGTTTTCTTCACCTGGTTCTATTTCTATAATTTGTGCATCACACAAACTATCAACTTCACTTATTAGCGTTGCAAGACAATTATCGTATGTATTAGAATCTAATATTATTATTTTTTGAGAATGTTTCTTTCTCCTTAAAATATTATTTAATCCTGAGAAATCTATTAGTTTTTCCATCTATTGTCCATATTTTGTTAGGAATTGAATACGCATTAGTCTTACTTCTTCTCTTGTGTATTCGTCTTCGCCAAGTTCTTCAAGTACCTCATCAATATCATCTGTTTCCATTTCTCTTAACACCTCATTTATTTCATCTTGACGATATGAATCTATGTAATCATCTATGCAATAACTCAAATCTATTTTTGTACCTGAGGACACTATGCTTTCTATTTCGGTTAGCAATTCATCAACTTCCATATTTTTTGATGGCGGTGCAATAAGGTCATAGCATACAATTATTCTTGTACCGCCTTCTATTGCATAAGTGTAGCAGTATAAGGTATCAACTTCAAACTCGCCTTTTACCACTAAATCAACACTTCTCCAAATACCTGAACCAAGAGCTCTTGGCATTATATCCCAACCAAAACAATGTGGTGCTTTTCTGATATATGAATACTCCACATTTCTTCCACCTGCTGTATTTGCAAGGGTGTAAATTTCAGGCTTTGTTTTCCACGCCTCAACTATTGGCGAGCTTATGCGCACAGTTAATGTGTTTTTGCCGGCTTTAAGCACATTTGTAACTTCAAATTCGTGTTCAATAA
>CALCUN010000179.1 GCA_937906975.1 uncultured Bacteroidales bacterium
AAGTTAAGTCTTTGATTTCGTGTCATTTGCTTAAAGGCTTATATTTTCAATATTTACAATCAGAAATCTTTTGCTTGAAAATTCTTTACGCATTAGGCGTTAAGTGGCGGGAAAACAAATTTATAAAAAATAAAGGAGAGCGATTGCTCTCCTTTTCTTTGGTTTAGTATCCGAAGATTTCTTCTAAGGTTAATTCTTCTATGTCTCCGAATTTTTTAACTTCGTCAAAATTGATTTGTTCTTTGCTTCCAAGTATTACATATACTCTTTTTTGACCTTTAAGCTTTGTTTCGCTAAATGCTTTTATGTCGTCAAAAGTGATTTTTTGTAATGCTTCGTAGTATTTCTTCATACTGTTGTCTGATCTTCCATACATTTTGTCGTTAAGGTAAGAAGAAATAATTCCTTGTTTTGTTGTACGGTTTGTTGCTATTGATTTCAAAAGCGATTGTTTTGCAAGCTCAAAGTTATTTTCTGCAATAGGCATATAATCTAACAATGAGTTGAAAGCATCAAAGGCTTCTACTACTTTATCGTTTTGAGTTGCTATGTGAGCAAGGTTATAATTTTTGTCATTCTTGTCATATCCCATCAAGTAACGTGAAGATGCTTGGTATGCAAGCGAGCGTTTTTCTCTCATTTCTTGGAAAACGATACTGTTCATGCTACCTCCGAAATATTCATTGTACATTGCTACAACGGCTCTTTGGTCTTCGTTATATTTATCGCCAACAATGAACATTCTACAATAGGATTGATTTGCTGGGTAATTGACAAAATAAACTTTGTTTTTGCTTATTTTTTGTTTTTCAGAAGGTTTTGTATCTGCTTTTTTGCTTGGCTTTTCGCTCATGCGGTGATGACGGAATAAATAGTCTTCTACTGCATCTATGTTTAAGTCTCCGTAGTAGGTTATTTGTTCTTTGTAAAGTTTTAAGTCTTTTATTTGCTCACAAAGTTGTTTTGCAGAAAGTTTTTCTATTTCTTTATCGCTCAAAAGTGTACGATGTGCATTTTTCTTTCCGTAAAGGGCATAAGAAGATAAACGAGAGAAACATTGTTGTTGTGCACTCTTTGCTTCTGCTCTTTCTTTCAATAATTTTTGTTTTATATTGTCTAATGCTTGCTCGTCAAGACAAGGATTTGTCAATATTCCATCAACTATATCTAAGGCTTCTAAAAGATTTTCTGTTAATCCCTCGATTGTAACTACTGTTTCGTCTCCGCTTGTGCTTATTCTAAATGTAGTAGCTATGTTGTATAGTTTTTCTTTTATTTGTTGTTGATTCATAAATGGTGTATATAGGAAATCTTGATAGTAGCTTAATAATCCTAAATACTTGTTTTCCCATGTTCCTACTTCGTAACGGAAGCTTAAACTATAACGTGTGTTGTCGTTGTTTTTAACATAAAGGATTTCTGTGCCGTTTTGCATTTTCTTTATGCTCATATCCTTTTTGTAATCTACAAATTGAGGTTTTATTTCTTCAACTTTTGTAGCTTTTACCTTTTTAAAGAAATCACTTTCTGCACTACGGTTGATTTGAATAGGAGTTATTGCTGGTTTTTCTACCTTTGCAACTGTTTCTGGTTCGTCTTTTAGTTTCTTTATAACAACATAGTTATTTGATTTAAAGATTTGGTTTGCAAAAGCTACAATATCATCTTTTGTTATTTGAGAAAGATTATCTATGTAATTAACCTCATCTTCCCAATCAACATTTGATAAATAGCTCATCGCCATTTTCATTGCTCTTGCTGAGTTTGACTCTAAGGAACGTATTTCACGGAATTTCATATTATTGATTCCTGCTTGTAAAATAGCTTCGTCCCAATTTCCTGTCTTTAAAATATCTATTTGTTGAAGTAAAATGCTTTTTAACTCATCAAGATTTTGTCCCTTTGTTGGGTATGCTCTAAGTATAAAGGCAGTATAGTCGTTCAATCCATAAACTCCGCTGTTTGCTCTTTGGCATAATTGTTTTTGATTAACGTTTTTGTCAATCAATCCTGTGTAACCATTGTTTAAAATCATATCAATCAATTCTGCCATCATTGCTTCCTTAGAAGTAGAGCCTGCATTGATTCTATAAGCTATGGTAATATATTCTGCTTCTAAACCTTTAACTTCTATTTCTTTTACTTTTGTGATTTCTTTTTCTGGTTTAATTTCAAATTTTGGTAACTCAACAGCCTTCAATCCGCCGAAATACTTATCAATTATTTTGATTGCTTGATCAGGATCAAAGTCTCCACTCATTGCAATACAGTAGTTGTTTGGTACGTAGTATTGAGCGTGAAATTCTCTAATGTTTTTCAAACTTGGATTACGCAAATGTTCTGCCTCTCCTAAGGTTGTTTGTTGTCCGTAAGGGTGATTTGGGAACAATGCTTTCAACATTGCTTCGTTTACTTTACGATAATCCTTTGTTAAGGACATATTTTTTTCTTCGTAAATGGTTTCTAATTCTGTATGAAACAATCTCAAAACTGGATTAGCAAAACGGTCTGCTTGAATCTTAGCCCAATTTTCTAATTGATTGCTTGGTATGTCTTCTTGATAGAATGTGTAATCGTTGCTTGTTGCTGCGTTTGTTCCTTGCGAGCCTATGAAACTCATCATTTTGTCATACTCGTTTGCAATAGCAAATCCCGATGCGATATACGACAAAGAGTCTATTTCTGCATACAATCCTTTTCTTTTTGTAGGATCTTTCTCTTTGCGATACACCTCATACAAATCTTCTATCTTTTGAATGTATTCTTTTTCTTTTTTCCAATCGCTTGTACCAAACTTTTCACTTCCTTTAAACATCATGTGCTCAAAATAATGTGCCAATCCTGTTGTAGCACTTGGGTCATTCTTGCTTCCAACCCTTACAGCGATGTAGGTTTGTATTCTCGGCTCAGATTTATTCACCGACATATAAACTTTAAGTCCATTTCCCAAAGTGTAAATCCTTGCATTCAAAGCATCGCCCTTTACACTTTCATACTTAAATGTTTGAGCAGAAACGTTCAAAGAAAGAACTGCACAAACCAAAAAAGTAATAAATAATTTGATTCTTTTCATTTTATAAATACGTATTAAGGTTTCTAAGGTGCAAAGTAAAGAAAAATATACGAAACTACAAAAAAAGAAAAAGGTTCTCCTTTTTTGGAAAACCTTTCTTTTCAAACCCCTGGGTGCGAGATGGGATTTGAACCCACGACCCTCAGGACCACAATCTGATATTCTAACCAACTGAACTACTCGCACCGTATTTGAGTTTGCAAAACTACACAAAAAATTTAATACCACCAAATTTTTATTCATTTTTTCTTATCTTTGCACTCAAATTCAAAGAATGATTAAAAACATACTACATACTATTTTCACAAAATTCTCATCGGCAGGACTGGGCTTTTTGATTATCATTTTAATCTCGCAAGTCCTTGGAGCCGAAGCGAAAGGAGAGCAAGCAATATTGGTATATAATATCAATCTTATGCTGATGTGCTTTACGCTTATAGGCAATTCTACCCTTATTTATTTAGTTCCAAGAAAAAACTTTAATTCTTTAATAATTCCCTCCTTGCTTTGGGTTGGAATATGTGCAATAGTAGCTGGAATTATCTTTATTTTCTTTATCAAAGCCGAAGTTTTCCTTTCCATAATCTGTGTATTGATAGCAATTCTCGCCTCAATAAGCGAAATAAATCAATTCATTCTTCTTGGAAAACAAAAAATATCACAAGCAAACACCTTAAAACTGCTCTATCCTCTTATTTGCTTTTCCTATATGTTAGTTTTGTGGTTTTTTGACCGCTTTACAAAGATTGAAGACTTTATAACAGCAATGTTTATTGCATACATTGTGTCTTTATTCTATGGAGTTTTTGTTCTAAAAGACGAATACCGTACCGGCTACTATGAGATACGGGCCTATACGCGCAATATGCTCAACTGGGGAAACGCCGAAAGAGGAGGACAGGGATTTTCATATGCCTTGATGAGTCCCGAGGAGCGCGAAGAATACGAGAAGGTATTTGTTCATGGCAACAGCACCTTTATCCCTCCTTACAATTATTGCGCCTTCTCCCGTGTGTTCCCTGTGTTCATGAAGCCTGCCAAGCGAGGGGAGTTTAAGGAAGAGATGGAGTTCTATCCGCTGCACACCAAACTGGCTTTCCCGAAAGAGACCAATTATGAGTTCCGCGAGCCCGACGTAAAACTGTCATTCTTCCCCGAAGGCGGTTCGTTGGTTGCGGGGCTTCCCTCTATCGTCGCTTTTGAAGCCGTTGATCAGTGGGGCCGCAAGATTGAGAT
>CALCUN010000180.1 GCA_937906975.1 uncultured Bacteroidales bacterium
TGAGCAAAAGCGTGTTTGACGACATTGCTCTCTTTAATAAAACAACTCCTCGCTCGCTTTGCTTCCACCCATTGTTTGATAACTTTGGAGAAAAAATTGAAAAAGCACAAGCACAAGAAGTCTTAGGATTAAATTCCAAAGAAATAAATATTTTATTTTTTGGCTTAGTGAGAGATTACAAAGGATTAGATTTTTTAATCAAAGCCTTATCAGACGCACGCTTAAAAGACTATCCTTTACACCTTACAGTAGCGGGAGAATTTTATGAATCGCAATCAAAATACGATGAAATTATCTCTCAACTTGGACTAAAAAACATAACAATCCACAATAAATTCATAGCAAACGAAGAGGTAAAAAACTATTTCTGTGCTTGCGACTTGGTAGTCTTGCCTTACAAAACAGCAACTCAAAGTGGCGTTACACAAATTGCCTTTCATTTTGAGAAACCTATGCTTGTTACAGACGTAGGAGGCCTTGCCGAAATAGTAAAGCATGGGAAGAGCGGATTTGTTTGCCAACCTAATGTAGAATCTCTTGCAGATAGTTTGTATGAGTTTTGCAAAAACAAAACAGATTTTAGCGAAAGTATAATAGAAGAAAAGAAAAAATTCTCATGGGCAAACATGACTAAGTCCATTAGGGAATTACACAATAAAATTCTTAGATAAGAAATGATAATAAGAAGTAAAGCACCTTTAAGATTAGGATTAGCAGGAGGCGGAACGGACGTTTCTCCTTTTTCTGACATATATGGCGGTTGCATTCTCAACGCCACAATTAGCCTATACGCATATTGTGATATTATTCCACACAATGAGGGAAAGATTCGTTTCTTTTTAGAGGACAAAAACCTAAAATACGAATACGATAGCGTAGAGCAACTTCCAATAAACGGAGAAATAGACCTTTTAAAAGCGGTTTACAACAGAATTGTCAAAGACTTCAATGTTGGAAAACTTTCTTTTGACATTCATACCTTTGTAGAAGCACCCGCAGGCAGTGGATTAGGCACTTCTTCTACCTTAGTGGTAGCGGTTTTAGGTGCTTTTGTGCAATGGTTAAAGCTTCCGCTTGCAGAATACGACATTGCCTCATTGGCATACAGCATAGAAAGAGAAGATATGAAGCTTGCAGGAGGAAAACAAGACCAATACGCTGCAACTTTTGGTGGTTTTAATTTCATGGAGTTTTACTCTGAAGGAAAGGTTATCGTAAATCCTTTACGTATCAAAGACAAAATTCTCAACGAGCTTTCAAGAAATATAATATTGTTTTACACCGACACCTCAAGAGACTCTGCCAAGATTATAGAACAACAACAAAAAAACGTAATGGCGAAGAATACTCAGTCCATTGAAGCAATGCAACAATTAAAACACCAAGCCATTTTGATGAAGGAATCACTTTTGAAAAACGATTTGGACAAAATTGGAGATATTCTTAACCTTGGTTGGCAGTATAAAAAGCAAATGGCAAAGGGAATAAGCACCGATTTGTTTGAACAGGTATATAACGCTGCTCTTAACGCAGGAGCAAGTGGCGGAAAGATATCTGGTGCTGGCGGAGGCGGATATATTTTCTTCTATGCGCCAGAATCAAAAAGATATAACGTGATTAAGGCTTTGGAGCCTTTTGGTGGCAAAGTCAGACGATTTGAATTTACAAAACAAGGTTTAGAAACGTGGCAGATTTAACTAAAAAAATAAAAGAAGCCATAGTTTTGGCAGGCGGAAAAGGCACAAGACTACAATCGGTTGTAAGTAACGTGCCAAAGCCTATGGCACCTATTGGTGAAAAACCTTTTCTTGCTTTATTGTTACAATACTTGCAATCACAAGGTATTGAAAAAGTTGTTTTATCTGTGGGTTATATGTATGAAATAATACAAGAAACCTTTGGTAATTCTTTCAATGGACTTGTGATTTCTTACAGCGTGGAAACCGAACCATTAGGAACAGGTGGAGCAATAGCAAAAGCAATGACAATGACCGAGGGAGAAAACGTGCTTGTATTGAATGGCGACTCTTTCATAAAGGTTGAGTTAGAGGAAATAGAAAAACACATTCCTTACTCAAAGAGTGAATCATTGCTTGTTTTGAAAGAAATGAGAAATGTTTCAAGATATGGCTCTGTTGTTTTGGAAAACGATGTGATAACAGCCTTTGAAGAAAAACAATTCAAAGAAAAAGCACTCATAAACGCAGGAGTATATGTTTTAAATAAAGATATATTCAATGATAAACACCTTCCTGAGAAGTTTTCTTTTGAAAAGGATTTCTTGGAAAAAGAAGTTGAGAAAGGAAATCTTAAAGGCATAGTAACAAATGGCTATTTTATTGACATAGGTGTGCCAGAAGATTATCAAAAAGCACAAATAGAATTAGTAAAAGAAATAGAAATAAAATAATTATAAAATATATGGAACTTAATATCCCTTTAAATCTTTGTAATGAAGAGAGAGAAATCGTTAATGCTAACAATGTAGCAACTGTTGTAGGCTCTGGAAGTGTAGAAGTCTTTGCAACACCTGCTATGATAGCACTTATGGAAAAAACAGCAAACAATTCTTTGCGTAATCACTTGCCTGAGGATTGCGTAAGCGTTGGAGTAGAAATAAATACTAAACACATAAAAGCCTCAGCAATAGGAAAAGAGATTGTTTGCAAAAGCGAATTGATAAAAGTTGATGGAAAAAAATTGTTTTTCAACATATCAGCCTACGAAGGAGAAGATATGATAGGACAAGCCTCACACACAAGAGTTGTTGTCAATAAAGAAAAATTCTTAAACAATCTAAAATAAAGATTCAATGAACAAAACAATAATAAATAGCAAAGACTTTACCTGAAGTAATAATCCCCAATAGGGAAACGCTCCAAAAAGCGACTTCCCCAGGGGAAAATCGGAACAATTTAGATTGCAAATAGCGTTTAAGTTAGTTTTATGTACAAGTCGCTTAGAGATTTTATTGGCGCACTCGACGAGGCCGGGGAGTTGATTCGCATCA
>CALCUN010000181.1 GCA_937906975.1 uncultured Bacteroidales bacterium
TTTCCTTTTGCCAAAAGTGTTCTTTCCTTGAGATTTTACCCTTTTGGGCGCATTTTCGGATATTTACACTTATACATATTTTATTATATTGTTTCAACATTGCATTGTCAAGATGGTTTTTTTAAATTATGCGTGCTTTTTGCAAAAAATAGGGTGTTTTTGCGTCAAATTCCGTATTTTGACATAATTTTTAATATCGCACCAAGCCCGTCGTTTATCTCTCTTTTGACGTCTTCTCCCTGTTCTCCTTTTTCTGCGCGAAGTAATGCGCTTTCAAGTTCACGAACTTGTCTTTTATCCGTTTGAGAAATCCCAAAATAGTCAAGGCGTGCTATAACGTTTTTGACGTGTGAAAAATCTAATCCGTAATCGCTTTGCTTGTCGTCGTTATTTTTATGTGGCAACGCCTCTTCTAAACGTTCTTCCTCCTTGCTTTTAATAACCTCTCCAAAACTTTTTGGCGTTATTCCAAACTGTTGTTCATTATTATTTTTTTGCTCATCTTTAGCCTTTTTCTCAAAAAATCTCGCAAGTTCTCTATGCTTTTCGGTGCAGACTTTAACACGCTTTTTTACCGTTAGCATAGGCATAGTAATTAAAAGTAAAAAAGACAAATTTACAAACAACAAAAAAGCATTATATTCTAAAAACAAGGAAACGGCTAAATGGAGAATAAACACGGCTATTATTACCGACAAAAAATATAGTCTGCTCGTCAAAGAGTATTCTTTTTTTGTCAGTGAAAGAATTAAATTTATCACAAACATAATTGTTTCTATGCATATAAATACTATAAAAATCCCACTTTCTTTTAACAGCAAATTAACATTATAAAAAAAAGAAAACAACTCTACTTGCATACCGATACCTCAAAGACCATTTTACAAACCATAAAAGGTCGAAACTTAGCAAAATTCAAGTTGTTTTCTGTTGTTTTGTCAAATATTCACGCTTTCTCCCGTGAATAAATTTAATATGGTTTTACTTCTTACTTTTTTTGACAAAAGTTTTTCCACGGCGTAAGAATAAAGTTCAAGTTGACCTTTGTATTTTGCAACAAGCCCCTCTGTTGTAAGTGAAGAATATTCGGTTTCATTCTCTGCTTTGTAGAATATAGTCCAAACTGTTGCTGAAGCGTTTTCTTGCCAACTTAATGTTGCTTCATTTTCTGTTACTGCTTCTACTATAAGGTCAGATGGTGCTTGACAATCTACACCAATTATTGAAATATTATCAATTGCTATTGGTGGATTTGTTCCACCATAACCATCGTTTCTCCAATAGAATACTATTTGTTTTGTTGTATTGCTAACGTTTGGAAGTGTGATTGAAGCGTGTGTCCAGTTTGAAACATTAGATGTTTTATCCATTAAAACAATTGAACCATTGCTTGATGGTTGTCCGTTGCTTGGAATGTTTAAATCGCTGTTGCAAAGAAATAGCATAAAGTAATCATACTTTGTATAGGTAGTACCTTCTCCCTCAACTTTGTAGTCAAATGATAATACATATTCACTTGCATCGCCAAAGGTAACAGGTAAGATTGCACTTGCGTATGATGGTGAACTTACATTATAATAATAGTTTGCTTCATCATCAGAGATGTATAAGGCTGTTGTAGTCTCTTCTTCATCAGAAGCGACTCCTGTTGCTGTACCTACATACCATTTGTTTAAGTATTGATTTCTATATTCAAATGGAGAAGGATTGTTTTCTAAGTCTTCAAAATCTTGATAGTAAGGGAAGTCTGTTATAGGTGTCGCTATTGTAGTGAATGAAACTATATCTGTTCTTGATACATTGTCTGATGTTCCACAATCTGTTTGAACGTAAACAGAATATGTTGTAAGTGGGTCAAGTCCTGTTAATGTAAAGTTTTGTTCTTCTACATTTATTGCTGTGTAGTCTTCTTCTGCTGATGATTTGTAATATACTATCCATGCTGAATGGTCTTCATCTGTATCTGTCCAAGAAACTGTTGCTTCTGTGTCTGTAATGTTTGTAATAACAACACTGTTTGCAATAGGTGATGGACACTCAGGTATAGGAATAACTTTAAAGTCATCAAGATTCCATGATTCATTTGGGTTTGAGGCAGATGGTGTATAGCGTAATGCTATTCTTCCTTCTGTGTATGATAGTTCATCAAAGTCAAATGGTCCTACCAAGAATGAGCCTGAACGTGAGAATCCTACAGGTTCAACTGTTTGTAATGGAACGAATGAAGTTGAATCCATTTCGTCTGTAATTAACCCTACTTCCATTACTCCTGCTGTTGCAGCTGAAGAGGCTGTTGTGTTAGAATAGAATTCAAATCTTAATGTGTTTAATGGTCTCTCAAATTCTGGTAATGCCAATAATCCTGGTCCTTTAAATTCAAGAGTTACTGCTCCTGAATGTGCAGCAGGTGCATATCCTTGATGATAGATTCTTGGGAATGTTCCGTTGTTTGCTGGTGTTGAAACCAAAACATCGTAACACATAAACATTTGGTTTGCAGCTGATTCACTACCATACGCTGCATCAAAGTTTTCAAACCATACGTCATCTGTTATAGGTGCACAGTCTGTTGAGAAGTGTACTTCGCTTGTTGGAGTTGATATTTCTTCTCCACAAACAGAGTAAACTCTAACTACATATTCTGTTGTTCCTTCTAAGTCTGTAAGTTCTACTATGGTGTCTGTTACAGGTTCTGTAAATACTTCACTTGGGTTTGATGCTGCATAATATACTACATTGTAACTTTCTG
>CALCUN010000182.1 GCA_937906975.1 uncultured Bacteroidales bacterium
AGCCGAAATTAAGGCTTGCTTTGAGGTTTGAAAATCTGCAACTACTTTATAGCTCTTATTTTCTTTGAAATTATTGATTTCTTTTTCTCTTTCTACAATAAGTCTTACGGCAACCGATTGAACTCTTCCTGCACTTAAAGAAGGCTTAACTTTTTTCCAAAGAACAGGAGAGATTTCATAACCTACAATTCTGTCAAGCACTCTACGAGCTTGTTGAGCGTTTACAAGGTTAAGGTCAATCGAGCGAGGATTTTCCACTGCTTTTAAGATGGCAGTTTTTGTTATTTCATTAAAAACTATTCTCTTTGTTTTGCTTTCTTCAAGATTTAAAGCCTCTTTTAAATGCCATGCAATAGCCTCTCCCTCACGGTCTTCATCGGAAGCAAGCCAAACAAACTCTGCTTTTTCTACTGCGGCTTTTAATTCTTTTACTACTTTAACTTTATCTTCTGTGATTATATAATTAGGTTCAAAGTTGTTTTCCAAATCAATGCTCATATCCTTTGAGGGAAGGTCGCGAATATGTCCAAAACTCGACATTACCACAAAATCTTTTCCTAAAAACTTCTCTATTGTCTTTGCCTTAGCAGGCGACTCCACTATTACAAGATTCTTTGCCATATATATTTTTTTAAAAAACGCTTGCAAAATTACAACTTTTAATAGAATAATAAATTAAAGCAAAGAAAAAATAAAATAATCCAAAGGATTAAAAAAATAAATCAAAGAAATAAAAAATTAAGTCTAAGAGAAAAAATATAGAAGTTTTTGTATATTTGCAAAAAAGAAAAAAGAAATGATATTTTTTCCAAATTGCAAAATAAATATTGGACTGAGTATTGTAGAAAAACGAAAAGAAGACGGATACCATAATATAGAATCTGTTTTCTATCCTGTGGATTTGTGTGATGTGTTGGAGATTAGAGAGAGTAATTCTTTACAAGATAGTTTTCTTATAAGCGGATTAGATATTGGAAATACCTCTTCGGAGAATAATCTTTGTGTCAAGGCGGTTAATGCTTTGAGAGAGGAATTTCCAAACATACCTTATTTAAATATTCATTTGCATAAGCAAATCCCCGCTTTTGCTGGGCTCGGTGGAGGAAGTAGTGATGCTACTTTTACTTTGAAACTTTTGGATTTTCTTTTCAATCTAAATCTTACAGAAGAACAAATGCTTTGCTTTGCTGCTAAAATAGGAAGCGATTGTTCGTTTTTTGTAAAGAATAAGCCAACATACGTCTTTTCAAAGGGAGAAAAATCTAAGGATATAACACTTGATTTGAGTGGTTATCATATCGTATTGGTAAAACCCGATTTAAAAATATCTACAAAAGAGGCGTATTCAAATGTTGTGCCGAAACCATCTAATGTGGATTATAATAATTTGCCAAATATTAAGGATTGGAAAGGGGTTTTAAAGAACGATTTTGAAGATAGTTTGTTTCCTAAATATCCAATCTTAAAACAGATTAAAGATACATTATATAATAATGGTGCTATCTATGCTTCTTTGTCGGGAAGTGGTGCTACGGTATATGGAATTTTTGAAAAAGAAATAGAAATAAAAAGACTAAATCTCTCACAAGATACGTTTATATATCAAGGAAAATTAAAATAATAATAAAATAGAAAATTATGAGTGAATTATTAAACTTAGAACCAAAAGCGTTGTGGAAACATTTTGACAATATTTGTTCTATTCCACACCCTTCAAAACATGAAGAAAAAATTGTTGCAGCCTTAGTTGAGTTTGCAAAAGAAAATAACATAGAATATAAGCTTGACGAAGTTGGAAACGTGATTATGCGTAAGCCAGCAACAAAAGGAATGGAAAATCGTAAAGGTGTGATTTTGCAAGCACACTGCGACATGGTTCCTCAAAAGAATAACGATACAAAACACGACTTTTTAACTGATCCAATCCTTCCAAGAATTGAAGGAGAGTGGGTAAAAGCAACAGGAACTACACTTGGAGCAGACAATGGTATAGGAGTTGCTGCTGCTTTGGCGGTATTGGAAGATAAAAACCTTGTTCACGGACCAGTAGAAGCACTTATCACAATAGATGAAGAAACAGGAATGACAGGAGCCTTTGGATTAAAAGCAGGAGAGTTAAACGGAGATATTCTTCTTAACCTTGACTCAGAAACAGAAGGAGAACTTTATGTTGGTTGTGCTGGTGGTATAGATGCTACTATCACTTTTGATTATAAAGAAGAAGCATTTGATTCTGCTTATAAAGCATTCGCTTTATCAATCAAAGGATTAAAAGGTGGACACAGTGGAATGGACATCATTCTTCAAAGAGGAAATGCTAATAAAATATTATTTAGAATATTAAAAGCATTAGAAAAAGTTGAAGTTAGAGTATGTGATATTAACGGTGGTAGTTTAAGAAATGCTATACCAAGAGAGGCCTTCTGTACAATAGCACTTCCTGCTACAAAGGTTGAAGAAGCAAAACAAATTATAGCAAACATAACTGAAATAGTTAAAAACGAACTTTCAGCAGTTGAACCTGAAATCCTTATAGCAATAGAAGAAACTACTGCTCCTGCTACTTTCATTGACAAAGACACAATGGCAAGAGTTATTCGTACAATATATGCTTGTCCTAACGGAATTTACAGAATGAGCGACAGTATGGAAAATCTTGTTGAAACATCTTCTAACCTTGCTATCGTAAAATCAGAAAACGGAGTAATAAAAGCATGTGCTTTATTAAGAAGTTCAGTTGATACAGCGAAAGAAGACTTTGCTGAAATGATGGCGAGCGTAGTAGAACTTGCTGGTGGAAATATTGAATTTGCAGGTGGATACCCAGGTTGGAAACCAAATATGGAAAGTCCAATACTTAACACAATGCAAACAACATATCAAAAAATGTTTGGACGTACTCCAAAGGTAATGGCAATACATGCTGGTTTGGAATGTGGACTTTTAGGCGGAGTTTACAAAAATTGGGATATGATTTCATTTGGACCAACAATTCAAAACCCTCACTCTCCTGATGAAAGAGTAAATATCCCTTCTGTAAAATTATTCTGGGATTATTTAGTAGAAACATTGAAAAATGTACCACAAAAATAAATTATTGAACTATATAAGCATTAACCCTCTTGTTAAAAATAGCAAGAGGGTAGTGCTTTTTATTGGTTTCGTTTTAGCGTTTTCTGGTTTGTTTGCACAATATAATGTTAGTGCAAATGATGATGGCAGAGTAAAGTATAGAGAAATCAATACAGATAAGTTTCATTTGGTATATCCTCAATCATTTGAAACAAAAGCACAAGAACTTGCGCGTGTGCTTGATACAATGGTGAATCACATAGGTAGAAGTGTTGGAACAAATGCGCCAAAACTACCAATACTTATTCACCCTTATACCGCAAAGTCAAATGGTATGGCAACTTGGGCACCAAAACGTTTGGAGTTTTACCCAACTCCTTCACCTGATTACTTTGCTTATCCTTGGATATGGCATCTTGCTGTTCATGAATATCGTCATGCTTGTCAGTATTATGCTCCTTATAAGGGGATTTCTAAGACTTTAACAGATATACTTGGAGAACAATTTCTTTTGGGCGTAAGTGCTCTTTTAATTCCTAATTGGTTTATAGAGGGAGATGCTGTTCTTGCAGAGACAGCCTTAGCTCAAACGGGTAGAGGACAGACTCCTGATCAATACAATCGGTTTAAAGCGCAGCTTCTTGAAAAAGGAGCATATAAATTCCATAAAGCAAAACTCGAAAGTAGGAAAGATTTCGTTCCAAACGACTATACTTTTGGCTATTATATGTCTGCGTACACAAGAAACAAATACGGAAAAGATATTTTCTCAGATGTCTTTGCTACAACTGCAAAATCGTGGTTGCAATTAAAGTGGTTTAATACAGCAGATAGCCTAAATGTAAAAATTCCACATAGAAAGATTTATTCAGAATTGATTGATACTCTTTTGCCTCTATGGAGAGAGGAATACAATCAATGGACAAAGAAAGAAAATACGTCAAAATTAGACACATTAGATATAGATAAAGAGTATTATACTCATTATTTGAATCCTATTTTAATAGGTGAAGACTCTATTCTTGCTTTAAAATCTACTTCTTTTGAAGTTCAAAAATTAGTTCTTTACACCCCAAAAGGAATGGAAACTATTGCAAATCTACCTTATTTAATGCACTCATTTTTTGATTATAAAGACGGGAAGGTTCTTTATTCTCAAAACGCATTAGATAAACGTTGGGGAGAAAAAACCTATGCAAATATTGTAGAACTTGATATTCACACAGGAAAAACAAAACTTATTACAAAAAACAAAACATATTTCACACCAACTTACTCTCCTATGAATGAAGAAATGCTTTATGTTGTAGGGGGAGATGATTTGTCTTATCCAGCTTGGGGAGAAAATGAAGATGTTGTTTATTATATAGAAACTACGCCTAAGGGAAAGAAAATCATAATGCGAGATAGCCTTACTCATGATGTAACTTCTGCTTCATACGACAATATTTCGCATCTGAAATATCGTGATAACAAACTTTATTTTTTGAAAGATATTTCATCAAAATATGAATTAGTTGAGTTTGATTTAAAAACCAAAACTGCAAAACAATTAACCGATACACCATTTGGTATAGGTGGATATTCTTTTAATGGAGAAGAATTGATTGTTTCGGTTTATAATAGTGATGGATACTTTCTTGCGAAAACAAAACCTTTGAATCAAAGTTTGGATATAAACAAAAAGAATAATCCTCAAATATTTGTAGAAGAGCTTCAAAGACAAGAAGGTTTTCTTTTACCAACCGAGTACGATGAATCAATAAAATATGAAAGTAAGGAATATAAAAAATATAAAAACCTATTTAATTTCCATTCACGTTTGCCTATTTTTCTAAATTTAGAGAAGACAAATTTTGGATTAGGTGTTAGTGCATTTTCTCAAAACTTACTTTCGACTTCTATTTTTCAAATAGGATATAAATATGATGTAAAAGATTCTTGGCACGAGGCGTATATGACTTATACATATAGCGGATTCTATCCTATAATTGATTTAGAAGCAGGATATAAACTTAGAAATACTTCAAGTAATAGGCTTCAAGAAGAGTATTTAACAGGAATAAAAATAGGTGTGCCGTATTCGTGGAGTACAAGACAATCTGTCAATAAATTGCAAGCAGATTTTAATTATACTCTTACACAAATGCAAAAGCAGACTCCTTCAATATATAATATATATGGCTATGCTCTTTCTTTTATTCATCAACATGCACAAGCAAATAATGACATTACTCCAAGAAAAGGGCTTAGTGTGAATTTTGCACAATACCTTACGCTTGGGGATAATGCTACTAATAACACATCTCTAAGTTCAAAACTATATTTACCTTTCTTTTTTAGAAATAGTACAACAGAGCTAAACTTTAATTATCAATATAACAGCAGAAATGCAAACGGATATGAATTTGCAAACCAAATAGATTTTATAAAGGGTGTAAAAAATCAATTCCCTACCGAATATTGCGGAGGAGGTCTAACATTCAATCTTCCACTTTTTTATCCTGATTGGATTATTGGCCCTGTGTTTTATGTTAAAAGGGTAAGTATAAAACCTTTCTATGAAATAGCAAGTTTCGATAAGCAGATTCATCAAAGTTTTGGAAACGATTTCAGTTTTAATCTATGTGTATTTGGAATTAAATTGCCAATAGAAATAGGTTTGCGTTGCGGTTATGAAACTTTGAACAACAAACCATTTTACCAATTCCTTTTGTCGTTGAAATAAGTCAAAGAAAAAATAAAATATTCCTAAGAGAAAATAAATTTTTTCTTTGACTTATTTTATTTTTTCTTTACATTTTTAAAAAGCATACATAAGCTGTAACAAAATGGCAAAAACACTTGTCTATATATACAAAGGGAAAAATCAATAGTAAATACAATTACTCAAAAACTCTCTACAAGTAAGAAATTAATAAAGCAATAATCGGTAATAATCTCCAATATAACCAAAAGTTTATTGGAGGTTATTTTTTTATTTATTTGTTTCAAGATATTAATCTAATGTAAAAAATGTATTATCTTTGCAAACTATGATTAATTGAATAAAAAACATAATTAAATATGAGAAAGAGTTTTTTAATAACAGCGTTGTTGTTTTTCACTTTGAATGTTTTTGGTCAAAATACCAAGACTTTGGACGATGAGAAAATGACTGATTTTGCTTATAAGTTAAGTGCTTTACCCTTTAGTGAAAGAGACGTGATTGAAAAGGCGTGTAAACTTTTTGAAGAAACGTTTCAAGGAGATAAAGACGGAGCAGATTGGGGGTATCAACTTCTTTATTATTATCACGAAATAGCGTGTGAGGACAAGACTGTAACTCTTCACAAGACTTTCTCAGATGAGGAAATTAGAGCGTTGGTTCATGGTGATATTTCTGTTCTTGGTGGTTTGAAAAAGGATATGAAACGTTTTCGTGATGAGTATGGCAAATGGGGTTATAGAATAATGTCTTATGAGGATACTTCTTACGCTATTGAGGTTCAACCGGCTTTTCTTTATGATAGATATAAAGAGATGCTTACCCCTGAGTATCGTTACTATCGTGGGCTTTGGATAAAGGAACACGATATTCCTCCTTATTGGCATGCTACTCTTGATATTACTATGGAGGAGTTGTTTAATAGAATAGCGTGGAGAGATGAGTTTTTGGACGAACACCCTGATTTTATTAGAGAAGACCTTGTTACAAGAGAGATAGAGTATCTTTGTTTCTCGGTTACAAAGGGATTGGAAAACACTCCTGTCTATGATGATAAAGATGTGATTAAACCTGAATATAAAGCAGGTTTGCAAACCTATTATAAAGCACACCCAAAAACAAAATGGGGACTTTATATGACAGAATATGTACATCGTCTTGCACTAAACAAATATAGAAACAGCAATGAAATTGATACATGGGTGATAAATACGCTTTATCCTCCTGAAAGAAAAAACATAGATCCACTTTTGAAATATAAAGATATATTGATAGATAACATAATTGATTAAAAGTAAAAATTATATGAAAAAAATTTTAACATTATTATTAGCATTACTAATAGGAGGAGTTGCATCTTCTCAACAAGAAATTACATTAGAAGATATTTGGACAAAGGGCACTTTCCGTGGTAAAGGAATTGATGGCATTCGCTCAATGAAAGATGGAAAACACTATTGTATATTGACTCAAAACGCAATAGAAAAATATGATTACGCCAAAGCAAGCAAAGTAGGTGAGCTAGTACAATTCTCTGGTTTAGACTTGAAAGGATATGTTGTAGATTATCAATTCTCAAAAGATGAAAGTAAGGTGTTGCTTATTTTAAATCCTGAAATGATTTATCGTCATTCTTACTTGGCTGATTGCTTTGTTTACGATATTGCAACAAAAAAATTAACCTCTGTTGCAAAAGAGAAGGTGAGATTAGCAGAATTTTCTCCAAACTCTCAAAAAGTAGCATACGTTTCAAATAATAATATTTTTATCTTTGATATTGCTTCAATGCAAACAAAACAAATCACAACAGACGGGGAGTATAATCACATAATTAATGGTACAACCGATTGGGTTTATGAAGAAGAGTTTGCAATTACAAAAGGTTTCTTTTGGAGCAATGATTCTGAAAAAATAGCTTACTATAAATTTGATGAAAGTAAGGTAAAACAATTCTCTATGACAATATATGGAGATTTGTATCCTGAGGAATATGTTTATAAATATCCAAAAGCAGGAGAGGATAATTCAGTTGTAGAAATTTTTGTCTATGATTTGAAAAACGATAAAACAAATCACATTGACATGGGATTGAATAAAGATATTTATTTACCACGTTTGCAATGGACTCCTAATGATGAGGTGTTTATTCATAAGTTAAATCGTCATCAAAATCAATATGAATTATTTATTGCCTCAACTAATGATTTCAAACCTAAGAAAATCTATGAGGAAAGAAATCAATATTACATTGAACAAGTAGAAGATGTAGTTTTCTTAAATGATAAGAAAAACTTTATCTTAAAAAGCGAAAGAAATGGTTATATGAACTTGTATAAAATTGGTATTTACGATAGAAATATTGACCCAATTACACAAGAAAAATATGACATTGACCAAATATGTTATATAAATCCAAAAACAGAAGAGATATTCTATACAGCAGCACAATCAGAATCTTATAATAGAGAGTTACTTCACGAGCAACAAAAACAATATGTTCAGGAAGGTCGTTCATAAACTCATCAAAAGCACGTACTTGAGTGTTTAATCGTTCGTCACCATCTACGTCATTATCAAGGTAGAATAAATCTTTATCATATTCAGTACCTTCAAGAACGATTCCTATATAGTCATCATTCATTTTACCATAACGACGTGATGTTGCAGCTTTAGCTTCCCACTTCTCAATAATCTGTTCAACTGTCATCTGATAATACTCCGATGTAGGGTCGTTAAATCGTTTATTAAACGTTTTTTCTGCCACTCCTTTCTGATCGAATGGCTCCTGTACCATCGTAAGAATAGTTGAAATAGATGTAGTTGGAAGTGTCTTGTCCACAAATGAATTATCAAATAATGGACGGTTTTCCATTTTCTTTACTTCTTTCATTCTTATTTTCTTTAAAGTTTCTTATATATAAAATAGATAAATTCAAACTTTATTTTTACTTATATTATAATAGATTATGAAGAAAATTAATACATATTTAATAGAGAAACTAAGAATATCTAAAAATCGAGTAAACGGAATTGAAACCCGATTAGGTATGTTTATTGATTGGTATTGTAATGATATTGATTGGGGTCCAGATGAATTAAAAACTAATGAATTTGCAAGAAATTTAGTAGAAGGAGAATTTGGAGGTTCTTATAAAAAATTATACGATTTTATTGTTGAACATATTGATGATATAATTTTTGTTAATGAACGTCAAAATGAAAATACTGAAGTTGTATATAATTATTCATTTAATGTAGATGAATATGAATTTACTATAGATGCTTATGTGGAAGGTTCTCATGATTTATTTTCTAATTCAAGATTTGTTATTAAAGAAAATAAAATTAATGAAAAATTAAGAATTTCGTCAAATAAACGTATTAAAGAAAATACTGAAATTGGAGATCTTTTTGATGTTAATATAGAACCACATATTTTTTCATGGGAAGCTAAAAACTTTTTTAATAAAACTGACTGGAATAAATTAGAAACATATTTAGAAGATTATCCAGAATACAATAAAAAGTATATAAATATTTATAAACCTTCTCCAGAAGTTCAAAGATATGGAGAATGTTTAGACTTACTCGTAGGATGTATTTTAAGTATACCATATAAACATGATGAAATAACAGACGGTCGTTTATGGAGTACTATATTTGATTATGTTTATGATAATGATTTATTAGATACATCTTCAATTAGTATAGTTATTGAAGAGGATTTAGGTGATAATTATAAAATTAATATTCATCATGATTTAGATAATAAAAATGCATATATATATTTTTATCTTTGTAAAAAATGAAACAATTAAATACGTTTATATCTGAAAAATTATTAATAAAAAATAAACCAACAAAGGTTGAACAAACATTTTTTCCAGAAACAATACATGAATTAAAAGAAATGATAAATTCTGAAATAGAAAAACATGGGTTTGAATGTTCTTTAAATCATATTTGTACATCAAAAATTACTTCTATGAGTGGTTTATTTTGTAGTAGAAATAATAATTTCAAGAAAATATCAAGATTTAATGGGGATATATCTTTATGGGATGTTTCAAATGTAACTAATATGTCTGGGATGTTTGAAGAATCATATTTTGACGGAGACCTTTCTAAATGGGATGTTTCAAATGTACAAACAATGGAATCTATGTTTGATAATTCTAAATATACTGGAGAAAATGGTGATATAAGTGACTGGGATATTTCTAATGTAAGAGATATGTCATTTATGTTTTATGAGAATACTGAATATAAAGGTGATATATCTAGTTGGAATGTTTCAAATGTAAAGAATATGGACGGCATGTTTAAAGATTCGTTATATGATGGAGACATAACTATGTGGGATATTGGTAAGAACTGTTCTATAGAAGCTATGTTAGCAGGAAGTCAAATTTATAGAAATGGTAAATATCCTAAATATTTAAGTAGAAGGTAATAATTATGAAAAATTTTAAAGATATTATAATAGAGAAATTACAAATTAATCCTAATAAAGAATATTCAGATACTTCATTATTCGATCAAGGCTGGGATTTTACGTCTGTTAATAGTGTTTATTCAGATATATATCAAGCTGATGATTTTCTACAGTCAGATATTGATTTATTTAAAATGATGAACTATCAAGTTAACTATAACGTAAAACAAGAAAGAGTAGTTATATATGATAAAATATATAATGCCCTTAAACGTAGAAAATATATAAAGCATTTAGGAATGATTATACGTAGTCAAAATAGTTTTGAAGATGCAGTTGATATAGTTAATTCATTCTTAAAAAATACTGCTACATGTAAATTTGATGTAAGTAAAAGTGGAAAGCACGTTGTTTTTAAAATTATAGATTCATATAGAATAGCAGCAATTGTAATGACATTTACTAAAATTTAAAGAGGAATTCAAAAAATTCCTCTTATTTTTTTGAAAAATTTAAAATAGTTTCTATATTGTATACGTAAATACTTATTCAATATGATACGTAAGAAATACATTGCAACATTTTTAGTCAATAACCCTAATACAGGTAAGACTACTAGAATTGAAGAGACTATTGAATCCGCTAATCTTCTTTTTGCAAGAGATGAAGCAAAGATGATTTGTAATGCAATAGATAATTACGCCCTTGAATCAGTAAGACCTATGTAATTTTTTAACACATTATATATATGAAAAAGATAATTTTGCTTTCAGTTACAGTAATTATGTTCCTTGGAATTGGAACATTTGTAGGTATGTATTTCTCTTATAACAATAAGGAGATTGCATTGAGAAATCAGGTAGAAGCTCAGCGTGGTAAAATTGAGGGTGTCCATGATAAGATGTGGAAAGTAATCTCTCAGAAAGCCCAGGTATCAAATGAGTATAAAGATGCCTTCACAGAGATTTATCCGGCAATTATGGAAGGACGTTATTCAGGAAATGGTGATGGTTCTTTGATGAAATGGGTAACAGAACAGAATCCTAATTTTGATACATCTCTTTATAAGGATCTTTCACAGAGTATTGAGCTTCTAAGAACAGAATTTCAGAAGTCTCAGGAACGAATGTTGGATTTGATTAGAGAACACACTACACTTTGTAATACATTCCCTGGACGATGGTTCATTTCTAATAAGACTCCTATCGAATATACTGTCGTTTCATCAACTAAGAGTAAGGTTGTAATGGAGACAGGTCTAGACGACGATGTAGATATTTTTAAGAAGTAACAATTAAAATAAAGATTACAATGGAAATTCTCATTTATTTGATTCCATTTGTAGCAGCGATACTCCTGCTAATAGCATTCAATAAAAAGATGGTATGGTGGGAGTATTTAGTTTTAATAGTACCTACAATTGGAATTACTATCGGAATTCGTACTATAATGGTAGAAAGTAATGCATCAGACACAGAATATCTCGGAACGTATATTACAAAGATTACTCATTATGAAGATTGGGATGAGATGGTGACCGTCCATCATACGCGTCAGGTACCATGTGGAAAGGATGCTAATGGTAATACACGATATAGAACAGAGCATTATACTACAAGAGAACGTAGGTACCATCCAGATAAGTATACATATATTCTTGCAGGCGATAAAGATAATTCTTGGTCTGAACATTGGATGTCAAAAGAAGAGTATGATTTAGTACATAAGAGACTAGGTTCAAAGGATGTCTTTAGAGATATGCATAGAGATTATCATAGAATCGATGGTGATGCTTATGATACTTATTATGATAATACTGTTGAACACATGTATGATGTTACAGTAACGCATTCATATAGAAATAAGATTAAAGCTGATCAGTCTCATACAATATTCAAACATGTAGATTATACAGCAGAAGAGGCTAAGGAACTTGGATTGTACGAATATCCAACTATTAAGAATTGGGATCAGAACCCTATTATTGGAAGAACAGTTCCATTAGCAGCGCAGAGACAGATAAAATATCTTAATGCTAAACTTGGTAAACCATATCAATTTAGAACATATATACTTTTCTTTGAAGATAAAGACCTTGAGATTTCAGAACTTCAGAAAGCATATTGGCAGAATGGTAATAAGAATGAGTTCGTAGTTTGTATTGGTACTCAGAACGATTCAGTAGTATGGTGTAATCCATTCTCTTGGTGTGATGAACCTAAACTTGAACTTCTTACACGTCAGTATTTTATTGATAATCCTAAAGTAGATATTGAAGCTTATGGTAAATGGCTTTATAATATGGTCCCAGGAAATTGGGTAAGAAAGGAATTTAGTGACTTCAACTATATTACAATTGGTCTTCATAACTGGCAGTATATTGTATTGACTATTGTTATGCTACTTATGACAGTCGGTTTATCAATATTCCTAGTTAAGAATCCATGGTCATATGAAAATCGATTAGCAAATACAGGTAACGGAGAATACGAATATTTCAAAAATTATGAATATTAATGTTGAAATTTTATAAATTAGTAATATTAATTATTCGAGTACTTCTTAGAAATTTGTTATAATTAGCCGTTGGTATCATCATTGAGGTATCTTCCACTAAAACTTTACTTTCGCCACGATACAATTCTCTTCTCTTTTTTAATTGAATTAAATCCGTAATGACTTTTGCTTCAAATTCAATGTTACTTTTTCCTGCTCTATTTGCATATTGACCTATACCTCCTGATCAAAATTTACTTATTACATTCAGTGTGCCGACAAGCGTCATTGGGCTATCGGGAAAAAACTCAACTCAAACGCCAGATCTTAAACTTATCGGACGACTTGAATTATTGATACACGCCTCATTTTTTTATATCTATCCAATTGGAATAGAGCACAGTATCTACC
>CALCUN010000183.1 GCA_937906975.1 uncultured Bacteroidales bacterium
TTTCTTAGCTTTAGAAAAATATTTCAAAGAAAAAAAATTTTTTTTCTTAGGAATAAAAAAATAAAGCAAAGAAAAAAATTGTGGGGTTTTTAAAAAAGTACTACATTTGAAAATTCTTTGAAAAAAAGTAGTGCTAATCAAATTTTAAAACAATGAAACGATTATTTTTATTTGTGATGGCAATTGTTTTTGTCTTCCATCTATCATCACAAACCATTATTAGTGTTGGCGATACCAACTCCTCACAACAAACACCTTATGCTCCCGTAAGTTATGCCTATTATAACTCTTACTCACAAACGATTTACCCAGCCTCAGAGTTGATTTCAGGAGGAATATTTGCTATAAGTTATTATTGTTCTGCGCTTAATGCAACGCCAGAGGGTACAATAAAAATCTATATGGCAGAGGTAGAAAACACAACCTTGTCAAACTTTTTGTCGGGCAATAATTTTGTAGAAGTATTTTCGGGTCCTTTGCAATGGGTTGTGGGTTGGAATAGAATAATGCTTGATACACCATTTGTTTACACAGGCACAGGAAATCTTTTAGTTGCAGTCATAAGAGATGGCAATAATTGGTCTGCTTCCAATCAATACAAAGCCACCTCAGTTACAAATTCTGTTGTTTATCATTATGGAGATTACACCGAATATGATGTAAATTCTTCATATTCTGGTTACACATCTGCTTTTCGTCCTGTGATAAAACTTGAAGTTTCGGATTTAGACAATTATTGCTATCCTATTACAAATTTAACCATAGATACAGAATCCTTAACAGAGAACTCAGCAACAGTTTCTTGGGAAGTCTTAGACGAGAGTTCAACAACATTTGCTTTGGCTTATAAAACAGATCAAGCCTCATCGGAATGGATAACTCTAAGCAATAACATAACAGATTTTTCTTACGAATTAACAGGACTTAATCCCTACACAAGATACAAGGTTAAGGTTTGGACAGTGTGCGAGAGCGCAAATAGTATAGAAGAAAGCGTGGAATTTGTTACCTTACCAACAGATGATTTGATTATTTCTATTCCTTATTCACAGAATTTTGAAGATATAGAATCTGTTAGTGAATGGTATTTTTCTAATAACGGAGTTAATCAATGGCATATCGGCTCGGCAGTTGATAACACAACAACTCAAACAATTGGCAACTCACTATATATTAGCAATGACAATGGTTTGACAAATAATTACACAAATAATAGTATTTCTGTTTCGCATGCTTACAGTCTAATAGAGATAGAAGAGGGAAATTATTATGGAATTTCACTCGATGTTAAGCTTCAAGGAGAGAATACAGCCTATGAAACAGATTATTTTACGCTCTCACTTCTTCCTCTTGCAGAAGAATTATCTACATCTATGCCAAATTCCAATAGAATCATAGAAAGAGTTTTGACAACCTATAATCAATGGGAGAGAATCAACATAGCATTTCCACAAGATTTAGAACCAACGATTTATCAATTAGTATTATCATGGAGAAATAACGATGCTAACGGAGAAAGTCCTGCTGTTGCGGTTGATAATATTGAAATAATTTCAACACCTTGTGCAAGAGTAAATCAATTTAGTGTAACGATGCAGGATGCTCAAGGAAGCGTTAATATGAATCTCGCAATAACAGATACGTTAAACGAGAATGCACTCTATTTGGTTGAGTATAGATATTCTGGCGACACAACATGGTATTCTATTCAAGGTGCAAATCCTGTTGAAATCACAGATTTGCCTTACTCCTCAAGGGTTGATTATAGAGTTCGTTCAAATTGTTCTGGTGATTTTGGCGTAATCTCTGACGTATTCACAGCGTGGACACTTTGTAATTCGATTGCTGATTTTCCTTATGTAGAAAACTTTGACACAAACCTATTTGTACCGATACAAGAACAGACAAAAGAAAATAGAACCTCGCTTAATTGTTGGTATAATGTAGAGGGTGGTTCTCCTTACTTTTATTGGAGTTCAATAACCTCAAACGATGGAGTAAATTCAACGAGTGCATTGTATTTTTCTGGAACAACATCTTCTTATTCCTATGAGTTTTCAGATTGGTTTATTAGTCCAATATTTGAATTGACAGGAAACGAAAGATTAAACTTTGAATACAAAACTACTTTTTTAGAAAACCCACCAATTATTGAAGTCTATGCAATGAATGTTAGTCAAACAGATTACACAACTATGGCAGACACTTCTAATTTCACATTGATAGGAACAATTAATACGCAATCCTCTGCAATAAATCAATACAATATGGCAGAGATTTTGTTGAATAACTACAACAATAACACACGTTTAGCCCTTGTTGTTAGAGAAAAATCTGCTTCTTTCTACATTGATAATTTCACAATAAGTGAATCGCCCGCTTGTCCTGAGATATATGGATTTAGTGTAAGAGAAGGTATGCAGAGTGTTAATATAAATTATAATAACTCAAACATTACAAGTGAGGGTGTCGTAGTTGCATACGCTCCTGCAACAGAGGGGGAATTTAATCCTTTGCTTGCTACAACAATTACAATACCATCTGATGCGGAATTGCCGTATACGATAAATGGTTTAACGCAAGGGGTAACTTATAACTTTGCTGCACAACAAGCCTGTGGAGGAAATTGGACAAATGTTGTTAGTGTTGAAATTCCAAATGCGTATCTTGTACCAATAAATTTCGATTTTAATACTCCTCAAACCACACCTGAGATGAGTTTTTCTTCGGATTCTCCTACGAATGCTTGGTTTATAGGCACAGCAGCAAACAATTCGCTTAATGAAAGTGGTGATTTAACATCTGCAGGTGCGTTATACATTTCTAATGATAATGGTTTGACGGCTGCTTATACGAATACGGCTGCTATTACTAATGCGGCAGATGCTTCTTTGTTGCTTTATCTAAATCCATCACAAGAATTGACTCTTTCTTTTGATTTAAAAATTGGCGGAGAATACTATTATGATTATTTAAACGTGTTCTTAGTACCTTATGGACAAGAGATTGATAATTCTTATCTTTTAGAAGGTTTCTTATGTCAAATACCAATTTGGCAAACTAAAAATATCACATTACCTTCTGGCTATTCTGGGTTTTATTCCTTAGTATTCCGTTGGGTAAACAACTATATGGACGGCGCACAACCAGCAGCAGTAATAGATAACATTAGAATAATAGAGCAATCTTGTTCTTTATCAACTATTGATTGGGCAGTTAGTTCAATGGAAAACGAGAATGGAGATATGACTCTTGTTGTTAATCTTACCGATACGGGAAATGAAACTGCAACTTATAGCTTAGCATATAGAGCAACGAGCCAAACATCTTACACAACGCTATCTGATTTGACAATATCGGATTTTCCTTATGTGATTTCAGAGGGAATATCTCACCAAAGCACATATAATTTTCAGTTATCATTGTTATGCACAGAAGAAGATTCGCTATTTGTGGGAGAATACGATATAACAACTCCTTGTCAAGCGATAGCACTACCTTGGAATGAAGACTTCTCAAATCCTCCTTATAATACAAATTGCTGGCAAAGGTATTTAGAACCTTCTCCTTCAAACGGAGTAATCTCAACTGATAACCTAACGCCATCAAACTCGTCTTTCTGTTGGGGATATGCCTCAATTTTTGCTTGCGGAGCGACAACCTCTGCAATGATTCGCACAGAAATATATCACGGCTCTAATAATTGGGTTGTAACTCCTGTTGTTAATTTAGGCGATAGCACAATCAAACAAATATCATTTGAACTTGGATTAAGAAATTATTATGTTAATTCAGCCCCAAGCGTTTTGGAAGGTGGAAAAGTTATGATTTTGACCTCTATTGATAACGGAGCGACTTGGAATAAGGCTAATGCGATGGTGTTTGCCGACAACGACTCTGATTTACTGCACAATTATTCTGATTTAACAAATCAAATGCAACGCTATTCTTATAAACTTGTGAATGAAAACAATGAACCGCTAACAGGAAACGTGAGATTTGCATTCTATTCTGAAAGTCCTGCAACATTTAACTATCATTGGCTGTGTTTAGACAATATATCGGTTGAAGAATGGGCAGAATGCTCTGCACCTTATGGGGTTTTGGTTTCAGAAATAAGCTCAAACACAGCCTCTATTTCGTTTCAAGCAGAAGAAGATGCGACTTTGTGGGAATATGTCATTGTTGCAGGTTCGGAAGATGAAGTAAACCTTGACACATTAGCGCCAATTCAAATCTCAACCACACAAATTGCATTAACAGGCTTAGCACCTTTAACAGAATACACGATAGGAATAAGAACAATATGTGGAGAAAATTCCTCACCTTGGACAATAGCCACATTTGTCAGCCTTGCAGGAATGGAAACCTTGCCATACTCAACCTCTTTTGATGATTTGGAAGATGCAGCAACGTGGTCCTTTACACAAAACTTAAATCCTAATCATTGGGCAATAGGTTCTGCAACTGCAACAGAAGAGGGCGGCTCATCAGCCTATATTTCCACCGATAATGGTGCGACATATTCAGCCTCATTAGCGCCTGCAACAACCTTAGCCTATATGTGGAAAGATTTTGACTTTGGAACAACAGACAATTCCTTTGAACTCTCATTTGATTGGAAGATAAGAGGAAGAGCAACAGGCGTATATTGTGGAATAATTCTTTACCTAACCGAGCTTGTTGAGCCACCTACAAATGCTCTGCCTGCAGATAGTGATGCTATAACATTGGTTTACGGATCAGATGAATGGGAAAACGAAACCATATTCTTAGGAAACATAACAGGAAACAAACGATTAGTAATTCTTTCTTTCGGATATTCAAATGCGGAAGAATTGATTGTGCCTGCTGCAATCGATAATCTTGCAATAAATATCGTAACCTGCACTCCTCCAACTTCGGCAATATTAGTTTCAAGCTTAACAACTAATTCCGCAACCATAGAATGGCAAGATGAGGCTCACAGTTTATGGAATGTATATTATAAAACATCATTAGAAACAGCCTACAACTCAATTTCTGTAACTAATCCAACAATAACATTAACAGAATTGACCCCAGATTCTGAATATTCTCTATACATAACTGCGATGTGCGATACAGAAGAGTCGTCTCCATCGCAAGAAATCACATTCAGAACAGGGTGTGCTCTGTTGGAAGCAGAGTTTGACTATGACTTTGAAACTTTTCTTAGCTCTGCATGTTGGACAAAAACGACAGGATTATTATCTTCCTTAGTAACACATACAGGAACCTCGTATTGGAATCCAGCAACTAATAATGTAGATGGAAATTCCACAATGAAACTTGTAAACAACATTTACGGTGCAAACAAAAAGGATTGGCTTATCACTCCTCAAATAGATTTAGGAGAAAGCGGGGCTTTGTATCAAGTTTCGATTGACGTGGCTTTGACAAAACATGGCTATCAATCCATATCTCCATACTATTCCTTAGATGATAAATTTGCGATAGTGGTTTCAGAAGACGGAGGATTGACTTGGTCAAACGCCAATGCCTTAATTTTTGCTAATGGCGATGCAGACTCTTATCATAATTATTCTGATTTTAATCAAAACTTCACAAGAGTAACCTTTGCACTTCAAGACGAAAACGGCATTCCATTAACAGGATTGATAAAAATAGGATTTTATACAGAAAGTACAGTTGATGATGGTGCAGACAATGACCTATATATAGATAACTTATCAATAGAATTAGAAGCAGGAGAGTCAGAAGACGAGCCTTGCAACTCACCAACAGGCTTATCTGTAATCAATATCACAGCAACCTCAGCTGAAATCCTTTGGAATGCAGAGGCAGACGCATACGAATTTAAGCTAAACTCAGGCGAAGCAGAAACTCTCACAACAACAAGCAAGTTATTAACCAACCTAACACCAAATACTGCCTACACAGTAGAGGTAAGAGCCGTTTGCTCAGAACAAACCTCAGAATGGGTGGCAAGAAACTTTACAACCCTTCAAGCAGAGCAAGAAAACGCAATAGTAACTACCTTGCCAGCAACAAATATTACTAATTCAAGTGCAGAATTAAATGCAGAGGTAATAGAGGGCAATGAAGAAATCACAGCACAAGGCTTTATTTACAAAGCAATATCATCACAGGAATGGATAACTCTAAATTCTACAATAGGCGCACAAATGAGCGAAACCATAGAAGGCTTAGAGGCGGAAATGGCTTACGAATTTAAAGCCTTTGCAAGCACAGAGAGTCAAACAATATATGGAGATGTGATTTCATTTACTACATTGTCAGGTTTAGGTGAGGCTTTGGCAAACACCTTGCAAATAAATCTATATCCAAACCCAACAAACACGCAAACAACTCTGCAAATAAATGGATTGAACCAAGAGGCTAAAATAGTAATATGCGATTTGCAAGGAAGAATCCTAAGCCAAGACAAAATCAAAGCAAACACAAAATTTTATACTATTAAACTTAGTCAAATTCCAAGCGGAGTTTACTATGTTAGAATCTTAACAGAAGATGAGGTTTACACTAAAAAATTGATAGTTGAATAAGCTTGATAATCAATAAGCTAAGAGGGGTGATTTTTTTTCTTAGCTTTAGAAAAATATTCCTAAGAAAAAAAATTTTTTTTCTTAGGAATAAAAAAATAAATCAAAGAAAAAATTTTTGAGGTTTTTTAAAAAGTATTAAATTTGAAGTTTGATTAAAAAAAAGATAGTATTAACCAAATTTTTAACGATGAAAAGATTATTATTATTTGCAATGGCGATAGTCTTTGCCATGCAATTGTCGGCTCAACAAGTAATAGTTGTAGGGGATACTAACACTTCTTCTACAAGCTCTTACGTTCCGGGAAATCTTTATTACAAAAAATCATTCACGGAATCGATTTATCCAGCCGCATCTTTAGCTCCAGGTATGATTACAAAGTTAAGCTATTACCACAACGGAGGTAATTTTACCAATGGACAACTTACAATTTATATGAAAGAGGTCTTTAATACTACAATGACTTCTTTTGATGTTGCAGAGGGGTTTCAGGAAGTTTTTTCTGGTCCTGTGAATTTTCCAACGGGACGTTCCGATTTTGAATTAACAACTCCTTTTATCTATACAGGGACAGGTAATTTGCTTATAGCAGTTATAAGAGAGGGAAGCAGTTATGAAAATTATCATACTTTCAAAACACTTTCAGGCTCTTCTGTTTATACTTATTCGGATAATGTTTCCTATAATATAAGTCAATCTCCAAGCAATTATCCTTCAACAAGTAATATGATTCCTGTCATTAGAATTGAGATCTCAGCAATAGAGGGTTATTGTTATCCGCCTTCTGAGGTGGCAGTTAGTGAAATAGAAACAAATTCTGCCACAATCTCTTGGTCAATGTCTAATGAAAATGTTTCTAATTTTGGATTGGCTTACAAAAAAGCCATAGATACAGAATGGATTAGTGTAGATGAAAATATAATTGACACTTCTTATACTCTAACAAACCTTGATACATACACAAATTATGATTTTAAAGTTTGGTCTATATGCGAGGAAAGCAATAGTGCAGAAATTACAGGAAGATTCCTTACATTACCTTCTGAGGATAACTATCTTGTTTTACCATACTCACAAAATTTTGATGAATTGACACATCTTTCAGAATGGGAATTATGGAATGTTGATAATATTGGCGAAAATAAATGGTATTTGGGCGAGGTTGGTTCAAATCCTTCTTCAGAAGGCTCTGTCAATGGTTTGTATATTAGTAGCGATAACGGAGGTAGCAATTCTTATACACACGCTGCTTCTGTTGCTCACCTTTCTACTCTTATTAATATAGAGGAAGATAATTACTATGGATTGGAATTTGACTTCAAACAAAAAGGAGAATTGGGCTGGGACGAGATTGCAGTTTCTTTATTACCTCTTGGAGTGGAGATTCCTCAAACAAATACAAATCTTCGCAACTCTCCATATCTTATTGGACAGACTTATACAACCTCTGACGAATGGACAAGATATTTTCTACAATTACCTATTAATATAACCCCATCGGTTTATCAGTTGGTAATATCTTGGAAAAACGATGAGGCAGGAGGGGAAAGCCCTGCTGGTGCAATAGACAATATTAACATATTCTCTACTACATGTGCAATGGTTAATGATTTTGATATTTCGTTTGAAGATGCAGGCAATGGTGTTAATATGAATATTACTGTTAATGATTCATTGAATGAAGCAGCAGAATATTTGGTAGAGTATAGATATGAGGGCGATACTTTATGGTACAACGCTATAAGCGAAAGCCCTATTACATTGGCTGACCTTCCTTATTCTTCAAAAGTAGATTTTACTGTAACAGCTATATGTGATGGAAACCAAGAGGCGTTATCCTCTTCTATGCACTCGGTATGGACATTGTGTAGTGCGGTTTCTGATTTTCCTTATATAGAAGACTTCGAGGAAAGTACGGTTATTGCGGTACAAGATACGTTAAAGTCAAATCTTCCTGCTGTTAATTGTTGGTATAACATACAAGGGGGAGAAGATGGCTATTATTGGAGTTCAATTTCAACAGAACAAGGTGTTAATTCAACAGATGCACTACGTTTTTATGGCTCTACATATTCCTCAGAGGCTGATTTTGATGAATGGTTGATAAGCCCAATGTTTACATTGTCAGGAAATGAAAGATTAAACTTTTATTATAAACCAACTTATGCAAGCAATCCTCCTGTGATAGATGTTTTGATTTTTAATGCAAGCGAAAACGATTATTCTACAATGGCGGATACTGCAAACTTTACTTTACTTGCTTCTATAAATTCACAAAGCCTTGCTGTTAATCAATATCACCCTGTGGAAGTTTTGTTGAATCAATACAGCGGAAACGTTCGTTTGGCTCTTGCAGTAAGACAAAAATCTTCTTCATTCTTTATTGATGATTTTAAAGTAAGTGCTGTGCCTTCTTGTCCTGATCTTTTAGGATTGAGCGCTGTTGCTGGAGATGGCCTTGCTTACATTAGCTATAATACAGGCAACGTTACTGAGGCTGGTGTCGTATTAGCCTATTCAGAATTAGCCTCTGGAGAAGAGTTTGATTTGACAACTGCAACAACTATTACAATTCCTGCAACAGAAACCTTGCCTTATGTTGTGGAAGGTTTGGTTGCTGGTTCTACTTACGCTTTTGCAGCACAACAAGCCTGCGGAGGAGAATGGTCAGATGTTGTTACAATAACACTTCCTAATGCTTATTCTATGCCATTGTTAATAGATTTTGATACGCCTCAAACAACTCCTGAAATGGAACTTGTAACTGATGGATTAACTAACGCTTGGTTTATTGGCACAGCAGCAAATAATACAGTAAATGCGGAAGGAAATCTAACCTCTGGCGGTGCTTTATATATAAGTAGCGATAATGGTGCAACAACAAGCTATCTTAATACTTCGGCTACAAATGCTACTGCTTCGATTTTAGTTTCTATCACACCGGGTCAAGAAACTCGTCTTTCTTTTGACTACAAAGTAGGAGGAGAGTCAGGTTGGGATTATCTAAGTGTTTATATGATTCCTTTCGGAGCAGAGTTTTCTGATGCTTATCGCATATTATATGATTTGAGTGAAACATTTACTTGGCAAACAGCGGAAATAGCGTTGCCTTCTACTTACTTTGGTCTTTATAACTTAGTATTCCGTTGGTGGAATGACAATATGTATGGCTCGCAACCGGCTGCTGTTATAGACAATATTAGCATGAGTCAGACAACTTGCGTTTCTACCGCAGTAGAATGGGCAGTTGCTCCTTCGCAAACACAAGAAGGAGAAATGTCTCTTGTAGTTAATTTAACAGATGAGTCAAATGTGGGTGCAACTTATACAATTTCTTATAGAGAATCGGAAGAAACAAGTTTTACTCAACTTACAGGATTAACAATAAGCGATTTTCCTTACACTATTACAGAAGGAATAGATTTCCAAACAAGCTATGAAATACAGTTGTCTTTGTTATGCTCTGGTGAAGAAACAGCATTAGAATTAGGAAGTCAAACAATAACAACTCCATGCGAAACAATTCAATTGCCATGGTATGAAGATTTTTCAACAAATCCTTACAATACAATTTGCTGGCAAAAATATTATGGTGAAATGCCTTCAAATGGAATAATGAATATTGCGAATTTATATACAACAACATCATCATACGCTTGGGGATACGCAGAAGATTTTCAATGTGGCACAACTACTTCTAATATGCTTCGTGCAGAATTATATTCTACTAATAAATATTGGGCGATTTCTCCTACTGTAAATTTAGGAAACGATGTTACATCTCCAAAACAAATAGCTTTTGACCTTGGATTAAGAGCTTATGGTTCTAATATAGCACCTACAACAGCTGCACCTGATGATAGAGTTATGATGTTGGTATCTCTTGACAATGGAACAACATGGAATATCTTAAATGGTTTAGTATTTTCTGACTCAGACGCAGATACAGTTCACAACTATTCAGATTTGACTCCTCAAATGCAACGTTACGCTTACAAATTAGTAGATGCAAACAATGTACCTTTGACAGGAGGTGTTAAATTCGCATTCTACTCTGAAAGTACATTACATAATGCAGACAATTTCGCATGTTTAGATAACATATCTGTTGAAGACTGGAGCGAATGTCAAGCTCCTTATAATGTAGAGGTGTCTAGCGCAAACATTACTTCTAATTCTGCAACTGCAACCTTCCAAACATTTGGCACAGCCACATCATGGGAATATGTTCTTGTAGCGGGCGAAAGCAATAACTTTGAATCCCAAACACCAATCTCGCTATCTGTAGCAGAACCTATTGCATTGACAGGATTAACTCCAGCAACAACCTACACATTTGCAATAAGAAGTGTATGCACAACAAATTCTCCTTGGATAAGTGTTGTATTTACAACATTAGAAGCCGCAGTAGCAGTTCCTTATCAAACAACATTTGACAATGAATCATGGTCTGTAAACAATGGCTCTGCAACTGAAAATTCTTGGGTAATAGGAGAAGAAATAGGCAACCAAGCACCTGCAGCGTATATTTCAAATGATGGAACAATTTACGCAGCAACTCTTGCTACAACATCAACTATTTCTCATATTTGGAAAGATTTCAACTTCGCAACCACAGAAGAAAACTTTGAACTTTCATTTGATTGGAAAGCAAGCGGAGCTTACAATGCAGAGGGTTCGATTATTGGCGGTATTGCAGTATATTTAGTTGAGCCAACACCACTTCCAGAAACAGGATTATTAAATTCAGATAACCTTCTTACAGTTTTGACAACATCTGACCAATGGCAAAACGAAAGAGTTTATCTTGGAAACGTTACAGGCGAAAAACGTTTAGTGTTTACCGCATTTGGATACACAACAGACTCGCAATTAACAACACCTGCTGCGATAGACAATGTTTCATTGAGCATTTCAGAATGTGCACAAGTAGAAAATGTAATAATTTCTAATCAAACATCATCTTCAATCGATGTTTCTTGGACAGCAACCGAAGCAGACAGCTACATTGTTACCTATTCCAAATACGGAGTTGAAGCAGCAGAAGAAATGACAACGACAGTTACAGAACCTTTTGTAACACTTACCGAACTTGAATCAATAACTACATACACAATCTCAGTAATAGCAGTATGTGCAGGTAACGAAGCCGTAGCCTCAACACAAGTATTAGCCTCTACTATTCAGCAAGCAGTTGAATTACCTTACTATTGCGACTTTGAATCAGAAGGAACAAATGGTTGGTTGTTGAAAAACGGAAACTTAGTCAATAAATGGTATGTAGGAAACCCAACAGGAGAAACAGGAAACAAATTATTTGTTTCTAACAATGGCACAAGCGCCAACTATTCCATTTCCTCAACCTCGGTAGTTGTAGCAGAAAAATTATTCCAATTAGGAGCGACAGATTCAATCGTAGTAAGCTTTGATTTAAAAGTAGGAGGAGAATCAACATACGATTACTTAAAAGTATTTTGGCTACCAGCCGATATGGTATTTGACCCATATATAGATGCCTCTTTTGCACTTAAAAATTACGGAACAAATGTTATTATGAGCAATGCGGCAAGTTCTTCAGACTACTTTGTGAATTTAATTCTTACAACACAAAACATGAGTGTAGTTCTACCAAATAATCACAATGAATTAAGAAAACTTGTATTTGTGTGGAAGAATGACGGTAGCGATGGCAGCGGACAAAGTGTAGTTATTGACAATATATCAGTAGAACCAGTAGGAGAAGAAACAACTTGTATAAGACCGATTGCCAACTCAGTAGAAGCCTCAAACATAACAGGCTCTTCTGCAACCATATCTTGGGTAGATAACGACCAAACACACACCTCTTGGAATGTTTATTACAGAGCAGCAGGTCAAGAAGATTATTCTGTAGTTGCAGCAACAACAACCTCAGTTGTATTAACAGATTTGAATGTCGCTACCACATATAGCGTTTACGTAACAACAGATTGTGGAGAAGACGAATCAGCACCAACAGACATAATCTCGTTCATCACTCCATGTGAAGTAATATCCACATTCCCTTACTTTGACAGTTTTGAAGCAGGCTTAGGCTGTTGGGTAGCAAGCTCAATAACAGGAACAGAACTTTGGAGAACAGAATCTGGAATGAACTCTTATGATATGGCAACAGGCGAAATCTCAATACAACCTGTTGATGGAGAATTATTGCTTTATCATACTTGGTCAGAAGGCGTATCTTCCATTGTAGCATCTCCTATATTCGATATCGCATCATTAGAAAGCCCTTATCTTAAACTAAATTACGCATTAGGAGCCTATGTTACCACATCAGAAAGCTTAACAGTTAAGTATAGAACAAACGCTGATGAATCATGGACTACATTAATAACATACAATTCACCAATTGCACAATGGACATTAGATTCAATCGCATTACCAAACCCATCTTCAACATACCAAATCGCATTTGAATCTCTTGGCGTATTTGGTTACGGAGTAGGTGTTGATGCAATCACAATCTACGATGCAGCAGGTGAACAAGGAGGCACAGACCCAGATCCAGAACCTCAGCCATGTGATGCACCAACAGCCTTAACAGCAAACAACATCACAGAAACAACAGCAGAAATCACATGGATAGGCACAGCAGAAGCATACGAATTTAAACTAAACTCTGGCGCAGCAGAAACCCTTACAACTACAACAAAATCATTAACAGACCTAACACCAAATACAACATACACAGTAGAAGTAAGAGCAGTATGCGG
>CALCUN010000184.1 GCA_937906975.1 uncultured Bacteroidales bacterium
CAGATATCGGTGCAAATAATATCTCCGGCGGTCTCTATCACTACACACTTCCATCAAACCATCCCGGATTTGGCGACCTTGATGACTACTATCAGGGCTACTACACACACCCCACACAAAAAGCCGCACTCCAGGTATGGAATAAAGATATAGAGGTAGCACGTAAGCACGTTCTCTCCGTTCTTTCCTACACAGGCGAAGAATCTGCTAAAATTGCAAATATTCAGGCAAATGGTAAGGCAAACTTCTCTGCAGTTGTATCAAATATCATTCTTGGCAAACAGCCTATAGAAGATTATGATAAAGCTATAGCATTTATAAATAATAATGTAAATAGTTTAGTTGGAATGAAAAATGCCCTTTACAGAAGAGAGATGTATTCTAATGTAAATTTTTAAACCCCGTTTAAAGACTGTTTAAAGAGGTTTTAAAAGATTCTTTTCTTTGTAATGCTTTTCTTTTTTCAAAGGATTCTGTTATTTTTTCAAAGAGAAAATCCATTTTCTCAAAGAGATAATTCATTTTCTTAAAGAAAAAACAAATTTTCTTCAAAGAAATCTCTTTTAAAAATCTGTTTTCAGTTCTATAAGTCTTGATGAAAATTTGCCTTAACGATTTTTTTGTGTCTTGCAGATTTAAGATTTTGTATCAAATAAGCATTTGAAATATTTTGAGAACGATATACTTGTTGGCACTAAACGATAAATAATGACTAATCATAAATAAGCATTAAAAATAGCAATCCGTTGTTAAATAAAAAAAAGCCGTATCTTTGTACCAATATAATTAGGTATAAACTGATTTTTTATATGAAAAAATTATCTTATTTGTTATTGCTTTTGGCGTTATTGCCACTCGGATTGTTTGCTCAAAAGAAATCTTCTTTTGAAATCAAGGATGGTGATTTTTATTTGAATGGTAAAGCAACTCCAATCTATTCGGGAGAGATGCATTACTCACGCATTCCTCACCAATATTGGCGTCATAGGTTTCAAATGATGAGAGCAATGGGCTTAAATGCTGTTGCTACTTATGTTTTTTGGAATTGGCACGAGCAAGAACAAGGTAAATGGGATTTTGAGGGTGATAAGGATTTGGCAGAGTACATAAAAATTGCAGGAGAAGAGGGTTTAATGGTAATTCTTCGTCCCGGTCCATACGTTTGTGCTGAATGGGAGTTTGGAGGTTATCCTTGGTGGTTACAAAACATTGAAGGCATGGAAATACGCCGCGACAATGAGCAGTTTTTGAAATATACTAAGCTTTATATTGAAAGACTTTTCAAGGAAGTTGGTCATTTGCAATGCACAAAAGGCGGTCCTATCATAATGATTCAATGCGAAAACGAGTTCGGATCCTACGTTGCTCAACGTACAGACATTAGTTTAGAACAGCATCGTGCCTATAATGCAAAGATAAAACAGCAATTGATTGATGCAGGTTTTGATGTTCCTATGTTTACTTCCGATGGTAGTTGGTTATTTGAGGGTGGTAGCACTCCCGATGCTCTTCCTACTGCAAACGGTGAAAGCAATATTGAGAATTTGAAAAGGGTTGTCAATAAATATCACAATAATCAAGGGCCTTATATGGTGGCTGAATTTTATTCCGGTTGGTTGTCTCATTGGGCTGAGCCGTTTCCTCAAACCGATGCTTCAAGTCTTGCACGTCAAACAGAGGATTATTTGAAAAATGATGTGTCTTTTAATTTTTATATGGTGCATGGTGGAACTAATTTCGGTTTTACAAGTGGTGCAAATTATGATAAAAAGCGTGATATTCAACCCGACTTGACAAGTTATGACTACAACGCTCCTATAAGTGAGGCAGGTTGGGCAACAGCAAAGTATGATTCTATTCGTAATGTTATGAAAAAATACGTAAAAGATATTCCTGCTGTACCTTCTGCAATGCCTGTTATTGAAATTCCTTCAATCAAATTAGATAAAGTAGCAGATGTTTTGGGTTATTCTTCTTTAATAAAACCTATTCTTGGAGATAGTCCTAAGACTTTTGAGCAGTTGAATCAAGGTTATGGTTATGTGCTTTATTCTCGTCATTTCAAACACCCAATAAGTGGAACTCTTGCAATCAATGGCTTGCGTGATTATGCTGTAATTTACATCGATGGCGAAAAGGTTGGAGAACTTAATCGCAACACTCAGACCTACGAAATGGAAATCAACATTCCTTTCAATGCAACCCTACAAATCTTGGTGGAAAATATGGGACGAATAAATTATGGCAGCGAGATTGTTCACAACACCAAAGGGATAATCAGCCCAATCACCATTGCGGGAGAGGAAATCAAAGGTGAATGGGAGATGTATCAACTGCCAATGAATGAAATGCCCGATTTTTCTAAGTTAGGTAGCAGAAATGTGTTAAAGAACCCAAGTTCGCAAGCAAATCGTTTAAAAGATTGTCCTGTTTTCTATGAGGGTACTTTCACTCTTAATGAAACGGGGGATACTTTCATTGATATGTCTGATTGGGGAAAAGGTATTGTCTTTATAAACGGGCACAACATCGGTCGTTATTGGCAAGTTGGTCCTCAACAGACGCTTTATATTCCGGGCGTTTGGTTGAAAAAAGGAGAAAACAAAATTGTTATTTTTGAGCAATTAAATAAAACCCCTATGACAGAGGTAAAAACTGTGAAAACTCCTATTTTAATGGAGTTGAAATAAGAGTTGCTTTCAGAGTATTATTCATAGAATTTTCCATTTCAAAACACCCTCAAAATTTTTCTTTGAAAAAAAGAAAAAAAGCAAAGAAAAAATCTTTTTTTTCTTTGAAAAAATTTCAAAAAACAAAGAAAAATTTTGAGGGTTGTTTGATTGTTGATTTTCAAGATTTTAATAATCCTAATTTTTCTAAACGTCTGCTAATTGCACCTCTTGTTCTTTCAAACTTTTTTGCGAGATTACTAATGCTATTTCCCTCTTCGTATAACTGACTTAGTAATTTATCAGATTCTTCGTCCCATTTCTTATAGGCATTTTTGTTAATGGCACGCTTTTCCTCTATTGTAGTTTTTTTTGTTTTGGACTCATCTTGCACTTTATACTTTTGCTTGTGAGGTAACACTCCTCTAACTCCTCCTCTTGGGTCTTTTACATCTCCTTTGTAACGAGGAATTAAATGAATGTGTACATGAAATACTGTTTGTCCTGCTGCTTGATTCACATTTATACCTATATTGTATCCATCTGGGTGAAATCTCTCATCAATCTTATTTTTTACATATTGAAGCATTAGATTCATCGCCTCTCTTTCGTGATTGGTAAGGTCAAAGTAATTTGCAACGTGGCGTTTTGGAATAATCAAAGCATGCCCCGGCGATGTTGGATAGCCATCGTAAAAAGCTACACACGTAGCTGTTTCACATATTATCTCTACTCTACGAGATAATTTACAGAAAGGACATTTTTCATCTTCTTTTCGTGGAAGTTTATTAAAATGTTGGTATTTGTATAGTTCAAAACTACTATTTTGAATCAAACTTTGAAAAGGTAGTTTTACATTACATTGATATGTATATTGTTTATGTATTGCGTGAAGTCTAAATCCTTCTTCTGTTAAATCTCTTCTTACTGCAAAATACGCAATTCCTTTTGGAGAAAGCAGATTTGTTACATTCATCATCACCTCTGCTTGTGCGTATGGTTCTAATACATTCAATACGTAATTGCAAATTATGGTATCAAATTTTTCTTTTGGATAATCGGGGCGATAATAATAATCGTAACCAACTATATTAAATCCTCTTTTTTTCAGTTCATCTGTATCATATCCAAAACCACAACCGAAATCAAGTATCTTACCTTTTAACAAATCGTTTTTCAAAAGATAACGTGTAGGAACCGATAAATCAGTTCGCTTAATTGCAGTTAAATAAGGGTGATTTATTATTTCAGGATTTTTCATCTTTTCTAATATTTCCAATTTTCAAAACCCATATTAAGTGCTATTTGATGCAGTGGGCTAAATGTTTGATAAAAACAATCTATTAGTTTGTCTTTATTCATATTTACTATATCTTGTGGAGTGTATCCCAAGGATAAATAATCTTCTAATAGCTTATTTCTATTGTTAAATTCAAGATTTATTTCTACTGCTTTTTGATGTGATTGTGCTAACTTTGGAAGATATAGATTTAAGTCTGGTAATTTATTGCTTTTTGAAGAATTAACATTAGGATTTATTGGTATTAGATTCCAAAGTAAGTCATGAGAAACAAAACTCCAAGGTATAAAATGATCAAGGTCATAATCCCCTTTATTGATTATATCATTTGTATAAAGACATCTTAATTCAAATCCTTTATCTATTGCTATATCCCAAAATTTGTGTTGCTGTGTTAAAGGTGTTCTTTCTTCTCTTTTGATAAGTTTATTAGATATATTCGGCACATTGGGATTGCGTACTTGAAGAAAATTAACTAATCCCCAATATGCAAAAGATGTTAATATTTCATAGTTCTCTCTTAAATAGATTAGCCATTTTGGATTTAATTCTACCCATAAAACACCTTTTATTTTTTCAAGTTTATATAAGCAATCGTTTTCAAATGTCTGTGAACGCAAAACTACTTCCGTATCATTTGAGGTATCTATCCAAGGACGAAGAAAACGAAAAGGCACATTGTTTTGCAGAAATTTTAATTGCTTACGAATATTTGGATTTTGTATTAACTCCTCTAATACTTTCGTTAATTTATCTACTCCAATGTTAATAGGAATGTCGTTTTCTCTTTGCAATGATTGTATTGTTTCGTTGAGTGATTCCGATTTACCAAAGGAAAGGCGAAAATAATTAACAGGATACCAAGCATTAGCAACCATTGTTATCATTATTTCCCACACGCTCATTCTTGTCTTACCCTGCTTTACATACAAATCCAAAATACCTATAAGCCAATAATACTTATACGTTGCTACCGTATTATCAAATACTCTATTTAGATGCTTTGTACTTAATTTTTCAGACTGAGGAATAACCATAACAATACATTTTCTTGCAATCCATTACGATTTTCTGCAAAGATATTGAAAAATTATAATAATTAGTTATTATTTTCTATTCGTTTAATAGCTTCTTCAATATGTTTTATTAATTCTTGTAACGTATATCTATCAACAAGTTTTCTTTTCTCTAATGCTAATTCTAACACTTGTTTCAAATTTTGCAAAGTAACTAAATCATCGTTCCAACTATAAGCAATATTTTTTGTATCACAATTAAACATATAGTGATAAGAAAAAAATTGACATAATTCCATTAAACTTTCGTTATTAAGGTTTAATATTTTTTTAGCAATTGTTTTAGCGTCAATATTTTTAAAAACAGAAGTTAATTGATAAGTAGTTCTTTTATCACATGTACTTTTTGTACTCAAATCAATTAAACTTTTTACATTATCATTATTAATATTTAATAATGATTTTTCCATTTCATTTTTTAATTTACTATCCCTGTCGTTAAATTGTTCTTCTTCAAAATCTTTAATATGTTTTCCTTTTTCAGAATCGATTCTATTGTATGGATTTAATCCATAATAAAAAGAAGTACGAGTTTTATAGAGTTCTTCTTTATTATTTATTGAATCATATTGTTCTTTTATATATGTTTTTATATTGTCTAATAATTCTTCTGTTATTGTACAAATATTATTTTGTTCAATACGAATAAGCAAACCTATAACCTCTCCCATTTGATACATATTAGGAATTTCTTTATTCTTTACTTTTTCTTTTAAATCTTTATAAGCCTCTTTAAATTCTGCATTTGATAGACGGGAAAAGGAAGTTAGTTTTTCATACAAACTAATTTCTTTATTCATTTGGTTCAATAAATCTTCTACATAGTTTTTCAAACTACAACCTGTTTCTATTTCATTGATAATTTGTTTAATGTTATCATTATTAAAAATATTTATATCATACTTACACTCTATTGGATTATACTTATTAACTATATTCTTTTTTTCATCATCTTTATCCCCCCAAATATGAGAAATAGAATGTGGATTCCATTCCTTTAACACTTGATAATTCTGACCTCTATATTCAGAATATATTACAATATACGTTCCTAATAAAGATTTTAATAGAGTTTCTCCTTTGTTAATTAGATTAGAATCTAATTCATTATAAAGGACATTAAAATCATAAAGAGATTGGCGAAGTAAACGAAGATTATTACACTTTGTAGATTTAAAACAATCGAGTATAAATTCTTTATTATTTACTATCCATTTTGTTAATTTCATTTCTTCGATAAAAAAATCTAAGGCATTTTCCTCATCGGTAACTATTTCAAATTCTCGTCCAATAGTCTTTTCTTTAAACTCTTGTAATATTTTTTTATCATCTACTTTTGTTTCATCCCCAATAATAATTACATGACAAGCTCCGTGTTCAACAAAACTATTAATATAACCAAGAAGATTTTTTATATCAATATTACAACGCTCTAAATCATCAAATATAATTAATTTGCTTCCTATATTTAAATCTTTATCGCTTTTGGATGTTAACAAAGATAATGAATCTAATGTTGCATTAATTTGCATATCCTTTTTATTATCATTATTAATATCAAAATCCACATTTGTTCTTAGTACAATTTTACCTGCTACTTTAAGAAGTTTTTTTATCATCTTTACACCCTTACTATATAAAATAGGATGAAGTTTTCTATCTATTTCCGTTGTTATTTGTGCAGTATCTTTTAAACCATAAAGCGAAACATATATTGGTTCAAGAATTATTTCTTCACCTAATTTCTCTTTATAATCTTCTATCCATTTATTAATAAAAAATGTTTTTCCACTACCCCAATTCCCTTTCAACATTATAGCGTATTGTGGATCTGGATTTTCAATATATTTGATTAAAAAGTTTTTAATAAATTCGTTCTTCATAATACTTGATTTAAAATTTGATAAGCTAAAAGTAATATTTATATGACTTTACCATAATGAAATAAAGACATTATTATAAAATATCCCATTGATATTTACTTAATCATGATTACAAAGTTACAAATATAATATGACATAAAAAATCTAAAAGCAATTCAATCAACTTGAACATGGTGGCTCTTGGTCTAAGATTTATAAACGCGTACATATTACTTTTGAAAAGATTGCAAAGGCTTTTGCTAATGCGAAAGAAAAGAATATTAATCAATTTCTTCAATTGCTTGAAGAGGAAGCGAATGATTATTTAGCTAAATTAAATCGTAATGATTTTCATGGTATTATTAGAATTATAAAGACTTATAATAATTCTGCTCGCATTGAACTTCATAGTGAGAATGGTCTGCGTATTGAAAATCCTAACGGTGCTTTGAAAACAACTATGTATATGTCTGTTCTTTTCGCTATTTCTCGTATTACTACTTTAAAACGTGAGCAAGATTATCCTCTTATTTTCGATGCTCCTACTTCTTCTTTTGGTGGTTTCAAGGAGGATACGTTTTATAATGTTATTGATAATATTGATAAGCAGTGTATCATTGTAACAAAGGATTTAATCAACGTTGATAAAAATACAGGTAATAAGTCTTTGGATTTTGAGACTATTGATAAACTTACTTGTTCTGTTTATAGAATTGAAAAGGTAACTCCTTTTGATGATAAGGACTTATCTACTATTCAAACAAGTGCTAAAAAAATTAAATAATATATTATGATAAAGATAAAGGAAAATTTATATAAAACTTGGGCTTCACGTAATCCTTTTTGGGAAAAAAGATATGAAGAGTCTATTTTTAAAAAATTCTGTGATTATAAAAAGGGTGAGACTTCTTTGCGTGAGGATAGAGGTAAAATATTTGGTGCGGGATATGAGATTTTTATTGTCGCTTTTTTTATAGGTCTGTATTTTAATCAAAGGCGTCCTCTAATTAATGATAGTACAAAAAGAAAATCTTTTGGTTGGGAAATAGAAAATTGGGGTAATATAAATAAGTCTAATAATAGAGTGCCTTATCCTAAACTTCGTGAGTATATTTTCATCGCTCTCATTGCTCGAACTGATATTGATTTCATCGCTTTGGAAAAGGGGGCCTAATGGTCAAAATTCATGATATTTTTAGTCAAAATTGCTCTAATGGTCAAA
>CALCUN010000185.1 GCA_937906975.1 uncultured Bacteroidales bacterium
TAATAATCAAACACTTGATTTTACCCCCCCCGAAAAATTTATTTTCCTCAAATTTTATTTTGTTGGAAAGAAAAAACTTTGTACTTTTGCGAAAAGATAATAGATTTATTTAACCTAAAAAAGATATTATTATGAAGAAAAGTTTATTCGCAATCTTAGCAATAGTGATTGCAACCTTAGGAATGACAAGTTGTTCTACTACAAGTAAAATTCAAAGCATGGATAATAATTTGGTTATCCTTAATCAAGCAAATTTTGAACATGTAAGAACAATTAAAGAAGACGCCTCTGCAACTTATATTTTAGGTTTAGTAGGAGGAAATCCTGAACAAAAGGCTATTGATAAACTAAAAGCAACTGCAAACCTACAACCTAATCAAGCACTAACTAACTTTACTATTACTAAGTCTTTCCATTCAATTTTTGGAATAGTAAACATTAAAACTATTACCGCAACTGCTGACGTTATTCAATTCAAATAGTTATTTATTTTTTTGATAATAAAAAAAACGAAGTCCCAATTTTGAGACTTCGTTTTTCATTTTATGTATTTAGAATTTATTTTTCAATTCTTATACGAGCATCTACAGCAACTACAGCAGTTGGAGAACCTAATAATGGGTTTAAGTCCATTTCTGCAATTTCTGGTGCTGCTTGTACTAATGCTGCAACTCTTGCTATTTGATCTGCATACAAGTCTTCGTTTACAGGGTCTTGTCCTCTTACTCCTTGGATTATCTTGTAGCCTCTTAGACGTTTTATCATTTCTTTTGCTTCTGTTATTCCGATTGGAGCAAGTCCTGCTTGAACATCTTTCAATACTTCTACGAAAATTCCACCTAATCCGCAAAGTACTTGGTGTCCAAACAAAGGAGTACGCATTGCTCCTATGAAGATTTCTGTACCAAATAACATTGGATAAGCTTGAACTGCGTAAGTATCTTTGATTTTTATCAATCTGTCAAATTCAGCTCTTACATGTGCTTCATCTTTTACATTAAGCGATACACCACCTACGTCAGATTTGTGAACAGGTCCAACAACCTTCATAACTTGTGGGTAACCTACTTTGTTTGCAAAAGCAACTATTTCTTCAACGTTATCACTTGAAATATCTACTGCGTGATTGATTCCTGCAGCGTCAAGCAATTCGTTCATTAACTTAACATCTAAGTATCCGTCTTCGCAACGAGAGATTATTTCTCTAATTTTTTCTACATCTATCTTAACAGTGTCTTCTTCGCTTGCTGGTTCTGGAGTAGCAACTATACGTCCTACTGCGTTACCAAATACAGTTTCATCAGCAAAGTAAGTATTTCCCATTTCAACAAACTCTTTCACCTCATCACCTGCAACAAGTGTTGATGGAAGTATTGGGAAAATAGGTTTTTTGCTTGATTTCATTTTTTCAGAAAGCACTCTGTAAGCTTCGTTTATTGGAGCTAAACCTGGTGTTCCAAAGATTACGCACATTGCGTCTATGTTTTCAAATTCGTTATCGCAGTAATCTATGATTGTTCCTAATTGTTCTGGTGTTCCTGTTGCAAGAAAATCTATTGGATTACCAACTGCTGAACCTGCGAAAAGCTTTGATAATAATTCATCTGCTTTTGCTCCTTCAATGTGTGGGATATTCATTCCTGCTTTGCTTAATGCGTCTGTTAGCATTACGGCTGGACCACCTGCGTGTGTGATAATTGCTATGTTTTTGCCTTCAAATTCTGGGTAAGTAAAGATATTACCTACTGTACAAAGTTCTTCTCTTCCGTAGCAACGTACAATACCTGCTTTTCTAAACAAAGCATCTACTGCAACATCAGGAGAAGCTAACGCTCCTGTGTGTGAAGAAGCTGCTCTTGAGCCTGCTTCTGATGAACCTGATTTAATAGCAGCGATTCTAACGCCTTTTGCTCTCAAACTCTTTGCATGTTTAAGCAGTTTCATTGGATTCTTAATGTTTTCTATGTACATTAAGATAACTTTTGATGAAGTTGCTGGGTCAAAGCTTTCATCGTGATATTCCAATAGGTCTTCTATTCCAAGTTGTGCAGAGTTTCCTACAGCCCAACAGTGATTGAAGTGAAGTCCTTGTTGCATTCCGATATCCATAATAAAGCAACCTGTTGCTCCACTACCTGTTATGAAATCTACTCCTTTAGGAGATGATTTTGGGAACGGTTTTGAGAATATTGCGTGATGATATGGAGTAAATATACCTGTACAATTTGGTCCAATTAAACATGCTCCTGCTTTTTCAATCAAAGAAACAATTCTCAATTCTAATTCTTTACCTTCATGACTCTCTTCTCCAAATCCAGCAGATATGATAATAAATGCTTTTGTTCCCTTTTCTTCGGTAAGAACTCTAACAGTTTCTTCTGTATATTTCGCAGCAATTGCAATAACTGCTAAATCTACTTGTGGTAAGTCATTAACTGTTTTTGAGCATTGTATGCCTTGAATTTCTGTTTCTTTTGGATTTACCACGTATAATTGACCTTTAAATCCACCTTCTATAATATTTCTAAGTATTGCACCGCCTGGTTTTGCAGTGTCGTTACTTGCCCCTACTACAACTATGCTTTGAGGATTTACTAATTGCTTTGTTACTTTTGTACTCATATTTTTATATATTTTTATTATTCTTTTAATTTCTATTTACCTATTGTGTTGATTCCACAGTTGAATCTCTCCATTAATTTCTTTGCTGTGTATTTGTTTAATTCAGGAATCTCTATCTGAGGATACTCTTTTGTAGAAAAATATATTGCTGTAATTGTTTTATGTGCAAAAATCTCTTTTTGCTCTTCGGTTAAGGCATATCTACATCCTATTTTTTTGTTGTCAGGATTAAGAATAATTTCAGATAAAGTTAATTCCACTTCCAAATCTTCTGCAAACTGAATATATGCTATTGATTTTTCCTCCATTGTCAAAGGATTCTTAGGATCTAATGTAAGTTCCAAACAATGATTCTCGCCATCATATAAATATTGTATGCAAACTCTAAAATCATCGTAGTTTGTACCAATATAATTCCTTTCTCCCCTATACAATGTCTTTCCGTCCTTTTTTTCTTCTGTTAGATTACAAGGTGTTTTTTGAGCAAAACTAACTCCTGTTAATAAAACTGCTATAGCAACTAAAAATATCTTTTTCATTTTCCTTATTTTTTAATTATTTACCCATGTAAATATAACGTTTTATACTACGTTTTGGAGTTTTTTCAAACTCTTCTTCTTGCAAATAAATAGCTGAGAGTTGTTCGTAAGCAGCAAGAGTTTGGTTTGCTTGATTTTTGATTTGGTTTATAATCTCTTCTTGCGACAAAGTAATGTTATGAGAATCTATATAGTCTTGATCAAGATATACAAGAGCGACTAATTTTCCGTTTTCATCTTTTACCAAACTTTCATTAACAAGTTCCATACTGTTTAGCAAATCTTCTATTTCTTCTGGATAGATATTTTGTCCGCTTGGCCCAAGAATCATATTTTTACTACGACCTTTAATATATACATTACCATCTTTGTCCTTGATTCCTAAGTCTCCTGTATGTAACCAACCATCTTCGCCAAGCACTGCCTTAGTTGCCTCTTCATTCTTGTAGTATCCCATCATCACATTAGCACCTTTAACAAGAATTTCCCCAGCAATCTTAGTCTCATCTGGCGAATCAATTTTCACTTCCATACGAGGAACAGCCTTTCCACAAGAACCCAACTTATGTTCCTTCCAATCCGCATAACAAATTATAGGACCACACTCTGTCATTCCGTAACCTACAGTGTGAGGAAAGCCAATTTTCTTAAAGAATGTTTCAACCTCTCTATTAAATGCCGAACCTCCAATTATGATTTCATAAAACTTGCTACCAAAAGACTCAGTTAATTGTTCAAGTATTTTACTCTTAACCATAGAATCAATAATTGGCGTTCTCAAAAGAAGCTTCATTTTCTTTTTATCCAATATTGGTTTAAGTTTGCTTTTGTATATCTTTTCAATAATCAAAGGAACAGAAATGATTATATCAGGTTTCACTCTTGCAAAGGCTTCTGCCACAATTTTTGGCGAAGGAATACGAGTCAAGAAGTGAATATGTATTCCTTTTATAAATTCAAAAATAATTTCAAACTGCAATCCATACATGTGTGCCATAGGTAACATTGAGATAACCCTATCTCCTGCCTTCAAGTTAGGCAACACCTCCGATGCGAACATATAATTGCTTAACAAAGAACGATAAGAAAGCATCACCCCTTTACTAATTGAAGTTGTACCTGAGGTGTAATTTATCAATGCTAAGGTATCCAAATCATCTCTTTTGTAATTTACATCCTCTTGTTTAAAACCATTTGGATATTTCTTTTCAAACTCACTATCCAAATTAGAATAAACCTCACGAAGATGTTCATCATTACAAGCAACCAAATCAAAACCTTGCATTTGTATAATACCAGAAAGTTTAGGCATGTTTTCCGCTTGCAAACCCTCCCAAACAACATCTCCAACAAAAAGAATCTTTCCATCAGAATGGTTTACAAGATGAGTTATTGATTCACTTTTAAATTCATGCAACAAAGGCACAGCCACAGCTCCGTAGGTAAGAGTTGCAAAAAAGATTATCGCCCAATCAGAGCAGTTTCTACCACAAAGAACTATCTTATCGCCTTTTTCAATTCCAGATTGCTCAAATAGCAGATGTATTTTCGCAATTTTTTCTGCTACTTCCTTATAATATATTGGTTCTTTCTTATAATCACTCAAAGCAGGCAAATCCCAATTAGCTTTAAAACCCGCAGTAATGTTTGCTATAAAACTATCAGTGTACATATAATCTTGTCCAAATTATGAGTTTATTCGGCAAAGATAATGAAAAAAATTAATAGCCACTAAAATTAAGTCAAATTTCTCTTAGAAATATCAAAATATTCCTAAGAAAAAAAATTTTTTTTCTTTACTTTTTTTAATTATTTCTTAGAAAAAATTCAGCCAAATCAAAGAAATACGTTATCTTTGCAAGATAATCAAAAAGTACTTAACAAGTAAACAAATATAAATATGAGCAAACAAATAACAATCGACCAAGCAGTTGATATGATTCAAGACGGCATGACCGTAATGATTGGAGGCTTTTTAGCAGCAGGCAGTGCCAACAGAATAATTGAGGCATTAGCAAAAGCAGGACGTAAAAATCTAACAGTAATCTGCAACGACACATCTTATCCTGAAAAAGGTAGTGGATTATTAGTTGCATCTGGTTGCGTGAAGAAAGTGATTGCTTCTCACATTGGTACAAATCCTATCACAGAGCAAAAGATGAAAGACGGAGAAATGGAGGTTGAATTAGTACCACAAGGAACATTGGCAGAAAGAGTAAGAATTGGCGGAGCTGGTATCGGAGGCTTTTTAACAAAAACAGGACTTGGAACATTGGCAGGCGAAGGCAAAAGAGTAATAGAAGTAAACGGAGAAGAATTTCTTTTAGAACTTCCATTAAGAGCAGACGTTGCTTTAATAGGAGCATCAGTTGCTGACAAATATGGCAACCTTATTTACCGCGGAACAAGCCAAAATTTCAACCCTCTTATGGCTACAGCAGCAGATGTTGTAATTGCAGAAGTAAAAGAAACAGTTGAAAACATAGCACCTGAATGCGTAAAAACACCTTACCTATTCGTAGATTATTTAGTAAAATAACAAAAAATAAAACATAAAAAAAATGGCAGCAAAATCAATAATAAGAATGAGAATGTCAGCACATGACGCTCATTATGGCGGAAACCTTGTAGATGGTGCAAGAATGTTAAACCTATTTGGAGACGTAGCAACAGAACTTTTAATCATACAAGACGGAGATGAAGGATTATTCTGTGCATACGACAATGTAGAATTTTTAGCACCTGTATATGCAGGAGATTACATTGAAGCAGTAGGAGAAATCACACATGTAGGAAACACATCACGTAAAATGAAATTTGAAGCACGCAAAGTAATTGCTCCAAGAACAGACATATCAGATTCAGCAGCAGACGTATTAGCAGAACCTATAGTAGTATGTAGAGCAAGTGGCACATGCGTAGTTCCAAAACAATGTCAAAGAAATAACAAATAAAGAAAATGGAAAAATTAATCATAACTGCCGCAATTTGTGGTGCAGAAGTAACAAAGGAACAAAACCCTGCTGTTCCTTACACAGTAGAAGAAATCGTTAGAGAGGCAAAATCTGCTGTTGATGCAGGAGCTGCAATCGTTCACCTACACGTTAGAGAAGACGATGGCACACCTACACAAAACCATGCACGCTTCCAAGAATGCGAAGAAGCGATTTACAAAGTTTGTCCTGACGTAATCATAATTCCTTCTACAGGAGGAGCAGTTGGAATGAGCCCAGATGAAAGATTAGATTCAACAAATACTAATCCAATACCTGAAATGGCAACACTTGATTGCGGAACTTGTAACTTTGGAGACGAAATTTTCGACAACACAATGCCAACAATGCGTGCATTTGGTAAAAGAATGATAGAAAAAGGCATAAAACCAGAATACGAATGCTTTGAAATGGGACACCTTGACACTATTTTAACAATGGCACGCAAAGGCGAAGTTCCAGGACACCCAATGCAATTCAATTTTGTCTTAGGAGTACCAGGTTGTACACCAGCAACAGTTAGCAATCTTGCTTGGTTAGTAAACAATATCCCTGCAGGCTCAACATGGACTGTTACAGGAGTTGGACGTTCTGCTTTCCAAATGGCAGCAGCCGCAATAGCAATGGGCGGAAACGTAAGAGTAGGATTTGAAGACAACATTTACCTATCAAAAGGCGTAAAAGCAAAATCAAATGGTGAACTTGTAGAAAAAGTAGTTCGCATTGCAAAAGAATTAGGCAGAGAAATTGCAACCTCAGCCGAAGCAAGAGAAATCTTAGGCTTAGCACCAAGAAAATAATTCTTTAAACACATAAAACAAAACGGCGTTTCATAAAACTGAAACGCCATTTTACTTTTATTATTCACTTTAAAATATTCATAACTAACTTTCTTAATTCTTCTTTATTTGGCAAAAACAATTCATACTTTGAAACAAATAAATTAGAATCCATTCCGTACGTAGCGTATTCTACCATAAGTTCATCTTTATAATGTCCCATAACAATACCTATTGGAGGATTATCACCTTCAACGCTTTCTTCTTTGGCGAAATACCCCATATACATATTCATTTGCCCAATATCTTTATGCTTTACTGCTCCTCGTTTAATATCTATAAGCACAAAACATTTCAATATCCTATGATAGAAAACTAAATCAACATGATAGTGAGTATTATTGATTGTTATAGCATATTGACGTCCAACAAAAGCAAATCCTTTTCCTAACTCCAATAAAAACTTCTGCATATTATCAATAAGCTTCTGTTCTAATTCACTTTCTTTGTATTGTTTTTTATCTTCAAATCCAAGAAATTCTAATGTGTAAGTGTCTTTCACAACATCTTCTGCTTTCTGCACGACCTGCCCTCTGTGAGCGAGTTCCATTATTCCTTGTTTATCTTTACTTAATGCTAATCTCATAAAAAGGCCGCTTTCCTTTTGACGATGCAAAGCATTAACTGTCCAATTTTCTGCAATACATTCATTTAGATAAAACTTTCTTTCCAAAGCATCATCAATAGTTATAAGTTCACAAATATGAGACCAAGTTAATTTGTCAGACGTCTGACAAATTGCAAACTCAGAATTGTCAGATGTCTGACAAGAAGAAAACATTAAATAGTACTTTCTCATATTATTAAGATTTGGACGGCTGTAACCACGTCCAACTTTTGCACGAAGAATTTTTGCAAGACGAGAAAGTAAATTCGCACCATAGACTGCTCTTGCATTACCCTGTTGTTCAAATTCAACAATATATCGTCCAACATTCCAATATGTAGTTTTGATAGTTCGGTTAATACTAATTGCTAACTGTTGTTTGCTCTCTTCTATCAACGCTACAATATTATCAGCAAGTTTCATCAAATCCTCATCAGGCATTTCTATTGACTCAATTAATGATTTATCTTCCATATCCCATATATCAGCAAATTATATTACAAAGGTATAAAAAAAATCTTATGTAAATAAAAAACAAAACGCTCGTTTGTCTGAATTAAACAAAGACTTACGAGCGTTTTTCTTTATATTATAAAATCAATCCCCTACTCCACTCCCCAAATCTTAATGGTTGTATCATCTGAACCGCTGATAATTTTTGTACCATCGGGACTAAATGCTACGGAAACGACATCAAATATATGCCCCTTTAAGGTTTTAAGGCATTCTCCTGTGTTTGCATCCCATATCTTTATGGTTTCATCCCATGAACCGCTGATTATTTTTGTACCATCGGGACTATATGCTACGGAAATGATATAATCTGAATCTCCCTTCATGGTTTTAAGGCATCGTCCTGTGTTTGCATCCCATATCTTAACGGTTTCATCCCCTGAACCGCTGATAATTTTTGTGCCATCGGGACTATATGCTACGGATTCGACAACATATGAATGTCCCTCCAAGGTTTTAAGGCATTCTCCTGTGTTTGCATCCCATATCTTTATGGTTTTATCATACGAACCGCTGATTATTTTTGTGCCATCGGGACTATATGCTACGGAATGGACACCATCCAAATGTCCCTCTAAGGTTTTAATGCATTCTCCTGTGTTTGCATCCCATATATTAATGATATTATCATCTGAACCGCTGACAATTTTTGTGCCATCGGGACTATATGCTACGGAATAGACAGGAGTTATATATCCCTCCAAGGTTTTAAGGCATTGTCCTGTGTTTGCATTCCATATCTTTATGATTCCATCCCATGAACCGCTGATTATTTTTGTACCATCGGGACTATATGCTACGGAACGGACATAACTTGAATGTCCCTCCAAGGTTTTAAGGTATTCTCCTGTGTTTGCATTCCATATCTTAACGGTATTATCCCCTGAACCACTGATAATTTTTGTGCCATCGGGACTATATGCTACGGACGCAACATAATGTGAATGTCCATATAAGGTTTTAAGGCATTTAAACTTACTTACATCTTGTGCATTCAATTTTTCAAATCCCACAAATAACGAAGTAAATACTACAATCAAACTAAAAATCTTTATTTTATTCATTTTCAACATCCTTTTTAAAGGTTAATAAATTGCACACAAAAGTATAACAAATTTCTTCAAGCACAAAAAAATCACATACAAACTCTTAATTTCATAACTCAAAATTCACAGACAAAAACCTTTATTTTACAGAAATTTCATTTTGGGATTTTTGTGAAATTTTTTGCGAAAAATTGACGAAAATTAGGGTTAATTTTTACGGATTTAGGCTTTGGGAAAATAATTCAAAGAAAAAACGAAAAAAAGCAAAGAAAAAAATAATTTTTTCAAAGAAATATCTATAAAAATCAAAGAAATATTTAGAGAAAAACAAAGGAAAAATCGGCTAAATCAAAGAAAAATTTAGTGTTTTTAGGGCTTCAAAAAGTTAAGTCTTTGATTTTATGTATTTTAATAACGGCTTATATTCTTAAAATTTGCGATTAGAAATCTTAAAGTTGAAAATATCGCAAGCATTTGGGCTTAACTCTTTGGGAAAGTATTTTATTTTACATCAAAACGCCCATAAATCAAAATTTTACAAACCCTCACGAGCGTTTTTCTTTATATTGTTTCTCTTTTTATTAAATTTCTTTTAATAAATCTGTTAGTTGCTTTTTCAAAATAGGCAAATCCTCTTGTACAGTCTCCCAAACTTTTTTAGGAGATATAGTATAATATCCATGAACTAATACATGACGCATTTTTTCCATTATTTGCCAAGGTATATTACTATGTGATAGTTTAAATTCTTTCGTAAGCATATATGAGGCTTCGCCAATAATTTCTATGTTTTTAACGACTGCGTAAAACAAAAGCTTACTTTCTGCAAATTCTTCTGCATTTACGTTTGCAGTAAACTCATCTACATTATTTATTGCCGAGAGCATGTGCTCTATTCTCCCTTTATCCTTAACAGTCTCTCTCATATATCAATATTTTATCTTTGTTTGCTGATTCTTGTGCAAAGGGTAGTAATGCTCCTTCTTCAACTAAATCTACTCTTTGATTGAGTAGCTTTTCTAATTGACAGATTATGTCTGCATATTTAAAAAGAGAGATTTTTGCATTCTCGTCAAAAGAAACAAGAATGTCAATATCGCTTTGCTCATTCTCCTCTCCACGAGAATAAGAGCCAAACAACCATGCTTTACTTATTGGTTGAGTGGAAAAATACTTTTGAATAGAAGGTATTATTCTCTCTTGCGTAACACTATTCATAACAATAGCTTTAAATTACTAACTGCAAAGATAATAATTTTATTGTTATAAACCTTAAAACCGCAGGTTTATCAAATTTTTCTAAGGAAAATATTTGTCCAAACGCGTTGGACGAGTAGTCCAATCGCATTGGAGAGGTAGTCCAACGCGTTTGGATTTTTCTAAAACAAAGAAAGAATTTACTTAATTCAAGAAATAGTTGTACCTTTGCAGAGTTTTAATAATATGTAACAAACAATTAAATTTTTAGAATATGAAACAACTGATTGAATGCGTACCAAACATTTCGGAAGGTAGAGATATGAATATCATAAACCAAGTTGTAGCCGAAGTTGAAAAGGTAGAAGGCGTTAAATTGTTAGACGTAGATCCAGGTGCTACTACAAACAGAACTGTAATCACTTTTGTAGGTGAGCCAGAGCAAGTTTGTGAGGCTGCTTTTATGCTTGTAAAGAAAGCACAAGAGCTTATAGATATGCGTAATCATCATGGCGACCACCCACGCTTTGGAGCAACTGACGTTTGTCCGCTTATTCCTGTGGCAAACATCACTATGGACGAAGTTGTTGGCTATGCAAGAAAATTAGGCGAAAGAATAGGAACAGAATTAAACATTCCAATCTACTGTTATGAATCAGCAGCTTTTGAACCTAAGAGAAGAAATCTTGCTTCTTGCCGTAAGGGAGAATATGAAGGCTTGTCTGCAAGAATTGTTACAGAAGAATGGAAACCTTGCTTTGGTCCAAACGCTTGGAGTGAACAAGTTGCTCGCAGTGGTGCGACAGCAGTTGGAGCAAGAGACTTTTTATTGGCTGTAAACTACAACTTAAATACAACTTCTACAAGAAGAGCAAACGCAATCGCTTTTGACGTAAGAGAAAAAGGCCGTCCAATGAGAGAAGGTGGTAAACCAAACGGCAAACCTATGAAGGACGAAAACGGAAATCCTATTATGATTCCAGGTACTTTAAAGGGAACAAAGGCTATTGGTTGGTTTATTGAAGAATATGGCATTGCGCAAGTTTCAATGAATATTACTGATGCTAATGTTGCTCCTTTACACGTTTGTTTTGATGAAGTGAGTGCAAAAGCTGCTGCAAGAGGTGTTAGAGTTACAGGAGTTGAAATCGTAGGTTTAGTTCCAAAGAAAACTTTAATCGATGCTGGTAAATATTACCTTGCAAAACAACAACGTTCTCTTGGAGTTGATGAAGCAGAATTGATAAAGATTGCTGTTAAATCAATGGGATTAGACGACTTAAAGCCATTTAATCCACAAGAAAAGGTAATCGAATATATGATTGAGGACAAAAATAGCAAGAAGTTAGTGGATATGACTTGCACAGCTTTCGCTAACGAAACTGCTTCTGAAAGTCCTGCTCCTGGTGGTGGAAGTATTTCTGCTTATATGGGAGCTTTGGGAGCTGCTTTGGGAACAATGGTTGCTAATCTTTCATCTCACAAAGCTGGTTGGGACGAAAGATGGGAAGAATTCTCTGTTGTTGCTGAAAAAGGTCAAGCTATAAAAGATGAATTGTTGTTCTTGGTTGATGAAGATACACGTTCTTTCAACTTAATTATGGAAGCCTTCGGATTACCAAAGAAAACAGACGAAGAAAAAGCAGCAAGAACACAAGCTATTCAAGATGCAACAAAATATGCTATTGAAGTACCATACAGAACTCTTTGCAAATCATTTGAAGTATTTGAAGTATGTCAAAAAATGGTTGAAATAGGAAATCCAAACTCTGTAACAGATGCAGCAGTTGGTATCTTATGTGCAAGAGCTGCTTGTATAGGAGCATTTATGAATATGCAAATCAACTGTGGTAGCTTAAACGATAAAGAATTTGTTAAAGAAATTATCGCAAAAGGTCAAGCAATAGTTGATAAAGCCGAAGCAATAGAAAAAGAATTCACTGCAAGAGTTTTGAAACAAATTGCGGAATAATAATTTTAAATGTTTTTTTTCATAATCGGGAGGGCTTTTTCGCCCTCCTTTTTTTAAACTTAGTTTTTCTATGATGCAAGATGTAAGAATTTTTACTTTAACCGAAGTTACCAAAAGCATAGAACGTACTCTTTCTGCACGATATAGTTCTGAGTTTTGGGTAAAAGCAGAAATGTTAAAGTTGAATTATTACACTTATAGCGGGCATGCCTTTCCAGATTTGGTAGAAAAGGACAAAGATGTCGTAATTTCTCAAATGCGTGCTACGATTTGGGCGAGTGATTTCAAAAGAATACAAGAAAAATTCTCCCTTGCGGGAGTAGAACTCACCGATGGCACAACAATATTATTTAAAGCCAGCATAAAATACAATGGTTTTTATGGACTAAGTCTAAGAATTAGCGATATAGATACTTCGTTTACACTTGGAGAATTAGAGAAAGAGAGAAACGCCTCAATAGAAAAACTCAAAGAAGAAAAGGTTTTCAATCTCAATAAAGAAACAATCCTTACTGATTTACCAAAACGCCTTGCTGTAATCTCGGTTGAAACAGGCAAAGGCTATCAAGATTTTATCAATATCATAAATTCACACAAAGAATATGGTATTTTCCATAAGCTTTTCCCCTCCCTGCTTCAAGGAGATGGTGCAATAAATGCAATAATCAATAACTTAGAAAAAATAAAAGAGGTAAAAGATTTCTTTG
>CALCUN010000186.1 GCA_937906975.1 uncultured Bacteroidales bacterium
AAGTGTTTGACTATGAAGTTGCAGGCCGAGTAAAACAAAACCTAAGGTGATTATTTTTTTCATAAGAATTATAAATTTTTTTTAGGTAAAAATGTATTCAATACACAATAGTGCAAATTTATATAAAAATATTAAATTTACAAACCTTAAAAAAAGGAAATTATTTCTTTGCTTTAGAAAATTATTTCTTTGCTTTAGAAAATTATTTCTTTGCTTTTTCAAATTTTTTCTTTGCTTTTTTCGAATTTTTCTTAGGAAAAAAATAAAGGGTGAAAGAATTTACTTTCACCCTTCGTTTTATTGTGTTTTAAAATATTATCTTACAACTACTTTTGAAGTATAAACAGATGTGTTATTCATAACTTTTACAAGGTAGCAACCCTCTTGCAAAGATGAAACATTGATTACTTTTGAGTTTGTAACTTCATCTTGCATCATAACACGACCTGCCATGTCTATGATTTCCATTTGATGAACTCCTTCGCCTAAACCTGATAGAATGATTATATCATCAGTTGGGTTAGGAGCGATTGTCAAAGGAAATTCTTTTACATCTGCCAATCCAACTGCGTCAATATCTACATAATTGTATTCATAATCACATACATATTGTAAAGTGAAGTTTGCATCTAATGCCCAATATTCTTCAAGTCTGTATGTGTTTTTATTTGTGTAGGTTTCAGGACGAGTCATTTCAGGAGTCCAAGGCATAAGTGTTTCTTCCAAAAGGCGATTATCAAAAGTGAAAATAGAACGTTCCGTTTCGTTTTCATTAGCATCGTATGCGTGTATTTCGGTGCAATTACCATTTTCATCGTATGTGTAAGTTCTTGTGCCATAAACGCTCCAAGCAAATCCATCAAAAGTGTTGTATGTAATAAGACTTAATTTTCCTTCATTATATGAATAATCTATGCGTTCATTAGCAGTAAATGTTGAATTAGAAGAAAAAGGATCGTCAGCATAACTCCATGTTTCAGTAGTTAAAAGACCATTTGCATATTCATATTCTACCATTTGCAAAAGCATATCACCCATTGTTAAATCGGTGCTTATTAATTGACCTTGCGGATTGTAGAAATATTCATACAAACCACCTAATTCAAATTCTCCACCAAAGTTATTGTAATTTGCTCGTGATGCAATTAAGCCTTGATTATTGTATGTGTATTCCAAATAATAAACATTTACCCAAGTGTTACCCATTAATTGATAGCCATCAAGACGCACCATTTGATTTTGTTCGTTGTAACGAATAGAATCTATCAATTCATATTCAGCAGGAACAATTTCGTGAACTGCAACTAAACGACGATAAGCATCATAATGATATTCACAAGTTATGTAAAGGTCATCAGTATTGTAAGAAGACAAAGCATAATTGTAATCACCACTTAAAGCCATTTTTTCAGCAGGACGGAAATTAATTGTTTTTTTATCATCGCCTCTTTGCGAATGTCTTTGAAACCCTTGTGCAGACACAGAAACCACCACTGCACAACAAATCATAAATAATAAAATCTTTTTCATATTACTTTTTATTTTAAGTTTATAAATGCAAAGGTAGGAAAAGTTTTTTAAAACTATTATATTTTGGATAAGTGTGTTATGATTATTGCAAGGAGATCCTGTCCATAAAACTCCCAATACTTTTCTCCAAATCCATAAATGTCCATTATTTCTTCATGGCTTGTTGGTCTGTTGGTTGCTAATTGTACAAGAATTTGATTTGTAAGAATAGGGGCATTTTCTTTTTTGTAGTTATTCTTGTATTTATATAGTTTATCAAATAAAGACAAATCTGTAAGTAAATTATCAAATGAATCAACAGCAATTTTTACTACTTGATCATTCAAATATATGTCTTTGTATTTTATTGCATTTATTGTTTGAGGCTTTCGTTCTCTTATTTGTTTTTCTTCTATTATTTTAGGAGGTAAATCTTTTATGTTTTCTTCCTTGTAGTAGGATTGTTTTTCTATTGATTCATCATTTACTCCAAATTTATTATTAAGCCAAAACTTGTAATGTGTTTTATTTAATGAACGATTACAACCTGAATTGTCTTTTTTGTAATTGGTACAACCTAAGAAAAAGTCATTGTTATTTTGTTTTACTATTAAATATCCGTCTTTGCACCAATCACATTTATGAATCGACATTTCTTTTTCTCGTTTATCATTTGTCATAAATCCGCAAATTTCTTGGTCGTTTGTGCATATCCAAAGTTTTAATCCATAGTTTTTATTCCATTTTAGTTGCATTGGATAACCACATTTAGGACATTTGTTTTTTACATCGGTGTTTTCTTTTGCATTTGCGGATAATTCTCCTGTGAGTGTAAGATTTGGATAGTTATGTGGTTCGTTTAGTAATTCTTTTATAAATTCTGATGGTCTGTTTTTAGGTGTTATTATAAAGACTCTATTTTTTGTTCTTGTTAGTGCTACATAAAATAGTCTTCTTTCTTCGGCATAATTGTATGAGTCATCGTATGATACTACAAGTTTTAAGATTGGGTCATCTTCTACCTTGGAAGGAAATCCGTATGTATTGTCTTTTGCATTTATTATTATGACATTTTCTGCACTTAAGCCTTTTGAACTATGTGCTGTCATAAAACTTAGTTTTACTTTTGAACCATATTTGCTTGAAAATACGTTTCCGCTTTTTTCATCATAGCTAAATTGATTTGATTTACACATATTTCTTGCGTCAAAGCCATATCTTCCAATAAATAGGATAGAGGGTATTTGTGATTTCTTTTCTATGGAGTTGAATTTTATGATTTGACCTATTATTTCGTTTAAAGCAAATCCTATGTTGTAAAATACTCCTCCTTTTTCTGTTGGTTTATTCAATGAATAACTATCATCATAGGTGTGAATAAAGACAGGATTGTTGATTCTTTTAGGGGAGATTAAAGCTTTCTTTATTTGGTTGGAGTTTTTTTGGATAAAGTTACCTGCAATGTTTATAATCTCTTGTGCATTGCGATAGGTGTGTGTTATTTTTAGTTCACAACCATAGCCAACTACATTGCAAAATTGTGTAAATAAAGGAAGGACAGAGCCACTAAAAGCATAAATTGATTGCCAATCGTCTCCAACTGCCATTATTTTTGCATTGCATAATTGTGATATTTCTTTTATTAGATTATATCTTTGTCTTGATATGTCTTGATATTCATCTACTATTATATATTTAAAATCTATTTTTTCTTTTGAGAGTTGTTTGTTTTTGATTATTAGAGCCGAGTTATTTATCATATCTTGAAAATCAATATAATTAAACTCTTTTAATGTTTTTTGGTATTCAAGAAAACATACCTCACATATTTCTAAAAATAATTGTGTTCTTGGATTTTTTACTGTTTGTTTAAATTCACTGAATTTTTGATAATTGTATCCTTGTGTTTTGAAATTGCCAATGAAACTACAAATAAAGAGGGTTAATTTTGTGATATACTTGCTTTCTTGTTTGTCTATGAGTTGTTTATAAATCTCTTCGGAGTTTCTTTTATTTAGAGTATAACCTCTTTTTACTAATTCTTCTTCGAGATGAGAAAGTAGTGAGCGTTTGTCTTTGTATTTTGAGAATGTGTATATTAAATCTGTCTTGTGTTGTCTATGTAGGAGTATTTTTTTATTAACAATACTCTTGTATTTATCTAATTCTTCTTGGGAGTATCTATTGTTTTTTCCATCTTCCGTAATGCCAAAATGTTCAATATATGAGGTTTTATCTCCTTGTTTTATAATGAAATCTGGTGTATAAGGTTTGTTTGAATCTAATATGCGATATTGATAAATTGGTTCATACTCATATTCAATTTGGTTAAGGTATAGAAAGTTTGCAATCATAACCTCATCAATTGAACGTAAAGTTTCATTTCTTAGGGTTTCTTTTTTGTTTGTTTTTCTATCAATTATTTCTTTTGCATATTCGTTAAGATTACTTTTTAGAGAAGAAAAGTCGCTATTAGCTATGAATTTAAAATATTCATTTATGTTCTTATCCTCGTAAGGTGCAGAAATATATGATGCAAAGAATAGAATTAGTTTATCAACTAATACATGGTCTTTTAGAATGTTTGTTTTAAGATAGTTGTTTATGATATTGTAAAGAAAACCTCCATCTACAACCTTTTTTTGTTCTGTTTCGCTTTGGCGTAATATGGAATAGCCAATAGAATGAAACGTACTTATTGTGGCAGGTATTTTTAATTTGTGATTTATTCTTTCTTTTAATTCTTCCACTGCTTTGTTTGTGAAAGAGATTACTAAGATTTGAGAGGGGTTAATCTTTTGTTTTTCTGTCAAATACTTTACTTTGGCTGCAATTGTTGTTGTTTTGCCCGCACCAGCTCCTGCAATTACAAGAGTGTGGTCTTCATCTGTTAAAATAACTCGCCTTTGTTCCTTATCAAGCATAATGGAAGAATCGCAATCTTTTAGGATTGTATCAAGATATGCTTGTTCTGATTTTAAATGTCTTTGAATAAAATCTTCATTATGGGCTTTTATTGTGGGAGATTCTAATTTTAGATTTTGAATTTCTTTATATAAGGAAGTAAAGCGGTTGATTTGCTTAATATTTATTTTGTATTTTTTAGAAAAGTCATTTAGTAAGCCATTATTGTAAATGGGTAGTAAAGAATTGTAAAGTTCTTCGTATTCGGTAATTAGATTTTTATAATCGCTTCTTGCAATAAAACAATCTTTTTTAAGTAATTCATCTATTTTATTGTTGAAGACTAAAATATCAGAGTATAATTTATGGGTAAACTTGTTAGAAGAAACTATTATCTCTTCTTTTTTGCGTTTTAAAAAGTCAAATATCCCCATAACATATTGCTTTTTGTAAAAAATCGGGAGTTAATTAAAACTCCCGATTTAAGTTTTTTATGCTTGTTTTTTTCTTTTTGCTTATTCAGCCCAAGATACTACAAGGTTTCTATCGCCGTATGCGTCATCTACTCTTGAAGAACATGGCCAGTATTTGTCATCGTGTTCAAGAGGGAAGGCTGCCATTTGACGAGTGTATGGTCTATCCCATGTATCTGCACAAACTACTTGCATTGTGTGAGGTGCGTTCATGATGATATTGTTTTGTTTGTCTGCTTTTCCTTCTTCTATGTCGCGAATTTCTTGACGGATTTGGATTAAAGCATCGCACAATCTATCCATTTCTGACAATGGTTCTGATTCTGTTGGTTCTATCATCAATGTTCCGTGAACAGGGAATGCAACTGTTGGTGCGTGGAAGCCGTAGTCCATTAAACGTTTTGCTATATCTCCGCATTGTACTCCTGAACTTAATGAGAATTGGTTGCAATCCATGATAAATTCGTGAGCACACATTCCGTGAGTTCCTGTGTAAAGGATATTGTAAGCAGTTGCTATTCTTGTTCTCATGTAGTTTGCGTTCAAGATAGCGTATTTTGTTGCTTGTGCAAGTCCTTCTCCACCGCACATTTTCAAGTATCCGTAAGTGATAGGTAATAATCCTGCACTTCCGAATGGTGAAGCAGCAACTGGTGAGCCTTTTGTAGAACCTGTTGATATTGTTCCGTGAGTTGGAAGGTAATCAGCAAGAGCTGCTGTACAACCAATTGGTCCAACTCCTGGGCCACCACCACCGTGAGGCATTGCAAATGATTTGTGTAAGTTTAAGTGGCAAACGTCAGCTCCCATAAAGCCTGGTGATGTTAAGCCTATTTGAGCGTTCATGTTTGCTCCGTCCATATAAACCAATCCACCGTTTTCGTGAATGATGTTTATAATATCTATAATTCCTTCTTCAAACACACCGTGAGTAGAAGGGTAAGTAACCATTAAGCAAGAAAGGTTTTCTTTATTTGCTTCTGCTTTTTCTTTCAAGTCAGCAATATCGATTTCTCCCTCAGCAGTTGTTTTGATTACTATGATATTCATTCCTGCCATTGCAGCAGAAGCTGGGTTTGTTCCGTGAGCAGAAGCAGGGATTAAACAAACTGTTCTGTTTGCTTGTCCGTTTGCGATTTGGAAATTACGTATTGTCATCAATCCTGCGTATTCTCCTGCTGCTCCTGAGTTAGGTTGAAGACTTACTTTCGCAAATCCTGTGATTTTAGAAAGGATTCTATCCATATCTTCAACAAGTTCATAATAACCCTCTGCTTGATTTCTTGGAACAAATGGGTGAACGTTTGCAAATTCTGACCAAGTGAATGGTATCATTTCCATTGCAGCGTTTAGTTTCATTGTACAAGAACCAAGTGGTATCATAGCTCTATTCAATGACAAGTCTTTTACTTCCATTTTCTTTAAGTATCTCATCATTTCTGTTTCTGAATGATAAGAAGAGAATACTTTTTGAGTTAAGAAAGCTGATTGTCTTTGTAATTTAGCAGGGATTGAATTAGGAGCTTGACAACAAGCAAAGCCCGTAAATTCTTTTCCAGCAGCTTGTGCTAACACTATTAAAACTCTTTCTACACCTTGGCAAGAAGTAGTTTCGTCAGTAGAAATACCTATTGTTTTGTTGTCAATCAATAAGAAGTTGATTTTGTTTTCAACCGCAACTTGACAAACCTTTTCAGCATCAACAGGACATGCTAAACGAATTGTATCGAAGAATGTTTCGTTTAATTGAGTATATCCGTAAGCTTTTGCATTTTCAGCAATAGTATTTGCTGTTTTGTTTATATCTTGTGCTATTTCTCTAATTCCTTCTTGTCCGTGATAAGCCGCATATTGACCTGCCATTATAGCAACAAGAGCTTGAGCAGTACAGATATTAGAAGTAGCTTTTTCACGTTTGATATGTTGTTCTCTTGTTTGAAGAGCTAAACGGAAAGCCTTATTACCTTGTGCATCTACTGTTTGACCAATGATTCTACCAGGCATTGTTCTTTTGAAGTTTTCAGTACAAGCAAAGTAAGCAGCAGAAGGACCACCAAAACTCATTGGACAACCAAATCTTTGAGTTGTACCGCAAACGCAATCAGCACCCCATTCTCCTGGAGGAGTCAATAAAGCCAAACTCATTAAGTCAGCAGCCACTGCAACAAATATTCCTTTTGCTTTTGCATTAGCAGTAAATTCTGCATAATCCAATACTTCACCCTTACGATTTGGATATTGAACTATTGCACCAAAGAAAGTTTCATCAAGAACAGTGTCATCACTTCCTACAACAACTTCTATTCCACGAGGAACGGCTCTTGTTTTGATAACATCTATTGATTGAGCGAAAAGATTTTCACTAACAAAGAATTTATTAACATTATCTTTTTGTTGTTGGCGGCTTCTTGAACCATAGAACATCAACATAGCTTCCGCACAAGCAGTAGCCTCATCAAGTAAAGACGCATTAGCCAAAGGCATTGCTGTCATAGAGCAAATCATTGTTTGGAAAGTGAAAAGAGTTTCCAAACGGCCTTGAGAGATTTCAGCTTGGTAAGGAGTGTAAGAAGTGTACCAACCTGGATTTTCTAAAATATTTCTTTGTAACACAGCAGGAACTATTGTATTGTAGTAACCTTGACCAATGTAAGTTTCATACATTTTGTTCTTAGCTGCCATGCCTTTCAACATAGTAAAATACTCATATTCGTTCATACCTTGAGGAAGGTCCAAAGGTTCTTTAAAACGAATCTTCGCTGGAATTGTCTTGTCAATAAGTTCATCAATGCTACTAACACCGATTACCTTTAACATCTTCTCAACCTCTGCTGGTTGAGGACCGTTATGACGATGTGCAAAGTTGTTTGTTATCATTTTGCCTAATTTTTATTTTGTTTATAATTCTATTTTCTTTTCATTTCTCATATAAGAATTGAAATGCACAATATCTTTTAAAGGTTTGCGAATCTTTTTCCTTGTAATAGTAGCGGGATAACCCAAAGCAATCACTAAAGGAATACGTTTATTATCGGGCACATCAATAAGCTTTTTAAGACCCTTTTCATCAAACCAACCAAGTATGCAAGAACCAAGACCTAACTCAGAGGCTTGCATACACATATTATTAGCCGCAATTCCTATATCTAACAACGGATACTCCTTATCCTTAATCACACAACCAATAGAGGCAGTAAAATTAGCCTTTTCCAAAACTATCGCTATCAAACAAGGCACTTGCTTAACAAAACGATTCATTCCCATAGTAGCAATACGCCTTTGAGCTTGTTGAAGGATAGGCTCACTATCAATCACCACAAACGACCACGGTTGAGAATTGCAAGCAGAAGGAGAGAGGCGAGCAGCCTCAATGCAAGCAAGCACCTTTTCCTCCTCCACCTTTTTGGAAGAATATTTCCTATCGCTTTGCCTTTTAAGTAATAGTTCTTTAAAAGTATCCATTTATATAATCAAGAATTAAATGCTAGCAGAAATAAACTCTCCGTCAGCCTTAACCTTTTTAATCAAACCTTGAAGAACTTGACCAGGACCAACTTCAACAAAAGTAGTCGCACCATCTTCAACCATAGCCTTAGAAATTTGAGTCCATTTCACAGGAGCAGTCAATTGAGCGATAAGATTTTCTTTGATTTGAGCAGGCTCAGTCATAGGTTGAGCATTTACGTTTTGATAAACAGGACAAATAGGAGATTGAATATTAGTATTAGCAATAGCCTCAGCCAATTCAACTCTTGCAGGCTCCATAAGAGGAGAGTGGAAAGCACCACCAACCTTTAAAGGTAAAGCTCTTTTAGCACCAGCAGCCTTCAAAGCTTCACAAGCCTTGTTGATTCCTTCCATAGAACCAGAAATAACCAATTGACCAGGACAGTTGTAGTTAGCAGGAACAACAACTTCTTCAATACCTGCACATACTTCTTCTATTTTTTCATCATCTAAACCAATGATAGCAGCCATTGTACTAGGCTCTAACTCACAAGCCTTTTGCATAGCATTAGCTCTTGCAGCCACAAGACGTAAACCATCTTCAAAACTCATAGCCTTAGCAGCCACCAAAGCAGAAAACTCACCCAAAGAGTGTCCTGCAACCATATCAGGTTTAAACTCTTCGCCCAAAGCATGAGCAAGAATAACAGAATGTAAGAAAATAGCAGGCTGAGTAACATTAGTTTGTTTTAATTGTTCATCAGTACCTGCAAACATAATATCGGTAATTCTAAAACCTAATATTTCATTTGCTTTTTCAAACAATGCTTTACATTCTTCATTGTTATCATATAGGTCTTTACCCATTCCAACGAATTGAGCACCTTGACCTGGAAATACGTATGCTTTTTTCATAGTCTATTTCTTTTTTTAGATTTAATTTGCAAATGTACAAAAAAACAATAGTTATAGAAAAAAATCAAAGAAAAAAACAAAGAAAAAAATAATTTTTCAAAGACTTTTTACTGACAAAATTATATAGAAAATGTAAATAATTTAAATCATTCGTTGGAAAAAGTGTAATAACACCCTATTTATTCGTTGGAAAAAGTGTAATGACACTTTGTTTATTCGTTGGAAAAAGTGTAAATTTGCAAAAAATAAACAAAAATCATGCTTAAAAGAAAAATAGAATCTGTTTTGACGGAATGGAAGAAGTCTAAAAATAAAAAACCTCTTGTGATAAAGGGCATTCGTCAATGTGGTAAAACATATATAGTTCAGAAATTTGCAAAAGAGAATTATGAAAATGTGGTTTATGTGAATTTTATTCTTGAACCGGATAAAAAATCAGCCTTTTCTGGTAGTATAGATGTTGATACCATAATTCTAAACCTATCAGCTTTAATTCCGAATAGTCGTTTCATAAAAGAAAAGACTTGCATAATACTTGATGAAATTCAAGAATGTAAAGAAGCAAGGACTGCCCTGAAATCATTTCAAATAGATGGACGATTTGATGTTATTTCAACAGGCTCACTTTTGGGCGTAAGGGGATATGAAAATAGGAGGAAAGAAGGGCAAGACTCTATTCCTGTTGGATATGAAACGATAATAGAGATGTATCCTTTGGATTTTGAAGAATTTTTATGGGCAAATGGAATAAATAATAAGGTGATTGATTCAGTGAAATCGTGCTTTGAAAAAGAAACAGTAGTTCCGGAAGGTATTCATAATGCAATGATGGAATTATTATATAGATATGTCATTGTAGGAGGTTTGCCTGAGGTCGTAAACACGTTTCTTGAAACAAAAAACATTGAACTTACATATCAATTACAACGTAATCTTATAGCGGAATACGAAGAAGATATGATTAAGTATGCAGACAACTCCGATAAAGTACGTATTCGAGAATGTTTTGAATCAATTCCTAAACAATTAGCCAAAGAGAATAAGAAATTTCAATATTCCGTTGTAAGAAAAGGCGGTCGCTCATCTCAATATATAGGAAGTATTCAATGGCTTGAAGATGCAGGATTAGTAAAAAGATGTTATAATACACAAATTACGGAATTGCCACTTGAAGGAAATGCCATTAAAGACTGTTTTAAATTATACACCACAGATATTGGTCTTTTTGTCGCTATGCTTGACTATGGTACACAAGCAGATATACTAAAAGGAAATCTTTTAGCCTATAAAGGCTCTATATTTGAAAATCTTATAGCAGATTTTCTTTGTAAATCAGGACAGAAGTTGTATTACTTCCAAAAGGATAGTGGTTTAGAGTTAGATTTTCTTGTCAGATACAAAGGAGAATGCGTAGTGATTGAAGTCAAAGCAAAATCAGGAAAAACAAAAAGTTTAAAAACAGTTCTAAAAAACAAAAATATTTACCACGTTAATCATGCAATCAAACTTGGAAAATATAATATCGGACGAGAAGAAGAAATGCTTACAATACCTCTTTATATGGGTTTTCTTATTCAAGATACTCTTTCTGATGTTATAGTGCCTGATATCGATTTGAGAATTTTGTAAAAAAAACTCGCAAGATTTGTTTCCTGCGAGTTTTTTTTGAAGTTTTTTTTCTTATTGTATTAGAATCTAAAACGTGCTCCTATGTTTGTTGAAAGGAATGTTCTTCCAAATGATATGAAAAATAGGTCAGAGTTCATTTCACCGATTTGTTTTCCTGAGTCAAGGTTGGTGAATAGTAGGGAAGGGGTTGCAAAAAATGATAGATTCTTTGTTGCTTTGTATTCTAAGGAAAGTCCTAATTCAGTTGCAAATTTTGAGTTTAAACGACCTATTATTGCTGTAGTGTTTGATTGGGAGTAAAGGTTTTCTGATTTTTCCATAATTACTCCGATACCTAAATAAGGCGATAATTCAAAAGAGTTACCCATTTTATAAGAATAAGCGGCACTTAGTCCAATGTAGTTTAAGTTTTCAATCCTTTGTACTCCATCATAATATGTTGAAGTGAAATAATATGTGTTTGCTGTGTGAAAATAGTCTATTTTGAAAGTTAATTTGTCGTTGTATCTAATTCCCGCACCCATTTTGTAGTTTAAACAATTAGGGAAAGATGTAATGTGAGAACTTTCAACATTCAATCCTCCAACTGTATTGTAGGAAGTTGATTTTCCAAAAGATACATCAAAAGTAAATGCTACTTTTTTTTCTTGTGCAAACATTGTTGTTGCAATTAGCAGACATACTGCAATGAATGTTAGTTTTTTCATACTATTTTTTATTTTTTAATTTAATTTGCAAATGTATAAAAAAAAACAAAGAAAAATTGAAAAAAATACTTTTATTTTTAAATCTCTGTTTTTCTTTGTTTTAAAAACCCTTTTAACTTGTTTGTGTTAAATAATAAAGTGATTTTTTGTTCGTAAACGAATAATTTCTTAATTTTGTACCATCTCAGCAACCATGCGTTGAAGGAGAAACGGGGGCGATATATTCTATCGCTCCTTGCTTTTTATATATACTTCGTATTCTTTTAATAATTTCTCTTTTCTTGATTTATATTCTATTAAATAAGCAGTCCAAGGTAAGATATAATCTTTTGCTTTTCTCAATACTACTAAATAATTTTCTTCTTCATGAAATATAAGAATATTTGTTTTGTTAGCACGAGTATTTTCCCATACTTTTAAATAAGGATGTTCCGATTTGTTAATCATTGCCGCAGGCCAGCTTATTCTTTCCATTCGTCTTAAATCAGGTTCTCTATTTGCCTCATCTTCTCCTTCGGAAGTCATGTGCCAAAAAGTAGCTTCTTTTTCTTGAAAAAGTGGATATTTCTTTAAACCAAGTCTTACTCCTCTGAATATTGGACGATTTATAATAAAATCTCGTTTAAAGCATTCGTAAACAGCTTCAAGATATTTGAGAAAATCTCCGTTAAACTCATCTAATTCAATTAAGTTTGGAAGATTAAAGTATTCTTTATTTTCCATAACTAGGGTGCCAAATAAAAATGTTAAACTTGTTTTCACGAAATAAAGTACTAGCCATTAAATTGTAGCCACTTCTAGTTTTTATACGTTCAATTAGTTTTAATTTAGCTTCACTAGTATTTTTGTTTCTGTGAAGATAAGATAGTGCACCTATCATCAAATCAGCTAATGCTACTAGCTCAACTTCTTCTGAACGGACTTGTTGTACTTTGCGTATAAGTTTTCTATTAAAATCATAATGATTATTGCATAACACTTCGTGTAGTTTTTCTACTTTACGCTGTCCTCGTGTATCTTTTATATCAATATATATATTATATTCTGAACCAGGTTCAAAAAGTGTTTTTAGCATATTGAAGTACATTTTATAGTAAAAATCATCGTGAGTTTGTTTGTATAACTCATGTATTAATTCTTGTTTATTAGGGACAACTAATACACGAAAATGTAAATCGCTATTATCAAAAAAATAATTGACAATATCCATATAGAAATCAAGTTTACCCATGGATACTTTATTCCATTTTATTTCAAATTTCTCGCTTAATCCATGTTCTTTTTTAATTTCTCTTATGCGATTAAATATTTCATTTTTTTTGTTGTGAGGACACCATATTCCTCCTATTGTCATTGCTTTTTCTCCATCGTGTTCTAAATGACAACTTTCATCACAATATATGTTATATAAATTTCCCATAATTTACTCCTTA
>CALCUN010000187.1 GCA_937906975.1 uncultured Bacteroidales bacterium
CTTTTTCCAACAACCTTTTTTAAATTTGTTTTAGTTACCTTAATCTCTTGCGCTAGATTAAAGATTTCCAAAATATCTTTATCTGTTTCATAACCGACAGCTCTCAATAAAGTTGTTATAGGCAGTTTTTTCTTTCTGTCTATATAAGCATACATAACATTATTTATGTCGGTAGTAAACTCCATCCAAGATCCTTTGAATGGAATAATTCTTGCAGAATACAACTGCATACCATTGGAATGTGTACTTGTTCCAAAAAACACTCCTGGAGAACGATGCAACTGAGAAACTACTACTCTCTCAGCACCATTAATTACAAAAGTTCCTTTAGGGGTCATGTAAGGAATCATTCCTAAATACACATCTTGTATAACTGTATCAAAATCCTCATGTTCAGGATCTGTACAGTATAATTTCAATTTTGCTTTTAACGGAACACTAAAAGTCAATCCTCTCTCTATACATTCTTCAATGGAATATCTAGGAGGATCTATAAAATAATCAAGAAATTCTAAAACGAAATTATTTCTTGCGTCTGTTATAGGAAAATTTTCAGAAAAGACTTTATATAAACCTTCATTTACTCTATTTTCTGAATTTGTTTCCAATTGAAAGAAGTCCTTAAAAGACTTCAATTGAATATCCAAAAAATCAGGATAATCAAAATGTTTTACTGATGCAAAACTAACTAATTTTTGGGTTTTACGTGCCAAGGCTAAAAAAATTAAAGGTTAAAAAATAAGTTAGATAAAACACAATTAAGGAATAGGTATTCTCCATAAAGAATACCCTATTCCCTTAATATCCATTGTGGTGAAATGTCTTACTTAATTTCAACCTTTGCACCAGCTTCTTCTAACGCTTTTTTCAAAGATTCTGCTTCATCTTTAGAAACTCCTTCTTTTAAAGTTTTTGGAGCAGCATCTACTAATTCTTTAGCTTCTTTCAATCCTAAAGAGCAAAGATCTTTAACTAATTTAACAACATTTAATTTAGAAGCACCTGCTTCAGCTAAAACTACATCAAATGCAGTTTTTTCTTCTGCTACTGCTGCTGCTGCTGCTGGACCTGCTGCTACTGCTACTGCTGCTGCTGCTGGTTCAATACCATATTCTTCTTTTAATATATCAGCTAACTCTTTTACTTCTTTTACAGACAAATTAACTAATTGTTCTGCGAATGCTTTTAAATCTGCCATTTTATTTCTTGATTTAATGTGTTTTACAATTCTTTTTTTCTTAAAATTTCTTATTCGGCTCTTTCCGATAATGTTTTTACTACACCTGATAACGTATTTGCACCTGACTGCAACGCTCCAATAACATTCTTAGCTGGAGATTGAAGAGCTGCGACAATATCAGCAACAAGTTCATTTTTAGACTTGATTGCTATCAATTCTTCTAATGCAGCATCACCTACATAGAAACATTCTTCAACATAAGCTGATTTTAACGCTGGTTTTTCTCCATTTGCTCTGAATGTCTTTATAAGTTTTGCTGGTGCATTATTAACGTTAGAAAGCATAACAGAAGTAGAACCTTTGAAAGTTGGAAATAATTCTGAATAATCAATATCCATTTTTTCCAAAGCCTTGATCAACAAGGTATTCTTCACAACTAATAACTTAACATCATTACGGAAGCACATTCTTCTCAACTTTGCAGTTTCAACAGAATTTAATCCATCTATACTAACAAAATAAAGATAAGGATATTTAGAAATTTCCGCTCCGATGTTTTCTATCAGCTGACTTTTTTCTTCCTTTCTCATATATTCAAACTTTTTCTGAGATTATTTGTTTATTGACTTTGGATCAACTTTTACACCTGGGCTCATAGTTGAAGAAACAGTTACGCTTTTTACGTATGTACCCTTTGCTGCCGCTGGTTTCAATTTTATGATAGCTTGTAATACTTCCATTGCATTGTCATAAATCTTTTTAGAGTCAAAAGACATACGAGCAACACTTGCATGCACTATACCATACTTATCAACTTTGAAATCAATTTTACCGGCCTTAACTTCTTGAACGGCTTTACCTATTTCCATTGTTACAGTACCTGTTTTAGGGTTTGGCATAAGACCTCTTGGTCCTAAGATTTTTCCCAAAGCACCTACCTTAGGCATAACACTTGGCATAGTGATAATAACATCGACATCCGTCCAACCGCCTTTTATTTTGTCGATGTATTCATCTAATCCAAAATAATCAGCTCCGGCAGCTTTAGCTTCTTCTTCCTTGTCAGGAGTACATAGAACAAGTACTCTTTTTGTTTTACCTGTTCCGTGAGGTAAAGTAACAATACCCCTTACCATTTGATTTGCTTTACGAGGATCTACTCCTAAACGTACATCCAAATCAAAAGAAGCATCAAACTTAGTGTAAGTAATATTCTTTACCACTTCAACAGCTTCTTCCAAAGAATACTCTTTTAGCGTATCAAATTTCGCTAAAGCCTCTCTTTGTTTTTTCGATTGTTTTGCCATTAATTTACGTTTTTACTTTTCTAATACTATGTCAAAGAATTTATTCTTCAACAACAATACCCATACTTCTTGCTGTTCCTTTAACAATACTAATTGCAGCGTCAATAGTAAAACAATTTAAGTCTACCATTTTAGCTTCTGCAATAGCTTTGATTTGTTCCATTTTCAAAGTAGCTACTTTATTTCTATTTGGTTCACCAGAACCGCTTTTCAAGTTAGCAGCTTCTTTTAATTGAACAGCAACAGGTGGGGTTTTAATTACAAAATCAAAAGACTTATCAGCATAAACAGTGATAATAGCCGGAATCAACTTACCTGCTTGGTCTTGTGTTCTAGCATTAAACTGTTTACAAAACTCCATGATATTAACACCCTTTGCCCCTAAAGCAGGTCCAACTGGTGGTGATGGATTCGCTTTTCCGCCTGGAATTTGTAATTTAATTAATCCTGCAACTTCTTTAGCCATTTTACTAACGTGCGTTTTAACTTAAATAATTAAATACTTATTTGTAATTACTTTATTACTTGAATAAATGATAACTCAACTGGAGTTCTTCTGCCAAATATTTTAACGATTACCATCAATTTCTTCTTTTCAAAGTTTATTTCATCAATAACACCAGAAAAACTATTGAATGGACCATCTATAATCTTAACAGTTTCACCCAAAATAAAAGGTTCCATTAACTCCTCGTCATTGTCTATCATTTCATCGACTTGTCCCAAAATATGCTTCACCTCATCATCTTGCAATGGGACAGGTGTACCATCTTTTTGAGTCAAAAAGCCTATAACATTAGGAACATTTTTAATAGCGTGCATTACCTCGCCTTCTAAAAAAGCTTCCATGAAAACATAACCAGGGAAAAGAGTTCTATCCTTGCTTACTCGTTTACCATTACGTACAGAAAAAACTTTTTCAGTAGGAATCAAAACTTGTGAAACATAATTTTCGAATCCGCTATGTGCGACTTCAGTTTCAATATATTCCTTAGCTTTTTTTTCCTTGCCAGCAATAGCTTTAACTACATACCATTTTTTTGGTTTTAGTTCCTCAGTCATAATCAAGAATTATTGTGTAATTATCAAATAACAAAATATAAATCTAAACACTATACCTCACGGTAAAAACCTTTGGGAAGCTAGATATAGTATTCAAGATTATCCTATAAGTTCATAAAGAAAACCTAATAAACCTTTCCACTCTAATGTAGGATGTGCACCCATTAGCATATCCATAACAAAAATAACAAGTGCAATTATTAACGAAGCTACAAAGACCACAACCGTACTATTTGTAAGTTCAGACATAGTAGGCCATGACACTTTGTGCATAAGTTCATCGTAACTATTCTTTATATAATTAACAATCTTAGACATCTATACTTTGTTTTTATTTTTAGCAGGGGCAGAGAGATTCGAACTCCCATCAATGGTTTTGGAGACCACTATTCTGCCCTTAAACTATGCCCCTGTATAAGAGAGGAAAGTTCAACACTATCCTCTCTTGTTTTTATTAATCTAATAATTTTGTTACTTGACCAGCACCTACTGTTCTACCACCTTCACGGATAGCGAAACGTAAGTTTTCGTTCAATGCGATTTCAGAAATCAAATCAACAGTGATTGTTAAGTTGTCACCTGGCATAACCATATCACGACCTTCTGGTAATGAGATTTCTCCTGTTACGTCAGTTGTTCTGAAATAGAATTGAGGACGATATTTGTTGTGGAATGCTGTGTGACGTCCACCTTCTTCTTTCTTCAAGATATAAACCTCAGCTTGGAATTTCTTGTGTGGTTGAACTGAACCTGGTTTAGCGATAACCATACCACGACGGATTTCATTTTTATCAATACCACGAAGTAATAAACCTACGTTATCTCCAGCTTCACCTTCATCTAACAATTTACGGAACATTTCAACTCCAGTAACTGTAGATTTCAATTTTTCAGCTCCCATACCTATGATATCAACTGCATCTCCAACGTGGATAATACCAGTTTCGATACGACCTGTTGCAACAGTACCACGACCTGTGATTGAGAACACGTCTTCAATAGGCATTAAGAAATCTTTATCTTTATCTCTCATTGGAAGTGGAATCCATTCGTCTACTGCATTCATCAATTCCATGATTTTTTCAACCCAAGTTGGTTCGTTGTTCAATCCACCAAGAGCAGATCCTCTGATAACTGGAGTGTTATCTCCGTCAAATTCGTAGAATGATAATAAATCACGAATTTCCATTTCTACAAGATCCAACAATTCTGGGTCATCAACTAAGTCTACTTTGTTCATGAAAACAACCAAACGAGGAACACCTACTTGACGAGCTAATAATATGTGTTCACGAGTTTGAGGCATAGGACCATCTGTAGCTGCAACAACGATGATTGCACCGTCCATTTGAGCAGCACCAGTAACCATGTTCTTTACATAGTCAGCGTGGCCAGGACAGTCAACGTGAGCATAGTGACGATTTTCTGTTTGATACTCTACGTGAGCTGTATTAATAGTAATACCTCTTTCTTTTTCTTCAGGAGCAGAGTCGATAGTATCGAATGATTTTACTTCTGAAAGACCTTTTGTTGCTAAAACAGATGTAATAGCTGCTGTTAAAGTTGTTTTACCGTGGTCAACGTGACCAATTGTTCCAATGTTTACGTGCGGTTTTGAACGCTCAAATTTTTCTTTTGCCATAATATTGACTTATTAATCGTTAGAATTATCTATTTTATTAATTATTTTTATTTTAAAAAGAGCCATTGATGAGACTTGAACTCACGACCCCTTCCTTACCAAGGAAGTACTCTACCACTGAGCTACAACGGCACAAATTCTTCCCTACAACAATGAGAACGAATCAAAAAGCATGACTCGCTCTCATCTTGTTTTTACTTGAGCGGAAGACGGGGCTCGAACCCGCCACCTATAGCTTGGAAGGCTATCGCTCTACCAAATGAGCTACTTCCGCGTTTCATCAATAATAAGAACTATTCATCTCTTTATCTTGTGGGAGAGGGTGGACTCGAACCACCGAACTCCGAAGAGGACAGATTTACAGTCTGTTGCAATTGCCACTATGCGACTCTCCCCCACTTAAAAAAAGTGAGCCGATGGAGGGATTCGAACCCCCGACCAGCTGATTACAAATCAGCTGCTCTGGCCAACTGAGCTACATCGGCATACTTTATTCTGTTTTCAAATATCACTTCGCTTAAAGGCAGTGAAACAACTTTGCAAAGTTACAACTTTTTTTCATATCTGCAAAATTTTTCGCATTTTTTCTTTTCAAGGAACGTTTCCGCCTTCATTTGCGTTTGCAAAGGTATAACAAAACTTCATTCGCACCAAACTTTCTTGAACTTTTTTTACATAAAAAATTACAATTATCTCATTTACAAGTAGTAAAATTTTGATATTTTTTCGTTATTTTTTGATATAGAATACTAAAAAACGTGTTAATTCAAATAAGTCTAAGGAAAAAAGTAATTTTTCTAAGACTTATTTTATTATTTCTAAGGATTATTTTGCTAAATCTTAGAGAAAAAATCAGTGTTCTTTTGAATATTTTCTGATTGTTATGGTATAAAAACCTCAATCTTTACTTAGAAATGGTATTATGGGTAAAGATTATTTCTTTCAATTCACAACAAATCTCGTTTCCGCATCTATCTTCAAGCAAAAGGTGTCCGTATTCATTAACATCAAAAATCCTTGCTTCAATCTCCCTACCTTTATATATATAGTGTGCAAATACATCTTTATAAAGTAGTCTTTCCATATAATCTCTTTCCAAAGTTTCAATTTTTCCTTCTTTTAGCTGATTATATCTTAAATTTATACTCTCTAAAACTGCTTTTAAGACCTTGTTTAAATCAAATTCTTTTCCTGTTTCTAAGAATAATGAAGTAGGATTAGGAAGTGGAGGGAAATTTTCTTGATTTACATTCAGACCTATTCCACAAAATGAATTTTCAAATATAGTACCCAACAATTGATTCTTTACAAGAATACCACAAATCTTTTTTTTACCTATATATATATCGTTTGGCCATTTTATAGAGACAGGTTTGTCGGTTTGCGTCAAAAGATAATCCGAAATTGCCAAAGATAAAACTTGCGTTAAAAGGAATTGGCTAGCTGGATTTAAAAAACGAGGTTGCAACAATAATGAAAAAGTAAGATTCTTTCCGCTTTCACTCTCCCATTTGTTTTCAAACTGACCTACTCCCTTAAATTGCGAAAGGGCATTTATAACAATGCCCTCTTGCAATTCTGATTTATTTGATAAATCTATTAAATAATTCTGTGTTGATTCTACCTTTTCAATGGTAATTACAGAAAACTCCATTTTTATTCGCCTTTATTTCCTGCCATTATTAGAACAACATTACCTGACTTTCGTTGTAATAATCCATCTCCGTCTTTGTAGAATAAATCATAAATATACATGCCGTTTGGTGCGTAGTCTCCGTTTTTCAATTTACCATCCCACGCTCTTCTTTCTTTGTCTGTGGTAAAGATTTTATCGCCATTGCGTGAGTAGATTGTAAATTCAAATTCTGTTTCTGTTGAGAAAAATGGTGTAAAGTAAGCATTAACATCGTCTGTGCCTGGGGTAAGGGCTGTAGGTATCCATATTGAAAATTCTGGCACTACTTGCACTGTACCGTATGCAGTATCTGGACAATTTGCTTGGTTATATGCTATGAGTCTTACTTGATATGTTGCTGTATCATCGGAAGAATAGACTACAACGCCTGAGGCTTGTGTTGAGTAATCGCCATTGCCAAAGTCCCATTCACGTGAGAATGAGCCTTGTGTGCGGTCTTCAAATCTGATTTGTGTGTTTAGTACACTTGTTCTTGTTGGGGTTAGATATAATTGTGCGTCTATGGCTGGTACTACTACTACGTTTACTGTGTCGCTCGCAATGCAGCCATTTTCATCTACAATTGTTACGCGGTATGTACTGCTCGCTGTTGGTTGGGCTTGTGGGTTTCTTTGGGTGTTATTGTTTTGTAGTAGGTCATCTGCTGCTGACGAGGTCCATGTATATTGTACTGCTTCTGTGGAGCTGAGATTTACTACTTCGCCTTCGCAAATAAATTGTTTATCCACGCTTGCTGTTACTGTGGCGCCTTGTACTGCAAAGGTTACTGAGTCTCGTATTTCTCTTTCGCATCCGTCTGTCGCTGTTATATAGACTGTCATTGGTTGGGTTACGCCTATGGTGTTGGTTGCTTGGTTTGGTGTTACGCCTGCTGACCATTGATAAGTTACATCACCTATTCCTCCAGATACGTTTATCTCTACATTTTCGTTTTTCGGCAATTCGTTTTCACAATAGATAACATCTTCGCTTATTGTGTAGGTAAAGGATTCTGGAGTAGTGATATTGATTAGGATTGTATCGATTTGAGCGCAATCATTTATGTATTCTGTAGCAATTCCTAAGTTAAGCGCTTCACCAGGTACGTCATCTACGTGGTTTTTGAACTTAATAATTATAGAAGCTGTGGTATCTCCTTCTGTAAAAGTAAGGGTTCTTCCTGCTGGATTACCATTTAAGTCTAATAACTCAAAGTCTTCTCCTTCTACTGCTGTACCAAAGAATGTCAATGTACGTTGTTCGTTCTCTGTTGCAGGTCGATTTATTTTTAATGTGATTGTATCAGAATCGCAACCCTTCACATAAGATGTTCCTTCACCCGTTGCAGGTGCCATAGGATTAAGAGAAAATTCATCTACTTTAAAAGAACCAGCTCCTAAGAACACGCATGAATTATAAGCACCATCTCCAACATCACAAATTGCAAGTTCTAATTTATATTTGTAACAAGGTACAACATAAACCTCCTCAGTTGAAAGCACAACTGTGTAAGCATTCATTTTACAGTTATTGTTTGTATTAGTAATATGATAAACTGAGTTTGCGTCATGACAACCTCTTGGATCGTGAACGGTGTTAATTGTAACAGGGTCACCAGAGCCTGGAATAATTGCTATGTTTCTATATTGATAAGGAATACCTTCATCAACAGGATTACCGTTTTCATCGTATGGTCCAGAGATAAAGAATCCGAAAATGTCGTTAAATGAAGAGTGAACAAAATCTGGATATTCCTCAGATGCGAAAACATAATCAAAAGAAACGTATTCACCAGATGAAACGAAGTCAAAAGTAAGCACCGCAACGTCATTCATTGACTGATTTGCATTACCTTGATCATTTAACGTATTTCTTAAAGGAACAGATCTATCATTTCCTGCATAAGATGGAGAAGCTGTTGAACTTTGTGTGCCATTAGAGTTTCCAGCTGCTGCATCCTCGTAATTACCTGTTACCATTACTATACCAGAGGCAAGACCTACATTAGGCGTTGTCGTAGTTTGATTTGAAAAATAGCCAATTGAATTACTACTTATAGTTGTTTGATTATTATACTTAACATTGCTAATCTCAATCCCCCCTCCTAAGAAGTGTGTTTCTAAAAAATCTTTTACATTTTGACCATTTGCAGAAGTTACACTAATTTGCGAAAACCCCATAAATGGAATCACTACCATCAATAAAAATAATATTTTTTTCATATCACTATTTTTTTTATTTAAGAGTACAAAAATAAGACATTTTTTGCAATTCTCTAAATTATAAGATTAAAATTATTATCTTTGCCAAAAAATTATTTATGTATAAGACACTAAAAATATTCGGTTTGTTGCTTTTATCTGCATTTTTTTTTGCTTGCAGTGAAGAACCTCCTATTCCAAAACCCAAAACCTATCTTTTATTAGAGACATCTCAACCCCTATATTCTGTTGTTGATGAAAAAGATTTCCCTTTCACCTTTGAAATGCCCGATTATGGTAAAATCGTAAGGGTAAACACTGATAAAAAAGACAATAAGTGGTTTAATATAATTTTTGACAAATACGGATTTGAGGCAAACGTTAGTTACATTCCTCTAAATACAGACACATCGTTAGCATATATGATAAACGATTGCTATACCTTTTTAGATAGACACAAAAAGTTTTCATCAGGAATTGTAGAGCGCGAATACGCAAATGAAAAAGAGAATATTTACGGAACAATCTTTGAAATAAAAGGTAGTGAAGTCGTATCGCCTTATCAATTCTATGTAACCGATACTGCAAATCACTTTCTTCGTTTGGCGCTTCATTGCAAAACCGCACCAAACAACGATTCTCTTACTACATATATCGAAAGAATCAAAACCGACCTTAATTATATGATAACAACTCTAAGGTGGCGAAAATAAAGTCTAAGGAAAAATAAAATAACTCTTAGGATTAGTAAAATTTTCCTAAGAGTTATTTTTTTAAAGCTAAGAGATATTATTCTTCTTCTGTTTCTAAGTCTATAAGTTGTTTAGAATTTAAAAGGTTATACCAAGAAAATAGTTTTCTCATATCAGAAACGTAAACTCTTTCTTCGTCAAAATTTGGTAATACCTCTTTCATGTATGCGATTATTTCGCTTTCAGGTGCTTTATGACTGATACATTCTCCTCCGTTTTCTTTTCTGTAAATTGCTTGCAAAGCTTCTTGAAGCGAAATGTCATCATCTATTGTGAAAATGCTAATATCTGCCAATGAAGATATTTTTTCGTTTGAGAATGCTGGGTAACGTTTAGAGTCTATTAAAGATTCTACCAACGCTCCTGTCTTTGTTTGAGATATTAACTTGAATAATCCCGGTTTTCCCGAAATTGATAGAATTGTACTTAAATCCATTTTAATTTTCTGTTTTAGTTATATTATTTAATCTTTATTTCCGTATCAAAAACCTTTACTACATCTCCCCTTCTTATCTTTGCACGCTTGCGACTCTCCAATTCGCCATTCAAACTCACCAATCCATCAACCACCATACGCTGAGCCTCTGCTCCATTATAAGAAACGCCAACTGCTTTCAATAATTGTATTAACGTAATAAAATCTTCTCCTTCTCTTAATTCGAATTCCATATTTTCTTTTTTTAGAGTTTGCAAATATACAATAATATAAAAAAACAAAAGGCGTTGAATCATAAAAAATTCAACGCCCTTTGAAAATTTTTATTCAGATATTATTTAGCAACTCTTTCAAGCCACTTAACCATACCAAACATTACTGCCATAGATATTAAGCATATCACTACGAAAACTGTCCAGCATAACCACAAAGGTATAGCATTGTACATCATAGAGCCTAAGAATAAGAATGCGTTACCAACTGCTGTTGCTCCTAACCACAATCCTTGGCATAAACCTAACATGTGTTTAGGTGCTACTTTAGATACGAATGATAATCCAAGTGGAGAGATGAATAACTCTGCAACAGTTAAGAAGAAATATGTTACAAAGAATACCCAAACTCCAGCTCTTGAAGCTTCTTGTTCTGCAACAGGCAATGCAAGATAATCAGTTGCTGATGGATAACCCTTAATGTAAGAGAATATAGCAAGGAATATGTAAGCCAAAGCTGCTAATCCCATACCGATTGCAATCTTACGAGGTGTAGAAACTGCTTTTCCTTTTCTTGCTAACATAGCAAAGAATCCCATAATAACAGGAGTCAATACGATAACGAAGAATGGATTGATTGCTTGTAAGAATTCAGGAGCTACAGTAGATGTATCCATAAAGTCTCTTGCGAATAATGAGAATGAAGCACCATTTTGGTGGAATGAGAACCAGAAGAATATTGCAATTCCTAATACTGCGAACAACGCATATAGTCTTTGCTTGATTTCTTTAGCCATTGCAAGTTTTTCTTCTGCAGTATAACCAACAGATTCTGTTGCTGCTTTTTTAGCAGGTGAAGGAAGTCCTTTCTTTGTGCAAAGGAATATTGTTAATGAAATAAGCATTGCTGCTACTGATGCAATGAAAGAGAAGTGAACTCCTTGATTGAATATTTCCAAGTATGCAGTTGGTTCAAATGCTGTACCTGCTTCAACAACTGCACTTGCAGATAATTCATTATAGTTTGTAAGTTTATCTCCTGCTAATGTACCATTTAATTGTTCGTGGCAAAGAGCTGGAAGTTTAGCGTTATAAATAAATCCATTAACTTTTAACCACCAAGATCTGATTAGCGGTGCTACGAAAGGAGCTATTAAACCTCCTACGTTAATGAATACATAGAATATTTGGAAACCAGAGTCTCTTTTATCTTTTGCAAGTTTAAGAGCTTCTTCTCCTTTTTTAGCTTCTTCTGCTTCAAAGTTATCGTACAATTGACCTACGATTGCTTGTAAGTTTCCTTTGAATAAACCATTACCAAAGGCAATCATTAACAACGCAAAGCAAGTTAATGGTAATAACCATGATTGATTTGCATCTGTTGCTGTGATTGGAATTGCAAGCAAGATGTATCCTGTTGCCATTGTTACCAAACCAGCTTGGATTGTTCCTTTGTAGTTTTGTGTTTTGTCAGCAATAATACCCCCAACTAAACTAAGGATATATATTCCGCAATAAAAGCAAGAATAAATGATTGCTGAAGTCGCATCACTCAAACCAAATTTTGAGCAAAGGAACAACACTAATACGGCATTCATAATATAGTAACCGAATCTCTCGCCCATATTACTTAGGGCTGCCGAAATAAGCCCTTTTGGGTGTCCTTTAAACATCGCTTTTTTCTTTTTTGTTATTAATTATTACTATTTTCTACTTTTTAGCGTGCAAATATACAACTACTTCTTGAATTTCCAAAACCATTTTATAGTTTTAACCACATAAAAAGTGTATCTTTGTAAAAATTTTCAATGTAAAAATTAAGGTATGGAAAGAGTTATTCTTGGAATTGACCCTGGTACTAATATTTTAGGCTACTCTGTTATTGAGCAATATGGTAAACAAAGCAAATTGCTTAAAATGGACGTGTTGGTGCTTGGAACGAAGGATGATTTAAGTACGAAAATGAAAATTCTTTTTGATAAGATTAGTGAAATTATCGATATTTTCAAACCTGATATATTGGCTATTGAGGCTCCTTTCTTTGGAAAAAATGTGCAATCTATGTTAAAACTTGGTAGGGCTCAGGGAATTTGTATTGCGGCGGCGTTTTCGCGTAGTATTCCTTTTGTTGAGTATTCTCCTCGAAAGGTTAAGCAGTCTATTACGGGCAATGGGGCAGCTTCAAAGGAGCAAGTGGCTAATATGTTGCAGAGAATGTTTAATTTTGAAAGCATTCCTTCTCATCTTGACGCAACTGATGCTTTGGCTGTGGCGGTTTGTCATAGCTATCAAAAGGAAGAATTAAGCGAAGTTAAGACTTCTGCTAAGAAATCTTCAACTAAGAAAACGTCTTGGGCGAGCTTCGTAAGTCAAAATCCAGATAGGGTAAAAAAAGTCTAAGGATTAATATTTTTTTTCTTAGCTTTAGAAAATTTTCTCTTAGCTTTAGAAAATGTAATGACCCCAAAAGTTTGGACAAAAAAACGAAAGGGGAACAATGTATA
>CALCUN010000188.1 GCA_937906975.1 uncultured Bacteroidales bacterium
TTTGTTTTTTTCTGCTTGTTTTCATCGTTGTTTCTTTTTGTTTTTTCTAACGTTAAAATTGCGTTGCTATAGCGTTTGCAAAAATATAATAAAAATTTTTAACTTTTTTTCCGTTCTTTATGTTTGTTTTTCCTCTTTTTATGTTTTTTATTGCATTCTTATATTTTTGTTTTATATTTGCCGAAAATTTTGAGCAAAACAAGAAAAAAACAATGAAAAACAATACTCCTTTTATTGATTGGAAAAAGATTTTTGATAAAGAAGAAGAGAAAAGTAAAATAGGGTACAATTATTTGCTTTCTGAGGATATTGAGATATTGACAAATAATTTTAAAGCATACAGAACTGATTATAGTATTGATATCTTAATCGAGAGTGGAGAAATAGTCTTTTTATTGAATGGTGTAAAAAGAATTGTAAATAGTTTGTCTTTTGTGATTGTTCAAGCAGGCGATGAGTTGTGTTTTATATCTTTTAGCGATGATGTTAAGTTGTATTTTAACATCATTTCACCAGAAATAAGGTATAGTTTATTAGAAAAATTTGAAGAAAACAATATTTTTCAGCAAATTAACATATTAAATTCTGTATTTTCTTTGGAAGAAAGTAATTTTGATATATTTCAAAACAACATAAGTGAGATTAAATCTCTTTTATCTAACAAGGACAATACCAATAAGTTGCAACAATTGACTCATTTGTTGATTTGTCATCATTATAAATTAGTCCACAAGCATCATCCTTCTCTTTGCAACAATGACTCTGTTCTTTTTAATTCTTTTTTATCTTTATTGTCAGAGAATTTTATGGAAGAAAGGAACTCTTCTTTTTATGCTAAAAAATTGTGTAAGTCTAAGGTGCAATTTGATTTTATTATAAAACGTGATACAGGGAAAACGCCTACTATGTGGATTGAAGAAAAATTGGCAAACGAAATTAAAAAGGATTTAAACGATACTTCTGTTTATATTTCGCAAATTAGCGAAAAATATAAGTTTACTTCTGTTTCAAGTTTCTCTAAATTCTTTTCTCGTGTTACAGGAATAACTCCAAGCAATTACAGAAAAGAAAACAGTAATAGGTGATTTTTTAAATTATTTTCCTTAATTCTTGCCAAAAATTAGGGAAGGACTTGCTTACGCACTGTGGATTTTCTATGTTTATTCCTTCGTATTTGAAGGCAAGTAAAGAAAATGCCATTGCGATTCTATGGTCTTGATAGGTTTTTATTTGTTTTGATGGGTTATTAAAATGCCTTTGTGTTTTGTCTAAGGTTAAAACATTGTTGTTTTCAATGAATTTTATTCCGAATTGTTGTAGTTGCTCTATTGCTTTGTCTAATCTTTGCGATTCTTTTAGGTTAAGGGTTTGCAATCCTTTGTATGAGAGTTGAGAAGAGGTGCAAACATCGGCTATTAGCACGGGAAGAAACAAATCGGGCGTGCTTGTGAAGTCTATTTGTTGTGGTTGTTTTTCTAAGTCAGGGGAGTATTCTATTATTGCTCCTTCTTTTGTGTAAGAGGTAAGGACTGAGAAACTTTTGCGAAAGATTTTCTCTATTGCTTTGTCGCCTTGCAGGGAGTTTTCTTTTAGTTGGGGTATGAAGATTTTGTGTGTTTTCTCTATTGCTACTAAGGCGTAAAAGAAAGAGGCTGACGACCAATCGGCTTCAAAGGTTTCTTCTTCTATTTTGTATTCGCCTTGTTTGATATTTATGATATTTCCTTGTCGTTCTATATCTATGCCATAGGTTTTCATCATAGAAAGTGTCATTTCTATGTATGAAAGTGAGGTTTGATTCTCTGGATATTCTATTTTTAAGCCTCCTTTGCAGTAAGGTGCTATCATTGCTATTGCACTTACGATTTGACTGCTTTGTGCGGAGGATAGTTTTATTGTTTTATTGCCTTGTAGTTTTTTCCCTTTGATTGTAAGGGGAAATATCTTTGTTTCTGAGTTTATTTCTATGTCTGCTCCTAATTGTTTTAATGCTTCAAGCAAGGGAAGTATGGGACGGTGATTCATTCTCTGGTCGGCTTCTATTTTCCATTCGCCTTCGATTATGGAAAGTAAGGCTATGAGAAATCGTGTTGTAGTCCCTGCGTTGTGGGTGTGGAAAGGGGTGGTGGTTTCTTTTTTAAGGTTTTGCAATATGTTTTGTAGCAGGGTGGTGTCCTCTGATTGTGAAAGGTGGTTTAAGGCTATTTTGTTTTGGGATAAATGGTGCATTATCAAAAGCCTATTGCTAATGCTTTTGGAATAAGGAAGGGTGATTGTTATCATTAGTTTTTTGTGTTTAGGTCGTATTCTATGAGCTTGCGATAGAGGGTGCGTTCGGAAAAGCCTAATTCTTTGGCTGCTAAGTTGCGTTTGCCGTTATTTCTTTCCAATGCCTCTATTATGGCTGTGCGTTCTATGTCTTTTATGTTTTGTGGTGAGGTGTGAGGTGTGGTTTCTTTTTTTTCTTCTTCCATTGTTATAAATTCTTCTTCCTCTGTTGAGGGTAGAAGTAGGGAGTTTTGTCTTAGATTTGTGGTTTCAAATAGTTGTCTTACGATGTTTTTTAGTTGTTCTACTTCGTTTCTTAGTTGCAATACGTCTTTGTGGTTTTGCAATACCATTCTTATTATATCGTCTCTGTTTTCGTAGGTTTCTTCTCTTTGTTCGGTGAGCATGGGTAGCTTTTCTAAGATTGGTATGTAGTTTTGTAGTGTGGCAAGGTCAATGTTGCGATTCATTTCTAATATGGATATTCTTTCGGCTATGTTTTTTAGTTCTCTTACATTGCCTTTCCATCGATAGTTTTTTAGGTATTCTGTTGCTTCTTGTGATAGTGAAATGCGAGGTACTTGATATTTTTCTGCGTGTTCGGCACAAAAATAGCGAAATAGTAGTGGTATGTCGTCTCTTCTTTCTCTTAGCGAGGGTACGTTTATGATTACTTGGTTTAGTCTGTAATATAGGTCTTCTCTAAATTTGCCTTTTTCTACTGCTTTATAGAGATTGACATTTGTTGCTGCTATTACTCTTACATCTACCTTTATTGCCTTGGAAGAGCCTACGGGTATGATTTCTCCATTCTCTAAGATTCTTAGCAATTTTGATTGGGTTGTGATTGGGAGTTCGCCTATTTCATCTAAAAATATTGTTCCCTTGTCGGCTTCTGCGAAATAGCCTTTTCGGTCTTTGTCTGCTCCTGTGAAAGAGCCTTTTATGTGTCCGAATAGTTCGCTTTCTATTGTTCCTTCTGGTATTGCAGCACAGTTTACTGCTATGTATTTGTTTTGTTTTCGTTTGCTGTTTTGGTGAATAACTCTTGAAAATACATCTTTCCCTACGCCACTTTCTCCTGTTATTACTATTGTAGAATCTGTTGGTGCAACTCTTACGGCAATGCTTATCGCCTCGTCTAATTTGGTGTCTTTACCAAATATTCTGAAATTCTTTTTTACCTCAGATATATCAATATTTTGCATAATAACTGATTTTGAATTTGCAAAGATAATAATTTATGACAATTTGTCAGTAATATTAAAATAAATACCTGAACGGAAGAAGGATTACTTCGCTTATGCGTTGGAAAAGCGAGCGATTTTTCCATTCTTGGTAGTTAAATGATGTGCAATGTTTCATTGTGGAATCAAAGTGTTCTCTTAATTGTGGTATTATGGCTTTTTCTTTGCCTATTAGGGCTAATTCGTATTGGTATCGAAAGCTCCTGTAATCGAAATTGGCAGAGCTGATTGAGAATATCGCATTGTCTATCATCACTGCTTTGGAATGTAGGTTGCTTTGTGTGTAAAAATAGATTTTTACACCTGCCTCGTGTAGTATTCCTAAGAAGTGTCGCCTGATTATATCAACAAATCTTACGTCTGAATGCTTCGGCATCACTACAATGGTGTTTACACCTCTTTGTGCTGCTTCTGTGAGTTTTTTTCTAAGATTATGCCCCGGTAGAAAATAGGGCGATTCTATTATTATTTCGCTTTTTGCTTGCGAGAGCATTCTTTCGTATTTGGTTTTTATCTTTTGGCGATAGATGTTTGGAAAATCTTGTATGAATACCCATTCGCCTGAGTGTAGGTGTCGCTTCGAGCCTATGTTTTTAAAGGAATATCTTTCAAATGAGCGGAAACTGTCTTTGAATGAGCGTCTGAAAATTGTTAATAGGTCGTCATTTTTTATTCTTATGTTGCATTCTCGCCAGTTTAAGCAGTATGCGGAAATGTTTGAGGAGCCTATGTAGGCTATTTCTGAGTCTATGATTATTAATTTTCGGTGATTGCGACAGTGATTCTTTGCTAAAAATGCTTTCCCGAATTTCATTTTTCTGTAAATCCTTACCTCCGCTCCTGCTTTTATTAGTGGCTCAAAAAATGTTTCGTCTCTGCCTGTCCCCCATGCGTCCACAAGTAATTTAACTTCTATGCCTTCTTGCAATTTGTCGTAAAGAAGTGAACGAAACTTTTCTCCCATGGCGTCTTTGTTGAATCGAAATACTTCAATCCAAACACTCTGCTTTGATTTGTGTATGTCATCAAGCATTGACTCGTATAGGAGTAGGTTATCGTCAAAAATCTTAAATTCTTCTTGCATTTACTTGTGATTTATCTTTGTATAACGCAAATAAAACAAAAAAAAGTATAAAGAAATCTTTTATAGGTCTATTTTTTTGTTTGCTCTGCAAAATTAAAATAATATTTTTAATTTTTTTCTTGTTTTTAATTGTTTGATTTTCAAACTACAATAATTAAAATGCTTAATTTATTTACAAAAATATTAAAAAAAAGTTCAAAAAAATTTGTGCATTTAAAAAAAAGACGTAATTTTGCAATCCCAATTCACAAGAAACGTAGTTTTCTTGATAGAATTGGAGAGATGGGTGAGTGGCTGAAACCAACAGTTTGCTAAACTGTCGTACCTAATAACGGGTACCGGGGGTTCGAATCCCCCTCTCTCCGCAGAAGATTCTAAATTGGGAAAAGGAAAACGGGGTATAGCGTAGTCCGGTTATCGCGCCACATTTGGGATGTGGAGGTCGCAGGTTCGAATCCTGCTACCCCGACAAAGGAACCAAGAGAATGGTTCTTTTTTTTAAGGGTTGGTCTAGTAGCTCAGCTGGATAGAGCAACTGCCTTCTAAGCAGTAGGTCTCAGGTTCGAATCCTGACTAGATCACAAAAAAAGAGAGAAATTAAATTTTCTCTCTTTTTTTTATGTTTCCTACAATTTCACTTCTTCATTCTCTGCATTCAAAAAGGAATATTCCATAATTCCATAGTCAGATGAAGAAACAACTTTTATTTTGATTCTATACTTTTTCTGCCACTTACGGCGAATAGATTTAAATAAGCCTGAAATTATGTATGATCGCACAAAAGGATGAACTATTATGGTAAGAGATTTCTCGTTTTGTTCTTGCGATAAATATTTCACGTCATTTTCTATTTCATCTACTACTACCATTGATGATTTTATCTTTCCGCTGCCATTGCACAAAGGACAGACTTCTGATAAATCAACATCAACCGCAGGTCTCACCCTTTGACGGGTGATTTGCATAAGACAAAACTTACTTAAAGGTAAGACTGTATGTTTTGCCTTGTCTTTGCGAAGTTCTTCGTTCATTTTATCAAGAAGAATCTTTCTGTTTGAGGCTAAATTCAAATCTATAAAGTCTATAACTATGATTCCTCCCAAATCTCTCAATCGCATTTGACGTGCAATCTCAACTGCCGCTTCACAATTGACCATAAGGGCGTTTTCTTCTTGATCTTGACCAGATTTTATTCTGTGTCCGCTATTCACATCTATTACGTGCATCGCCTCAGTCTGCTCAATAACCAAATAAATCCCACTTCTTATGGTTACAACTTTACCAAAAGAACTGCGAATTTGGTTTGCTACACTGAATTGTTCAAATATTGGCGTTTGCAGTTTGTAGAGATGTAAAATATCTTCCATCTTTGGGAAAATATTTGAAATATAAGTCTTCAATTCTTCGTACATATCTACATCATTAACATAGATATTGGTAAATTCTTCTGTAAGCATATCTCTTATCAGCACTGAAGACTTATCCATTTCCGAAATCATTTTGCAAGGTGGTAATGATTTTGGAAGTTTTTTAATCAATTCGTCCCATTTTGACATTAAATCTCTCAAATCGTTATCCAAATCTGCAACAGATTGCCCTTCTGCTACTGTTCGGATAATAATTCCAAATCCTTGTGGACGAATGCTGTGAATCAATTTCTTTAATCGATTCCTTTCTTCTGCATTTTTTATTTTTTGAGAAATAGAAACCTTATTTGAAAAGGGTACTAAAACCAAGAATCTTCCTGCAAAAGATATTTCTGCACTAAGACGAGGTCCCTTTGTTGAAATAGGCTCTTTGCTTATTTGCACCAAAATCAACTGACCTTGCTTTAAGTGATCGGCAATCAAGCCATTTTTTTCCAAATGAGGTTCTTTAAGAGATTCTAAGTTTACATTTTCCAACGAATTGTTGATTCCCATTCTGGTAAATCGCTTCATCGAGGAATAATACAAACCTAAATCAAGATAATGTAGGAAACCATCTTTCTCATAACCGACATCAACAAATGCAGCGTTTAGTCCTGGGAAGATTCTTTTAACTTGCCCAAGATAAATATCGCCGACAATATGTTGCGATTCTGATTTTGAACGATGCAACTCAACTAACTTCTTGTCTTCTAAAAGAGCAATATCAACACCGTTAGCAGAGGAGGCATCAATAATCAAATCCTTATCCACTCGAATACAATTTTAAGATGATTAAACAAAAAAAATATTGCGAAACATAAGAATATGTCTAAATGTTTCGCAATAACCTTACATAGACACTAAGTCCAAAAGAAAAATTATTTCTTTTTATGTCTATTCTTTCTTAAACGTTTTTTACGTTTGTGAGTAGCCATTTTATGACCTTTTCTCTTTTTTCCGCTTGGCATAACTTCAAATATTATTTAATGCTTATTTTACTTGTTTTACATTTTTCTTAACTGATTCCATAAATACCTTTGCAGGTTTGAAAGATGGAATGTAGTGTGCAGGTATTATTATTGTAGTGTTTTTAGAAATATTTCTACCTGTCTTTTCAGCTCTTTTCTTAACTATGAAGCTTCCAAATCCTCTTAAATACACATTTTCAGCATTTTCTCTTGTCAAAGCTTCTTTTAAAACTGTCATAAAAGCTTCTACTGACTCTTGAACTACCATCTTTTCTATGCCTGTTCTGTGTGCAATTTCTGCAACGATTTCTGCTTTTGTCATTTCTCTTTTACGTTATTTAGTTACTTTAATTATCTATAAAAAAAATTTCAAATAGGGTTTGCAAAGATACAAAAAAAGTTTGAATAACAAAATATTAAGTAAAAATCCAACCATCTAAAAGAAAACAATTAAACATATAAGAAGTCCAACACACATTTAAAAGCAGAACAATTACAAGCAAGGTATAGAGAATTTTTGTGTTAAAGAAACGATGGAAAAAGACTAATAGAGAAGTAATTATCACAAAATAAGAACCCAAAAAGTCAGCCTTCACAAAATAATCCCTACATATAATTATCGTTATCAAACCTATTGAAAAATAGAGCATTTGCAAAATATTTTTTCTATCACGATTGAGAGTATCAAACAGCAAAAACACAAAAAAAGGAGTTGCCAACAGATAACGAGCCAAAGAATAAAGCCCCCCGTGCTGAGTAAAAAGTGCAGTAAAAACATTGCCAAGAAGAAAAACTATACAAATCAACCTAACATATTTCCAATTATCAAGTTCTTTTTTCTCTTTTGCTTTCAAAGACAAGAAAAACTCCCTAAATACTACCACCAACATAGGCACAAAATACATAAAAAGAAAAGGCACCGTTATGCTTCGGCTCTCATTTGACCAAAAACTAAAAGGCAAGGTTGGTAAAGAAAGAGATTTCCCCCAATATTTTTGAGAAATGATAGACTGAAAAAACGAAGGTGCACCCATAAACCACTGAAACGCCATTGCTAAAAACATTCCTAAAACAACAGGAAAAACTGCCTTTAAAAGCTTTTTAAAAAACAAAGAAACACTTCTATGATTCAAAGCATTTAAACCCTCCAAGCAAAGAAATAAAATCACAAACAATAAGGAAGAAGATTTAGTCATAGATGCCAAAAGAAAACCTAAAAAATAGAGCCAATATTTCTGCTTTAAAATCCCATAAAGTCCTAAGGCAATAAATAGAAAATATAAACTCTCAGAATAAGGCATCATAAAAATCACCATATATGGCACACAAAGCAACAAAAGCAAATGTTTCAAAGACAAGGTATGTGAAAAAATCTTAAACATTACAAACATTCCCGCCGCAAACAAGAGGATATTAAGCAAACTTATGCCAAGGGTAGATAAACCCGTAGCCTTCCAAAAGAAAGGAAACAAAGGATAGTAAGCAAAGTCCTTTTCACGCGAATAATTAGTGTTTTTAATCCAATCATAATGCGAGCCGTCCCATACAGTCATTTTCTCAGAAGTAATTTTCTCAAAAGGCTTATTAGAATTCGTTATTGTCTTATTCCAAGCCTCATCTAAACTCACCTCGTAAGTAGGAAGAATCTTTCTAAACAAATAATGCACATCATTATTCTGCATAAGAAGATGCACACACAAAACCAATGCAAAATAAAGCACTACAAAGGACGAAAAAAGCAATGCCTTACGATCATCTTTCAGCAACATAATAGACTATTTATTTAAATACCAATTTTTTAATCTTTTATCGGTCAATATCAATTGTTAATCTATTTATATAAATAACAAATTTACAGAGATTTATATACAATATCGGTCAATATCGGTCAATGAATTTTATATTTTGTAGCAGGTCCGTTCCCTATTTTTTCACATAGCATAGATTTTAACATTGACTGAATATCGTTTTGTGCAGTAATCTTTGAAGGCTTTTTATCAAAAAAATCAATATACTCAGACTTAGTGAAAATATAATTAGAAGAATGAGAATCTAAAAACGTTTTTACACGTTCATTTACAACAACTTTTTCCAATTTATTATAAATTATGAGAGTCGTTCTATTGTTTGAAATTATCCATTCCGGCATTTTTTTTCCCAATTCCTTCATTTTATTAGAAATTAACGGCATTCCACGTCCTGTTTTTTCCATTTCTCCCGCAATATAAAACACTTCTGCCATAAGAGGATTACGAAGAATTGAGTTGTGAGGAAGAACTACATTTTTGTTTTTAATCAAGTTATCTGGTAATTGACCAGGATTTGTTATTTCAATTTTATTTGAATAAATAAAAATAGTGATTTCATCAAACGAATCGGAATAATCCCTATGAATTAAAGCATTACTTATAGCCTCATCAATAACTTCTATTGGATAAATGTAATCATCAATTCGTAAGGTTTCGCTTTCAATAAAAAAAGATTGTTTTGGCAAGCGTTTTTTAAAGTAATCTATCGTTTCTTTTAACAAATAAAAAACATTACCTTCTAAAATTACAGTATCATCAAAGTGATTAGCCGTTTTCCCTTTACTCATCAACTGAATCCTTATTCGAGATTGAGGAATAAACTTTCGAGTATTTTCGGAAAACAAAGCAATTGCACCGTTTTTTATTTGATAAGAATCAACCAAGTTTAGTTCAGATAAAGTTGATAACAACCCTGTGTTACTCTTAACCAATCGCGAAGAAGACAAACCTTGATTATAAACCTTATTCATAAGATTCTCATCTAAATCACTCCACTCAGCATTAAGATTAACTATTGATTCCCAACCAGATTTCACGGAAAAAGAATCTCTCATCAAACAACTAATTTCATCAGGCGAAGGGACAATAATCAAACCTTCTCTATTGATATAATATCTACCTTTATAGGAATAAGGAGGCAAACTTCCCTTTACTACTGTTACTAAAATAACCGATTTATCCTTGTATAATTCTTTTTGAATATAAACAAGAGGTAAAGGAGATATGTGATTTGTAATTTCCAACTGTAATTCTTTGTTAATTTCATCGTCCTTAACTCCTACATAACTCCCTTTATCATCTATTCCAACAACAATCCACCCTCCCTTATCATTTAAAAAAGCACATATTATCTCCGAAATTTTTTCAATATCACAATTAGAAACACACCTAACAGGAGAAGGAAGATGTTTTTGCAACAATAGAATTTCCACGAAACTATTTTCCATCAATCAAACTTTTTATACGTTCAACATCTTTAAACTGTGCTTCTATAAATCTTAGAATTTCTTCACTATTTCGATAAGGTTGAGCCCAATTTCCAACTCTTTCCATAACATTTTTAATATTTGATTGTATAGCAAGCCTATAAATCTCAACACATTCTCCGTGAACTATATTATTAGGCAAAAGTTGCGTTTTAATTTCCCCATTTTCAAATAATTGTTTTTGCTTATTCAAAGGAATATCTTCAATTTTCATATTCATAAGTTTCAAAAATTTATGAGCAAACTCTACCCTATAATCCGCTAAAACAAACCTCGGCATTTTCAATTCAACTGCCTTATCAAATTCTTGTGCAGTAATTGAGCGCCCTTTTTCTTCAAGAATACCAGAACCAACAAGAGGACGAATAATTCCTAAAAAAACATCACACTCTTCAACACCTTTCACACAATTTATAAGATTAGATAAACGGCTATCCAAAGGAATAGTTCCTTCTTTTGACATATACACATCGTAGCCAAAGCCATCAAGAGTTGCAAACACGCGTCTTAAATCTGTTTCAAAATCATAAACAGTTGAAGAAACGAAAACTTTAACGTGATTACGCTTAACACTCATTGAAATACTTGTTTAATAATTTATAAAATTCAAAACTTATACAAAGTTAATACATTTTGCAATTTTAAAGCACGCCTCGACTTAACTTGTTTCATACTACAATAAGGATAAAAACTACTGCAAAAATAACAAATATTTTAATGCAAAAAGACTTGTCATAAGTAAAATGCAATAAAATCTCCTACGACTCATCTTGATAAATTTTCAATTTGTTAGGTGCAAAAATAATAATTTTTCTTGAAACGTATTGTTAAAGCAAGTGATTTGAAATTTATTTCAAAGACTCAGAGAATTACAATCGCTTCGTAAGGGTGTTACAATCGGATTGTAAGGGTATTACGCTCGGAATATAAGACTATTACAATCCGAGTGTAAAAAAACAAAAGCGGTTGTGAGATTGTTACTTTCAAAACTAATAGTTAAAAGAATGGGTATGGATTTTGAAACTAAGCCTTTGAATTTTATTTTATGCTTTAACAAGAAATGTTTGCTGAGAAAAAAATGTTTAAGACACATTGTTAGTCTTAGCAATAAGGAGGAAAAAGATTTGTTGCTTGTGGTTAATGCCTCAAAGTTCAACCAAACAAATTGCAAATACTATTTTGAGAATAAAAAAGTAGGTATTGCATACGGTATGAAAGGCTCTTTTGAAGATGTGAAGGCGAAAGATATTGCCAAAATACGAAAGGAATTGATTAGACACTTTGGGCAAACCTACTATTACGAAAGGCGGAATGGTAAAATGCCGATTACTCCAAACGAACAAGTGTTTATTGAAAATCTTTTTAAACAATATGGATATGAAATAAAGTTTGATAAAATTGAAACTAAGACTTTATGGAAATAAGTCAAGGAGAAAAAACAATAGAAAAAGAAAACGACTTGTCTGTTTTTTATTAGACAAGTCGTTTTCTTTATGTATAAATCAGAAAATTAGTATTCCCACATATCTTCTTCCATTTCGAATATATAATCCTCTATTCTTTGTGATTCCATCATAGCATCAATTCCTTGTACATATTGGTCTATACGTCTGTTAAAGTCATTTGATTCTCTCATGATGTAACTTGAAAATATTCTTTTGCGGAAGATGTCATCGTATGAGCGTCTTGCTCTGTCATTTTCCATATTATAGACTTCTGAGTTTGCTAACAATTCTCTTACTTCAGGGTCATTGTATCTTATCCACGCAAGAGTTCTCTCTCCTTGCTCATTTTTTGATACCAAAGAAAAACCTATGATTCTTACGTCTTCGACAGAACGAGCTCTATCTATAAACCAATCTTCTTTAATACGCAAAAGCGTTACTTCTGATTCATTTATCTCCCCTACTAGAATTATTGTATCTTTCATAACAGGGAAACCATCTAAATCTACTTGATCCGTTTCTATTTGTTCTGGTTTTTTTTCAGCAAAAGATTCCAAACGTTCTTCATAATTTTCTATTTGTTCTGAATCTGTTGATGCTTCTTTTCTAAGTCTTATTCCTGATACAGTTGTTTTGATTGTTGGATTATTATTAGGATAATGATGATTTGGAATATAAAATTTTGATATCGGGATTATAATTGATTGATTTTTCTTTTAGCCATATTAATATCCCCTTAAATGTTTGATTAATTATATTTTAATATTTTAAACTAAAATATACAATAAATATTTAAGATGGTTGATAAGATAAAATATAACCGTTTTTTGTTTTTTTGGGATAAATATCAAAAGGAACATGCGACTACTAAAGCCGCAGTTGTTACTACAACTTCGATTGTGCCTTCTTCGAGGTCGCGAGCACCAATAGCGAGGCGAACAGGAACACCCTTGAGTTCGTAGTCAGCAAACTTAAATCCAGGACGCTTGTTGTCGGCATTGTCATACTTCACGCTGATGCCCATGGAGCGGAGCTTTGAGGCGATGCCCTCGACCTTGGCGTCGATGGCGGCGAGCTGCTCGGCATTCTTGTAGATGGGCACGATAACCACCTGTATGGGGGCGAGCTTCGGAGGCAATACGAGACCGTTGTCGTCAGAGTGGGCCATGATGAGCGCACCCATCAAGCGGGTTGAAACCCCCCATG
>CALCUN010000189.1 GCA_937906975.1 uncultured Bacteroidales bacterium
TGAGAATCGTTCCTGTATTATGTGGTTCATCATTCAAAAACAAAGGTGTTCAAAATTTGATTAACGCTATTTGTGAATTTTTACCTTCTCCAATCGATATTCCTGAGGTTGAAGGAACTGATCCTAACACAGGAGATGTTGTTACAAGAAAGGTAGATCCAAAAGCTCCTTTCTCTGCATTGGCATTTAAGATTGCAACTGACCCTTATGTTGGAAGAATTTGCTTCTTCCGTGTTTATTCAGGTGCACTTGATGCTGGTTCATACGTTTACAATGCTGCAACAGGCAAAAAAGAACGTATTTCAAGAGTAATGCAAATGCACGCTAACAAGCAAAATCCTATGGACAGAATTGAAGCTGGTGATATAGGAGCAGCTGTTGGTTTTAAAGATATTAAGACAGGAAATACTCTTTGTGATGAAAATAATCCTATCATATTGGAATCAATGACATTCCCTGAACCAGTGATTTCAATTGCGATAGAACCTACAAAACAAGCTGATATTGATAAATTCAATAACGCTTTAATGAAACTTTCAGAAGAAGACCCTACATTGGTAATCAATACTGATGAAGATTCTGGTCAAACTATCATGAAAGGTATGGGTGAGTTACACTTAGATATCATCATGGATAGATTGAAAAGAGAGTTCAATGTTGATTGTAATCAAGGTGCTCCTCAAGTTGCATATAAAGAAGCAATCACAACTGAAAGCAGCCACAGAGAAGTATTTAAGAAACAAACTGGTGGTAGAGGTAAATTCGCTGATATCGTATTTACTCTTTCTCCTGCTGATGAAGGTGTTAAAGGTTTACAATTTATCAACGAAGTTAAGGGAGGTAATATTCCAAAAGAATTTATCCCTGCTGTTGAAAAAGGATTCAAGGCTGCAATGCAAAATGGTGTTTTAGCTGGATTCCCACTTGAAAGTATGAAGGTTGTATTGTCTGATGGTTCTTACCACCCAGTCGATTCAGATGCTTTATCATTCGAGTTATGTGCTAAAATGGCGTTTAAAGAAGCTGCTAAGAAAGCAAGACCTGTATTGTTAGAACCTATCATGTCAGTCGAAGTTAATACTCCTGATGCTTACTTAGGAGATGTTACTGGTGACTTGAATAGAAGAAGAGCTATTCTTGATAGTATAACTGCAAAAATAGGTGTTCAATCAGTTAGAGCTAAAGTTCCTTTGGCACAAATGTTTGGATATGTAACTTCTTTGAGAACTATCACTTCTGGTAGAGCTAATTCAACAATGGAATTCTCTCACTATGCAGAAGCTCCAAAGGATGTTACTGAAACTGTATTAAAAAGTAAAGAAAACAACTAATAAATAATAATTGTGAGTCAAAGAATTAGAATTAAATTGAAATCGTACGATCACAACTTAGTAGATAAATCTGCTGAAAAGATCGTAAAAACTGTAAAATTGACAGGGGCACATGTGAGAGGACCTATTCCTTTGCCTACAAACAAGAAAATCTTTACAGTTAATCGTTCTACTTTCGTGAACAAAAAATCACGTGAGCAGTTCGAATTAAGTTCTTACAAAAGATTGTTAGATATAGACAGTACTTCATCAAAAACTGTTGATGCATTGGTAAAATTAGAATTACCAAGCGGTGTTGATGTTCAAATCAAAGTCTAATTAAAATCATTAAAAACGTAAGATAAATAGTGAATATTCAGCCGATGTCGTGAGATAAGCTGAGAATGTAAATAAATTAATTAAATTAAATGTCAGGATTAATCGGAAAAAAAATTGGAATGACTAGCATCTATGATGCCTCCGGTAAACAAATGCCGTGCACAGTTATTGAAGCTGGTCCTTGTGTTGTAACACAAGTAAAAACTCCTGAAAAGGATGGTTACAGTGCTATACAATTAGCATTTGAAGAATTAAAGGAGAAAAATTGTACCAAACCAATGAAAGGACATTTTGCAAAAGCAAATACTACTCCTAAGAGATATGTTGCAGAATTTTCTCGTTTTGAAGAAGGTTCTAAAAAAGCATTCGGAGAAGTATTAACTTGTGAAGTTTTTGCAGAAGGAGAATTCGTTGACGTAGTCGGAATCTCAAAAGGTAAAGGATTCCAAGGTGTTGTAAAACGTCATGGTTTTAGTGGAGTTGGTGATAAAACTCACGGTCAACACGACAGATTACGTGCACCAGGTTCAGTAGGAGCATCTTCTTATCCTTCAAGATTATTCAAAGGTCTAAGAATGGCTGGAAGAACAGGGGGAAGAAGAGTAAAGGTTCAAAATTTACAAATTTTGAAAGTGATTGCTGAAAAGAATTTAGTATTAGTGAAAGGGTCTGTTCCAGGTCCTAAGGGTTCAATTTTAAAACTTGAGAGATGGAGTTAAAAGTTTATGGCATAAATGGCAATGAAACTGGAAGAACAGTTATTGTCAATGAAGAGTTGTTTGGAACTGAACCTAACGATCACGTTATTTGGTTAGCAGTTAGACAATATTTAGCTGATCAAAGACAAGGTACTCACAAATCAAAAGAACGTTCAGAAGTTTCAGGTTCTACAAAGAAATTAAAAAGACAAAAAGGTACAGGTGGAGCAAGAGCTGGTGATACAAATAGCCCTACAATAAAAGGAGGGGGACGTGTATTTGGACCAAGACCAAGAGACTATCGTTTCAAATTGAACAAAAAAGTAAAACGTTTAGCTCGTTTGTCAGCTTTGACTTATAAATCAAGAGAGAATAATATTATAGTTGTTGAAGATTTCAGTTTTGAAGCTCCAAAAACAAAGAAAATGATAGAAATTCTTTCTGCATTGAAGGTTCAAGATAAAAAAACTCTTCTAATAATTGATACAGTTAAAGAAAAATTCGTATCTTTGTCGGCTCGTAACCTACAAAAAGTTAATGTTATGAGTCCTGAATTAATTAATACTTATGCAGTTCTAAATGCAAGTAAATTAGTTATTTCAGAATCAATGATTAAAGAGTTAGAAAGAGTGTGTACTAATTCTTAGTTAGGAATTTTATAAGAAAGATAGAAGAAATGAACATCATTGTAAAGCCGATTATTACAGAAAAAATGACTAAAACGACAGAAATGTTTCCTAATCGTTTTGGTTTTATAGTTGATAAACGCGCAAATAAAATAGAAATAAAAAGAGCAGTTGAAGAACTTTATGGAGTTAAAGTTGAAAGTGTGAATACAATGAATTATAGCGGAAAGAATAAATCAAGATATACAAAATCAGGATTTATTCAAGGCCGTACAGCTGCTTTTAAGAAGGCTATAGTTATGTTAGCCGAAGGTGATACAATAGATTTTTTTAGCAATATTTAAAAATAAGAGATGGCTTTAAAAAAATTAAAACCAACAACACCAGGACAACGTTTTAAAGTTGTTAGCACTTTTGAAGAAATTACTACAAATAAACCAGAAAAGTCATTGGTTTATGGTAAAAGAAAAAGTGGAGGTAGAAATAATGAAGGTAAAATGACCATGAGATACATCGGAGGTGGTCATAAGAAATTATATCGTTTTGTGGATTTCAGAAGAGATAAAGATGGAATCCCTGCTGTTGTTAAAACTATTGAATACGATCCAAACAGAACAGCTCGTATCGCATTAGTTTGCTATGCTGACGGTGAAAAGAGATATATAGTTTCTCCTCATGGCTTAAAAGTTGGTCAGACAGTAATGTCAGGTATAGGAGTTGCCCCTGAAATAGGTAATACTTTGTTGCTTAGTGAAATTCCTTTCGGAACCATGATTCACAACATAGAATTGAATCCTGGTCAAGGAGCTAAGTTGGTGCGTAGTGCAGGTTCTTACGCTCAATTGATGTCGAGAGACGGTAAATATGCAATAGTTAAGATGCCTTCTGGAGAAACCAGAATGATATTGCAATCTTGTAGAGCAACTATAGGTATAGTATCTAACGTTGAACACAACCTTGAAATTTCAGGTAAGGCAGGTAGATCAAGATGGTTAGGTAGAAGACCAAGAACAAGAGGAGTTGTTATGAACCCAGTGGATCACCCAATGGGAGGTGGTGAAGGTCGTCAAGCAGGAGGACACCCACGTTCAAGAAAGGGTATACCAGCTAAGGGTTATAAGACAAGAGCTCCAAAGAAACAATCAAGTAAGTATATAGTTGAAAGACGTAAGAAATAAGAAACATGAGTCGTTCATTAAAAAAAGGACCTTATATTCATTATAAGTTAGAAAAGAAAGTTTTGTTAGCTCAAGAACAGAACAATAAAAATACGATTAAAACATGGTCGAGAGCTTCTATGATTTCTCCCGATTTTGTAGGCTTGACTATAGCTGTTCATAATGGAAACAAACATATTCCTGTTTACATCACTGAGAATATGGTGGGTCATAAGTTAGGAGAATTTGCTCCTACTAGAATATTCAGAGGACATGCTGGTCAAAAAGATAAAGGTAAGAAATAAAAATTAGTGCAGAAATGGGAAAAAGAAAACGTGAGAGTGCATTAGCACGTAAAGAAGCAAAAAAGACACTATATATTGCGAAGTTGAATGATAATCCTACTTCTCCAAGAAAAACTCGTTTAATGGCAGATGCTGTTAGAGGTCTTGATGTTGAAAAAGCGTTAGGAATTTTGCAATATAGTCGTAGAGAATCAGCACCAAAGTTGCGTAAATTATTACTTTCTGCTATCGCAAACTGGCAAGCAAAAAATGCTGGAAAGAGAATAGAAGATAGTAACTTGTATGTAAAAGAAATATGTGTTGATGGAGGAAGACAGTTAAAGAGACTTCGTACAGCTCCTCAAGGACGTGGTTATAGAATCAAAAAGAGATCTAACCATGTTACATTGGTGTTGGGAAGTAGAGTAGAAGAAAGAGCAGCTGTTTCTGAACTTCAAACAATTGATGCTGAAAAATAATAGTTTGTAAAATAGTAAAATAATAATCGGATGGGACAAAAAACAAATCCAATAGGTAACAGACTAGGAATTATCAGAGGTTGGGATTCTAATTGGTATGGAGGAAGAAAGTTCGAAGATAAATTAGTTGAAGACGACAAAATAAGAAAATACTTAAACGTTCGTTTAGCAAAAGCTGGAGTCTCAAAAATATATATCGAAAGAACTTTAAAGCTAGTAACTGTAACCATCAATACAGCTAGACCAGGTTTAATAATAGGTAAAGCTGGTCAAGAAGTTGATAGATTAAAAGAAGAGTTAAAGAAACTTACAGATAAAGAAGTTCAAATTAATATTTCTGAGGTTAAAAGACCTGAGTTAGATGCAGTATTAGTTGCAGCAACTGTTGCGAAACAGATTGAAGGTAGAGTTTCTTACAGAAAAGCTATTAAAATGGCTATAACTTCAACTATGAGAGTTGGTGCTGAAGGTATAAAAGTTTCAGTTTCTGGACGTATAGGCGGAGCTGAAATGGCAAGAACAGAACACTACAAAGAAGGAAGAACTCCTCTACATACATTGAGAGCTGATATAGATTATGCTCAAGCAGAAGCTCACACAACTTACGGACGTATAGGCGTTAAAGTGTGGATATGCAAAGGTATGGTATATAACAAGAGAGAATTAGTTCCTTCTACAGTTGGAGGTAATCTTAAAGAAAATAATAGAGCAGGACAACGTTCAATGATGGGACAACGTCCTCGTAGAAAAAAGTAGTATTTAATAGTCAAAATAGAGTGATATGTTACAACCAAAAAAGACAAAATACAGAAAACAACAAAAGGGTAGAATAAAAGGTTTAGCTCATAGAGGACATGAGTTGGCTTTTGGAGCTTTTGGAATAAAGTCTTTGGATACTGCTTTTATCACAGGACGTCAAATAGAAGCAGCTCGTCAAGCCGTAACTCGTTATATGAAACGTGAAGGGCAAATATGGATCAGAATTTTCCCTGATAAACCTATTACAAAGAAACCTAATGAAGTTCGTATGGGTAAGGGTAAAGGAGCTCCAGAATATTTTGTTGCTAAAATTAAACCAGGAACAATGCTTTTTGAAGCAGAAGGTGTTCCATTGGAAGTAGCAAGAGAAGCTATGAGATTAGCAGCACAAAAATTGCCAGTTATTACAAAATTTGTAGTACGTAGAGATTACATAGAGGAAGCATAACCATTAGAAAAAAATGAAGAATAGTGAATTAAAAGAACTTTCTATTGCAGAATTGCAAGAAAGGTTAGATGCAGAAAAAGTACAACTTACTAAGTTGCGTATAAATCATGCAGTATCTCCATTGGAGAATCCTAACGTTGTTAGAGAAACTCGTAGAAATGTTGCTAGAATTAATACGGAAATTAGAAGACGTCAATTATCGTCTGCGGATTCAGTAGAACAATAAAAGAATGCCTATAGCAATATGGAAAGAAATTTAAGAAAAGAAAGAATAGGTGTTGTCGTAAGCAATAAGATGGATAAATCAATCAATGTATTGGTTGAAAGAAAGGTAAAGCATCTTAAATATGGTAAATTTGTTAAGAAAACTAGCAAATTTATGGCTCATGATGAAAAAAATGAATGCGGTATAGGAGATACTGTTCGCATTATGGAGACAAGACCTTTGAGTAAAAATAAATGTTGGAGATTAGTTGAAATAATAGAAAGAGCTAAATAACATGGTACAACAAGAAACAAGATTAATTGTTGCAGACAATAGCGGAGCGAAAAGTGCACTTTGTATCAGAGTATTAGGTGGTACAAAAAGAAGATATGCTTCCGTAGGTGACAAGATTGTCATAGCAGTGAAAGATGCAATCCCTTCAGGAAATGTTAAGAAGGGCTCTGTATCGAAAGCAGTAGTTGTTAGAACGAAAAAAGAAGTTAGAAGACCAGATGGTTCTTATATTCGTTTTGATGATAATGCTTGCGTTTTGTTAAACGCTAATGATGAAATGAGAGGAACACGTATTTTTGGACCAGTAGCAAGAGAGTTGCGTGATAAACAATTTATGAAAATTGTTTCATTGGCTCCTGAAGTGTTATAACGCAAAAAAGTAAGAGTATGAAATTGCATGTAAAAAAAGGAGATACTGTAAAAGTATTAGCAGGTAACGATAAAGGAAGTACAGGCAAAGTATTGGTAGTATATCCAAAAGATAATCGTGCCATCGTTGAAGGATTAAACAAAATAAAAAAACATACAAAACCTAATCCAAAAAACACACAAGGTGGTATAGTTGAAAAGGAAGCTCCAATACATATTTCTAATCTTATGGTTGTTGATTCAAAAGGAAAAGCAACAAGAATTGGAAGAAGATTAGATGAAAAAACAAATAAATTAGTTCGTTATTCTAAAAAATCAGGGGAGGTAATAAAATAATGGGATACGTGCCTAGATTAAAACAAAAATATAGAGACGAGATAGTATCTGTATTAATGAAGGAGTACGGTTATAAAACTGAAATGCAAGTACCTCGTTTAGAAAAAATATCTTTAAACCAAGGTTTAGGTAGAGCAGCTATTGCTGATAAAAAAGTGATCGATAAAGGAGTTGAAGAAATGACTTTGATTGCAGGTCAAAAAGCAGTAGCAACTAGATCTAAAAAAGATATTTCTAATTTCAAATTAAGAAAAGGTATGCCTATTGGAGTTAGAGTAACACTAAGAGGCGATAAAATGTACGAATTTCTTGATAGATTGATTTCTGCTTCAATTCCTAGAATCAGAGATTTTAGAGGTATCAATGACAAAGGATTTGATGGAAAAGGTAATTTTTCATTTGGTATTACAGAGCAAATCATATTTCCTGAAATAGATATAGATAAAATCAATAGTATTCAAGGAATGGATATAACTTTTGTAACATCAGCAAATACTGACAAAGAAGCTTTATCATTATTGAAGGCATTTGGCTTTCCTTTTAAAAACCAAAATAATTTGTAAGAATTATGGCAAAAGAATCAATGAAAGCGCGTGAGCGTAAAAGAGAAAAAATGGTAGCAAAATATGCTGCTAAAAGAAAAGCTTTATTAGAAGCAGAAGATTATGAAGGGCTTCAAAGATTGCCTAAAAATGCTTCTCCAGTAAGATTACACAATAGATGTAAATTGACAGGTCGTCCAAAAGGTTATATGCGTCAATTTGGAATTTCAAGAATTAATTTCAGAGAAATGGCTTTAGCAGGATTGATACCTGGAGTAAAAAAAGCAAGTTGGTAAGATAAAGTTAAATTTATATTAAAAAAGAAAAAAGATGGTTACAGATCCAATTGCAGATTATTTAACTCGTATTAGAAATGCTTCTTCAGCAAAGCATAGAACAGTGGAGATACCTGCTTCAAAAATAAAAAAAGAAATAACAAAAATACTTTTTGACAAAGGTTATATCTTAAATTATAAGTTTGAGGACGAAACATTCCCTAAAACTATTAAGATAGCATTAAAATATCATCCATTGACAAAAGAACCAGCAATGACAAATATTCAAAGAATAAGTAGTCCTGGTTTAAGAAAATACGTAAGTGCAGAAAAATTACCAAGAGTTTTAAATGGATTAGGTATAGCAGTAATCTCTACATCAAGAGGTTTAATGACAGATAAAGAAGCGAGAGCTCTTAATATTGGTGGAGAGGTAATTTGTTACATTAGTTAATTTAAGAGGAGATATAATAATGTCAAGAATAGGAAAATTACCAATAAATCTTCCAAGTGGAGTAAAGGTAACTGTTGATGCAAACAACGTAGTTACAGTTGAAGGTAAATTAGGAACTTTGACTCAAGAAGTTAGTCCTGCTATTTCTATAAATGTAGAAGAAAACCAAATCACTTTGACAAGAGAATCTGATCAAAAAGATCATAGAGCTAAACATGGTTTATACAGAGCATTGTTAGCTAATATGGTAAAAGGTGTTTCTGAAGGTTTCAAAACAGTTCAAGTGGTTATTGGAGTAGGATATAAAGCACAAGTTCAAGGTCAAGTATTAGAATTATCTTTAGGATATTCACATAATATTTTCTTTGAATTACCACCAGAAATAAAATGTGAAACAGTTTCTGAAAAAGGAAAAGATCCTCTTATCATTATGACAAGTATTGATAAGCAATTATTAGGTCAAGTTGCGGCAAAGATTCGTTCATTACGTAAACCTGAACCTTACAAAGGAAAAGGTATCAGATTCCAAGGAGAAGTTGTACGTAAAAAAGCTGGAAAAACAGCGGCTAAGTAATTTCATTAATCATTAAAATCCGTAGAAGGATGGCAACTAAAAAAGAAATAAGAAGATTTAAATTGAAAATGAGGATTCGTAAGAAAGTCAGTGGAACATCTGAGCGTCCTCGTTTGACAGTATTCAGAAGTAATAAAGAAATTTATGCTCAGTTGATAGATGATGTAAAAGGAGTTACTTTAGCATCTGCATCTACTGTAGAAAAGACTTTTGAACACAAAGGAACCAAAACAGAACAAGCAATATTAATTGGTAAAAATATCGCAGAAAGAGCAAAATCTATAGGCATAGAAGCTGTTGTATTTGATAGAAATGGTTATCTATATCATGGTAGAGTAAAATCATTGGCTGATTCTGCAAGAGAAAATGGCTTAAAATTCTAAGAATATGGCAGAAGTAAACATAAAGAGAGTAAAATCAAGTGAAATCGAATTTAAAGATAAACTTGTAAGCATCAACCGAGTTACAAAAGTAACAAAGGGTGGTAGAACTTTCAGCTTTTCAGCAGTAGTTGTAGTTGGTAATGAAAATGGCGTTGTTGGATACGGCTTAGGAAAAGCTAAGGAAGTTGCGGCTGCTATTGCCAAAGGAGTTGATGATGCTAAGAAAAATCTTGTAAGAGTTCCAGTTTTAAAAGGAACAGTTCCTCACGAACAAACAGCAAAATACAGCGGAGCAAGAGTATTCTTGAAACCAGCTGCTCCAGGAACAGGAGTTATAGCAGGGGGTGCGATGCGTGCTGTTTTAGAAAGTGTTGGAGTAAAAGACGTCTTAGCAAAATCTAAGGGTTCATCTAATCCTCACAGTGTAGTAAAGGCTACAGTTGCAGCATTAATGCAAATGAGAGATCCTTATACTATTGCAAAACTTAGAGGAATAGAAATGGATAGAGTATTTAATGGATAAATCTTAGTGAAATGAAAGTAAAAGTAACACAAATAAAAAGTGGAATAGGTCGTCCAGCAAACCAAAAACGTACATTAGAATCATTAGGCTTAAAGAAGATAAGACAATCTAGAGTACATGAATTGACAGCACCTATACAAGGAATGATAGCTAAGGTTAGTCATTTAGTAGAAGTAGAAGAAATTAATTAAGAAATTGTTTAAGAGGAAATATCATGAATTTAAGCACACTTAAACCTGCAGAAGGTTCTACAAAGAACTGCAAGAGAATAGGACGTGGACAAGGCTCTGGAAGAGGTGGTACTTCAACAAGAGGACACAAAGGAGCAAAATCTCGTTCAGGATATTCTCGTAAGATAGGTTTTGAAGGCGGTCAAATGCCTTTATACAGACGTTTACCAAAGTTTGGATTCAATAATATCAACAGAATAGAATACGTTGGAATAAATATTGATACATTGTCTGCTTTGGTAGAAAAAATTCAAGTTAAAGATGTAACTTTGGATTTAATGAAAGAACATGGACTAATTTCTTCAAAAGATAGAGTAAAGATTTTAGGACGCGGAGAGTTAAATACAACAATTAATGTTACAGCACACGCATTTTCAAAAACAGCTAAGGCTGCAATTGAAGAAAAAGGCGGAGTAGCAACAACAATCTAATAACAGATGAAACGATTTATCAATACATTAAAAAATATCTGGAATATAAAAGAACTTAGAGAAAGAATACTCTATACATTAGCCTTAGTGCTAATTTATAGAGTAGGTTCTTTTGTTGTTATTCCAGGTATAAATCCATCTGACTTGGCAGGATTGCAAGATCAGACAAAAGATGGTGTATTAGGGTTGTTAAATATGTTCTCAGGAGGAGCATTTTCTAACGCTTCAATCTTTGCATTAGGTATTATGCCGTACATCACTGCTTCAATCGTTATGCAACTATTGACAATGATAGTACCTTATTTTATCAAAATACAAAGAGAAGGTGAAAGTGGTAGAAGAAAGATAAATCAAATGACAAGATGGTTAACTATAATAGTTACCCTATTCCAATCATTTGCGTATCTTGCAAACCTAAGAAATCAAATTGGAGGCGCAACAATATATAGTATAGTAGGAACTGATAGTCCTAATTTCATCAATTGGGTATTACCAATTTCAATACTATTGACTTGCGGAACATTGTTTGTAATGTGGCTTGGAGAAAGAATTACAGACAAGGGTATAGGTAATGGTATTTCGTTGTTAATCATGGTTGGTATCGTTGCACGTTTACCATTTGCATTATTTGCGGAATTTGCTTCACGTATGGAAGACAACGCAGGTCAATTAGTAATATTATTTGTTGAACTTATAGTATTGTTAGTTGTGATTATGTTGTGTATATTGTTAGTTCAAGGAACAAGACGAATCCCAGTACAATATGCAAAACGAATAATAGGAAACAAACAATATGGAGGAGCAAGACAATATGTTCCTATCAAAGTAAATGCAGCAGGTGTAATGCCTATAATATTTGCACAAGCAATAATGTTCATTCCTGTAACTTTATTTGGATTCTCTGATTCAGAAAGTATGTCAGGAGTAAGAGCTGCATTATCTAACTTTGAAGGATTTTGGTACAACTTCATATTTGCAATAATGATTATATTGTTTACCTATTTCTATACAGCGGTAGCAATCAATCCAAAACAAATGTCTGATGATTTAAAGAAAAACGGAGGTTTTATACCAGGAGTAAAACCAGGTAAAAAAACTGAAGAATTTCTTGATAACGTATTGTCAAAAATAACACTTCCAGGCTCTATATTTTTAGCTTTCGTAGCTATTTTACCAGCAATAGTAAGAATATTCGGAGTAAACTCACAATTTGCTCAATTTTACGGAGGAACTTCACTATTGATTATGGTTGGAGTAGTTCTTGATACATTGCAACAAATAGAAAGTCATTTGTTGATGAGACATTATGACGGTTTAACCAAATCAGGAAGAATCAAAGGAAGAGGTCAAATGTAATAAAATCCGAAACAATTAAAATGATACAAATAAAAACAAAAGACGAAATAGAACAACTTAGACAAAGTGCCCTAATGGTTGGGGACACTTTGGCTGAGGTTGCAAAATTTATAAAAGCAGGAGTTTCCACAAAACAATTAGATGCAATAGCAGAAGATTATATCAGAAGCAATGGTGCGATACCAGCATTTAAAGGTTATATGGGATTTCCTGCAAGTCTTTGTATTTCTATCAATGAGGAAATTGTACATGGTATACCAGGAGACAGAATAATCAAAGATGGAGATATAGTATCAATAGATTGTGGAGTAACATATAATGGTTGGGTAGGAGATTCTGCATATACATTTGCTTTAAAAGGTGTTAAAGAAGATTGGAAACAACTCATAAAAGTAACGAAAGAATCATTATACTTAGGTATAAAAGAATGCGTGATAGGAAACCGCATAGGAGATTTAAGTTACCAAGTACAAAACCATTGCCAAACGCATGGATATGGAGTTGTTAGAGAATTATGTGGACACGGATTAGGTAGAAATATGCACGAAGACCCATCAGTACCTAACTATGGTAAAAGAGGTACAGGTTCTCGTTTTAGAGAAGGTATGGTAATAGCAATAGAACCTATGATAACCTTAGGTAATAGAGAAGTTGTTTTTGAGTCTGATGGTTGGACTTGTAGAACAGCAGACTATTCACCTGCAGCACACATAGAGCATGATGTTGCTATTACAGCCAATGGACCAGACATTTTATCAAGTTTTGACTCTATCGAGAAAGCAATAAAACAAAATATAAACTTAGAAGAAATTTAATTATGGCGAAACA
>CALCUN010000190.1 GCA_937906975.1 uncultured Bacteroidales bacterium
ACAAATTTGTGAAAAAGGGCTACGTTATGACTTAACTGTACCTTTTGCAAGGTTTGTTGTAAACCATTTAAACGATATTACTTTCCCTTTTAAACGCTATCAAATACAACCTGTTTGGAGAGCAGACCGTCCTCAAAAAGGAAGATATAGAGAGTTTTATCAATGTGATGCAGATATTATTGGAAGTGACAGCTTATTAAATGAAGTTGATTTAATGTGTATGATAGAAGAGGTTTTTAAAAAGTTCGCTCTTAACACTAAAATCAAACTTAATAACAGAAAAATATTGTTAGCTATTGCTCAATATTTGGGTAAGGAAGAGAATCTTATTGATATTACTGTAGCTATTGATAAATTAGACAAAATAGGTTACGAAAAGGTTTGTGAGGAATTAAAGACTAAGGGTTTTAATGATGAAGATATTGAAAAGTTAAATCCTATTTTTGCTTTGAATGGTAGCAACGAAAGTAAGATTGAAGCATTAAAGGGAATTCTTACAAGCGAAGATGCTATAAAAGGTATTGAGGAATTAGAGTTTGTATTGAACAAATCAAAACTTTTAGGCATAGAAAACATTGAGTTTGATATTACTTTGGCGCGTGGATTAAATTATTACACAGGTGCGATAATGGAGGTAAAAGCTGTAGATGTGGAAATTGGTAGCATTTGTGGTGGTGGTAGATATGATAATCTTACTGGAATCTTTGGCCATCAAGGTCTTTCTGGTGTTGGTATCAGCTTTGGTGCAGATAGAATTTACGATTGTTTAGAACAGCTTGAGCTTTTCCCTGAAAGCATTTGCGCTTCAAGTGATATTCTTTTCACTAATTTTGGAGACAAAGAGGCTATGTTTGCATTGAAATGTTCTCGTTTATTAAGAGAAAAAGGCATAAAGGCAGAGGTATATCCTGATAATGCTAAATTGAAAAAACAAATGAATTATGCTAATGATAAGGATATTAAGTTTGTTGCTTTGGTTGGTGAGAACGAAATGAAAGAAAACAAAATATCTCTTAAAAACATGATAACAGGAGAACAATCATTGGTAGATTTAAACGAAGTTGAACAAATTTTATTCAAAGAATAAGCATATTGATTCAAAGAAAGAAAAAATTAAAACGGCGTTTGAGTAAATTCATTCGCCGTTTTATTTTTGCGACTTATCTTTTCTTATTTATGATTGGCATTGGTAGGTTGTTTTTTGCAAAAACCTGCTTTGCCCATGCTTTATTTTCGGGTTTGTACCAAAAGAATATCTTGTTTTGATTCTTTTTTGCTTCTGGGTTTCTTTCAACAAATACTTTCTTTAGGGTGTTTGGGTCGTATCCTGTGTAGTACATTTCTGTTGAAATAGTCATTGGAGTTGGTGTAAAGTCTTGCACTTGTTCTAATCTATAGCCTAATTGTGCTGTTTGCAAGGCTAAATGTGCCATATCTTTTATTGTACACGCTGGGTGTGAGGATATAAAATATGGTATTAGTTGTTGGTTTAATCCATATTTATGGTTGATTTGTTCAAAACGTTTTTTTATTCCTATGAATTGGTCAAAGGACATTTTACGCATTGCTTTTAATACGTTTTCACTTGAATGTTCTGGCGCGACTTTTAGTCTGCCTGAAACGTGATAACGAACTAAGGTTTCAAAGTATTCGCTTGAGTCAAACAAATCATATCTTACTCCACTGCCTACAAATGCTTTTTTGATACAAGGGAGTTCTCTTACTTTTTTGTAAAGATTGAGCAGTGGTCTATGGTCATTATTCATATTCTTACACAAAGACGGGTATAGACAAGAGGGTCTTGTACATTTTTTACATAGGTTTTCGTCTTTGCCTTTCATTAAATACATATTGGCAGAAGGACCTCCTAAATCAGATAAATAGCCTTTGAAGTCTTTGTCTTGTGATATTTGTTTTATTTCTTTTAATATAGAGTCTTCGCTACGAGATATTATCCTTTTGCCTTGATGAGCTGCTATTGTACAAAACGAACATCCTCCGAAACATCCTCTGTGTATATTAACGGAATATTTAATCATTTCAAATGCTGGAATATTTCCGCGCTTTGCATATTTTGGATGTGGTTTTCTTTCAAAAGCAAGTGTGTAAATGTTATCTAAGTCTTGTGAAGAATAGCTTTGGTCAAATGGATTGACTACTACTTTTAGTTTTTCTTTTTCATAGGCTTGTATTAGTCTTTCTCCATTGAATTTATTGCTATTCTTTTCAAATATTGCTATACTTTCTGCTTGTTTTCTTTTGTCCTTTAAGCAGTCTTCAAATGATGGTAAATAGCAATCTTTATAGTCTTTTTCTTCTTCTATTTCTCCTCTTTCTATGTAAGCGATTTGAGGAATACTTCTTAATTCATAGAGAGATTTACCATCGGCTAATCCTCTACAAATTTGTTCAGATACCTTCTCTCCCATTCCATATATCAACATATCGGCTTTTGAGTCTAAAAGAATGGAAGGAAAGAGTTTGTCTTCCCAATAATCATAGTGTGCAAGTCTTCGCATTGAGGCTTCTATTCCTCCAATCAAAACTGGCACATCGGGATAAATTGATTTTAATATTTGGGAATAAACAACGGTTGCTCTATCGGGACGAAAGCCTGCTTCTGCATTTGGAGTGTAAGCATCGTCATTTCGTTTACGTTTTGCTGCTGTGTAATGATTCACCATAGAATCCATAGAGCCTGAACTGACAGCAAAACAAATATTGGGCTTACCTAACTTTTTGAAATCTCTTAAGTCATCTTTCCAATTTGGTTGTGCAAGTACTGCAACCTTAAAGCCACATGCTTCTAAATGTCTTGAGATAACCGCGGCTCCAAAGGAAGGATGGTCTATGTAGGCATCGCCTGATACAAATATTATATCAACACTATCCCAAGAGAGATTCTCTATTTCTTTTTTTGTTGTAGGTAAAAACGCCATAAATAAAAAAATTAGGCTTTTGAACACGAGATTCAAAAGCCTAAAGTATTAAAATATTATTATTGTTGATTTCTTAAAAAGTCCACACTCTTGTGAATTAGTTCATACATCACAACGTCATCTTGTACGAATTGAACTTTTTCACGATATGCTTTCACAAAGTCTTCTATACATTGAGATGATTTAAGACCTGTTTTTTCTTTACGGAAGTCAAATGCTTGTGCAGCGTTGAATAATTCTATTGCTAAAACTCTTTCTGTGTTATTAACTACACGATAAAGTTTTGTTGCTGCATTTGAACCAAATGATACGTGGTCTTCTTGTCCTTGTGAAGAGTCTATTGTATCTACTGAAGCAGGTGTACATAATTGTTTTGATTGGCTAACAACTGATGCTGCTGCATATTGAGGAATCATAAATCCTGAGTTTAATCCTGGTTTTGCAACAAGGAATGAAGGTAAATCACGTTTTGCTCCAATTAATTGATATGTTCTTCTTTCAGATATTGAACCTAATTCTGCTACTGCTATTGCTAAGTAATCTAAGTTAATAGCTAAAGGTTGTCCGTGGAAGTTTCCTGCAGA
>CALCUN010000191.1 GCA_937906975.1 uncultured Bacteroidales bacterium
GCCCAATTCTCACCAGCACTTACCTCCACTGCCACACAATCAACTTCCTCAGAAATTATCTTTTTCCCCTTACTTTCAATCTTTATTATCGTTCCCTCATACTCCTTATTCAAAAACACAGTGTTGCTTCCGCCTGCAAGAATATGTATTTTATCAGATTCTAAATAAGCCTTATCAATTTTTTCAAAATCTTCTTCCGAGTAAAACTCCACAAAATTTTTCGCAATACAATCTATTGAAAATGTATTAAGCGATTTAAGGTTTCTTCTCTCCATAATTTACTTTTTTTCGCCTTGCAAATTTAATCAAACTATACAAAAACAACAGGATTTTGTCATATTTTCTTTAAAAAACTTTCGTAATTCAAAGATAACTTTTATTTTTGTACTTTCTTTATCGTAATAATTAAAGCAAATGACACATCACACATTAGATTTTAAAGGAGTAAATCTGCATTATCAAGACGAAGGTAATGGAGACATTGTTTTGGTTTTGATTCATGGGTTTATGACAGATTTAAGAGTGTGGTCATATTATGTTTTCTCATACATGAGAGACATAAGAATTGTTACGATAGACCTTTTAGGGCACGGACAAAGCGGTTGGTTTGAAAACACGCCAAGCACTATGGAGTTGCAAGCCCAAGCCATTAAAGCAGTTTTGGATCACTTAGAAATCAAAGAATGTGTTATGGTAGGACATTCTATGGGTGGCTACATCTCACTTGCTTTCGCACAAGAATATCCTCAATACTTAAAAGGGCTATGTCTTCTTCATTCTCACGCTTTGGCAGATGGCAACAACATAAAAGAAAAAAGAGAACAAACTTGCAATATCATAAATCAAAATCGTGCAAACTTTATAATCAATTTCATTCCTAACCTTTTTGCACCTGCAAGCCGTGATAAATTCTACTATGAAATAAAAGACTTGCAAGATTCCGCACTTGAATCAAAAGCAGAAGGCTTAATCTTAGCACAAAAAGGCATTGCATCTCGCACATCTAAAATGGAGCTTCTTAAAACAATAGATATACCAATTCTATTCATTATAGGCAAACAAGACCCTCGTATTCAATTAGACATGGTCATTGCACAGGCTTGTTTTCCAAAACACTCAGAGGTCCTAATCTTAGACAACGTAGGACACATGGGGCACATAGAATCACGAGACATTATAAAGCAACGCTTATTATCGTTCACATACTCTTGTTTTGCCTTTTAAACAAAATGAGAGACTTTACCAAAGGCAGTATTGGTGGAAATATTTTTCTATTTAGCCTTCCCCTTATTTTGGGGAATTTATTTTTGCAATTATACAACTTTATAAACAGCGTATTTGTCGGACATTTTCTTGGCGATCTCGCATTGGCTGCAGTAGGTACGGTTTATCCTATTGTATTTTTTTTAATTTCTCTAATAATCGGCATTGGCTCAGGGGCAAGTGTTGTAGTTTCTCATTTTTTTGGTGCAAAACAATTTGAAAAAATTCCTTTAATCATAAGCACCTTTTACATCTTTTTCATCATTCTCGGACTTATTGTTTGTTTTCTTAGCATAGTTTTTGCAGAACAAATATTTTCACTTCTCAATCTTGAAAAAGAGGTTTGTCAATTGGCGGTTTCCTACATGAGAATATACATGATAGGAATGTTTTTTTCGTTTTGCTTCAACAGTGCCGTTAGTATCCTTAGAGGGTTGGGCGATAGCAAAACACAACTCTACTATTTGATAGCGGCAAACGTTTTAAACGCAATTTTATCTTACATATTCCTCTCTGTAATGAAGTGGGACTTAAACTCTACTGCGTGGGCAACCGTAATTTCACAAGCCTTGGCTTTCATTACCTTGTTTTTCCATCTACAAAAGACAAATCCTTACATCAAAATCAAAAAAGCAGAAAAATATTTCGATAAAGAAATCTTAAAAAAAATTGTAAAAATTGGTTTTCCTACAGGAGTGCAACAATCAGTCATTGCTCTTTCACAAATTTTCATAATAGGAATTGTTGCAATGTTTGGCTCCGATGCACTAACAGCCTATTCCGCTGCTTCTCGTGTGGAGTCTATCGCACTACTTTTAATATTAAATTTTTCCTCTGCCCTTTCCTCATTCGTAGGTCAAAACTATGGTGCAGCGATGTTTTCAAGGGTTAGAAAATCCCTCACACATTCGCTTCAAATCACAAGCATCATAAGCATAATCACCGCTATTGTTTTTTGTCTTTTCGGCAAAGGAATTATGAATCTTTTTTCTCAAACACCACAGGTCATAAAAATAGGTTACGAATACTTATTTATAATGGGCTTATTCTGGATAATCCTATCAGCAATGAATATATTTCAATCGTTTTTCCGCGGATTAGGCGACACCTTCTACCCTATGCTAATTAGCATTCTTTCTTTGTGGATAATAAGACTTCCACTCTCTTATCTATTATCGCTAAAATGGGAAACAATCGGCATTTGGATTGGAGCACCTGTGTCATGGGCAATAGGTTTAGCGGCATATCTTGTATATTATTATCGTTCTAAATGGATGAAAACAATATTTAAAACCTCAATCATTCTAATTCTTTTTGCAAGTCCTTGTTTTCTAAAAGCACAACCTTGCAAAGAATTTCTATCTCCTTTGAAAATTGCCCTTGCATCTTCAGGACATTTTGGAGAATTACGTTCAAATCATTTTCACTCTGGGATTGACCTACGCACAAACGCCGTTACAGGACAAGCAGTCATTTGCCCCTTTGACGGAGAAGTGTCAAGAATAAAAATTCAAGTTTACGGAGGAGGCAAAAACCTCTACATAGACCACACAAACGGCTACACAACAGTCTATATGCACTTAGAAAATTACTATGGTGCGATTGCAAAATACGTAAAAGCACATCAATACAAGATACAATCATACGATTTTGATTTATATGTACCAAAAGGAACGCTAAAACTAAAAAAAGGCGACACAATAGCCCTTTCCGGAAACACAGGCTCTTCAGGTGGCCCACACCTTCATTACGAAATTCGCAACACCTCCACACAAAAAACAATAAACCCCGTAAACATGGGGCTAAACCTAAAAGACAACCTCTCCCCTACGCTTTATAGTCTTAGAATTGTGCCAAACGACAAAACATCTACAATAAATGGCAAAAACGAAACAGCATTTTTCAACATAAAAGACGGAAAACAAACCCTCTTAAACGACACCATAAACTTAGAAGGCGATTTCTACATTTGTTTTGAGGCATACGATCGCTCAAATGGAAGCACAGAGAAAAACGGTGTTTACGATTCAAAAGTATTGATTGATGACAAATTAATATTTCGCTACAACAACAACGCCTTTTCCTTTACTGAGCAACGATATGCAAACGCCATTGTAGATTACGCTTACTACAAAACAAATGGCAAAAGAATGCTAAAAACAAAACAAATGCCCGGTTGCAAATTCTCCAATGTAACATACGCCGACAAAGGAATTATAAGCGTTAAAAACTCAGAAACAAAAAAAGTTACAATAATATTAGAAGACGAAAAAAATAATAAAAACACATACACCTTTTATCTAAAATCCGATGGTAAGAAAGCCCCTATAAATACAGTAACTACTTCTGAAAAAGGAATAAAACACATCTCTTATTCAAAGGGACTAACCTTTAACACAAACGATTTAAGCCAAATTTCCATTCCTGCCAACGCCCTTTACGAAGACTTAGACCTAAAATACTCCTACACACAAGGAAAATATGGTTGCATACATCAAATAGGCAACAACACCGTATCCCTACACAAAAAAATGACAATGAAACTCCGCTACAACAGAGAGCTAACCCACAAAAACAAAGCCCTAATCGTTAGAATAAACCCTAAAGGAGGCAAAGCGTCAATCGGAGGCAAAGCAGAGGGTGATTACATCGTAGCAAGCACCTACGATTTAGGCACCTACGCAATAGAAATCGATACCATTGCACCAAAAATCATAGCAAAAAACTTTAAAGACAAACAAAAACTAAACCCAAAACAAAAATTCATTCAAATAAAAGTAACAGATAACCTCGCAGGCATAAGAAACGTAAACGCCTACCTTAACGACAAATGGCATTTAATGGAATATGACGGCAAGAGTTCAACAATATTCTGTCCTGTAAGCGAA
>CALCUN010000192.1 GCA_937906975.1 uncultured Bacteroidales bacterium
CCAGAATTTCCTACTCCGCTACCGCCGTATTTTTCTAAATCGCTGTTGAATATTTCTTTGTAGGATCCAGGTTTAGCAACTCCAATAGCTGGATTTGCAGTATCTGTTGCTTTGATGGCAGATGCAGTATGTGACAATAATGAAAATGCAATACTTGCTTTATCAATAGCAATGAATCTTGGTGTAAGTGAATATGAATTAAGAGCTTCTTTAAAATCATTTAAAGGTATGAAGCGAAGATTTGACTTGCAATTAAAAACACAAGACACAATATACTATGATGACTATGCTCACCACCCAGAAGAAATCGAAGCAACAATTACATCATTAAAACACTTGCACCCAAATAAAAGAATATGTGGTATTTTTCAACCACATTTGTATTCAAGAACAAGGGACTTTGCAGATGAGTTTGCAAAAGCATTAGAACATTTAGATGATATAATACTAATACCAATCTATCCAGCAAGAGAAGAACCAATAGCAGGAATAACTTCTAAAACTATTTTGCATAAGATAAATAAAATGGATAAGTATCATGTGACAAAAGAACAGTTATTTCCATTGTTGTCTGCACTTGAGCCACAACTATTAGTTACACTTGGAGCAGGGGATATAGATCAATTAGTAGAGCCAATAACACAATTTTTAAAAGATAATGAATAAGACGATAAAATTTCTACTATTAGTAATAGGATTATTAGCACTTGTCATCGTAGCGAATATTACGATGAAGAATCTTAATGTGTCTAAAGTAGAAATTGAAATGAACTACAAAACTGCAGATAGACTAATTTATAAAGAGCAAGTACATTCATTACTCTCAAAAAAATATGGAGATTTTACTAATTATAAAAGAAAAGAAATAGAAACAGAGGAAATTGAAAATTTCTTAAGAGAAAAGAATCTAATATATTCAGTAGATGTATATCTAAATTTGTTAGGTACACTTAAAATAGATATAGTTCAGAATTCGCCAATATTGAGAATATTTACAGAAAACAAACAATACTATATAGACGAAGAGGGTAATGTTTGTAATACAATAAAGAACAAAGCTGCAGATGTGATTATCGTAAACGGAAATATTAGAGAAGCACTGAAAGGAATTAAAACAATAGATTCAGTAAAAACACCTATTACTTATGATATACATAAACTTGTTTTGAAAATAGAACAAGACTCAATTTTAAGAAATCAAATAGATCAAATCTATTATGATAAACAAAGAGGATTTGAGTTGTTGCCAAAAATAGGAGATTATGTAATCAAAATAGGAAAGATGGAAAAAATCGATGAGAAACTAATAAAACTAAACAATCTATATAAAGAGGGTTTTTCAGAATTTGGCTGGGATAACTATAGTGAAATAAAATTAGAATTCGAAGGACAAGTAGTTTGCGTAAGAAAGTAAAACAATAAACACAATAAATGATATGAAAAATATAGTAGTAGGAATTGATGTCGGTACGACAAAAATTGCAGTTTTTATTGCAGAGAAAAAAGAAAATGATGAGATTCACATATTAGGGATGGGACGTACAGAATCTCATGGAGTAGAAAGAGGTGTTGTAAAAAACATAGAAGATACAGCTTCTTCCATTAAAATAGCGGTAAAAGAAGCCGAAGAAATGTCGGGAGAAACAGTAGAAGAAGTATATGTAGGAATTGCAGGACATCATATTCGTTCTAAACAACATAGAGGAAACATTATAATTAGAGAAGAAGAACACATTATTACAAGAGAAGACGTAGAGCGACTAAAAAACGAACAATACGACATTCTCATGGAACATGGAGAACAAATAATAGATGTTATTCCTCAAAATTACATTGTAGATAATGATTCTCCAACAATTAATCCAGTAGGAAGAATAGGAAAATGTTTGGCAGGAGATTTCCATTTAATAACAGGAAATGTAACAAACATACAAAACATTTATCGAAGCGTACAATTAGCAGGATATAAAGTAAAGAAATTGGTATTAGAGCCAATAGCCTCAGCAGAATCAGTAGTAGATAAAGGAGAAAAAGATGCAGGAATTTGTTTAGTTGATATAGGAGGAGGCACAACCGATGTTGCAATTTTCCATGGAGGAATAATACGACACACAGCCGTAATTCCATTAGCAGGAAATGTAATAACAGACGACATAAAGGACTGCTGCTCTATCATAAGATCACAAGCCGAAGCCCTAAAATGTAATTTTGGAGCATGTCTTGAAACCTCTACATCAAATAATGAAATTATTTCTATACCAGGTTTTAGAGGAAGAGACCCAAAAGAAATATCAGTACAACAATTAATACGAGTGATTAATTCAAGAGTAACAATGATATTAGATCAAGTCTTATATGAGTTAGTAAACACAGGCTACGACAAAAAACTCATAGCAGGCGTTGTTTTAACAGGAGGAGGAGCAAAAATAAAAGACATAGATAAATACGCAGAATTTATTTTAGGATTAGATGCTCGCATAGGAACCCCACAAGAACATCTCTCAGGAACAATAACCGAAGAGATGAAACACCCAATGCACGCAACTGGAATAGGATTGATTCTAAAAGCACTTCAAGATTTAGAAGAAAAATTATTAGGCACTCCAAAAGAGGAAGAAGAAAAAGAAGAACAGCAACAAGTAGGAGTACAAGAAACTATTGAAGTAGAGCCTGAAAAAAATAGAAAAAGTTTTGTGAAAAAAATAGAAAAATTTCTTGGAGGCATCATAGGAGAAGGAAAGGAATAGTATTATTAACACTTTCCTGTGGAAAACTCTATGAATCTCAATCATTATTGTGTATATAAAAAATAGTAATTTTACAAATTGATATATTATTTGTCATTTAAGAATAAAAGTATGGAAGAATTAATGCAATTTGAAAGCGAAATAACAGAAAGTAATTTATTGAAAATGGACGCACCAAAAGAACAATCCTCATATATAAAAGTATTAGGAGTAGGAGGTGCAGGAACCAATGCTGTAAATCACATGTTCAAGTGTGGGATACAAGGCGTGGACTTTATAGTTTGTAACACAGACCAAGTATCATTAGACACTTCACCTGTATCAAACAAAATCAAAATAGGAGAAGGCGGGTTAGGAGCAGGTAATGCACCAGAAATTGCACGTGTTGCAGCAGAAGAAGCAGAAGAAGAAATCAAATCATACTTAGAGCATAATACAAGAATGCTATTTGTAACAGCAGGAATGGGCGGAGGAACCGGAACAGGAGCCTCACCTGTGATAGCGAGATTTGCAAAAGAAATACAATTAGAATCAACAGAAGAACAAATATTAGTAGTTGGAGTAGTAACCTTACCATTTTCATTTGAGGGAAGAAAGAGAAAAACTCAAGCACAAGAAGGTATAAAAAGACTAAGAGAAGAAGTTGATGCCGTAATTACAATCAACACAGACAAACTAAAAGAATATGGTAACTTTACTATGAGTAAAGCCTTCGCAATGGCAGACGACATTCTTTTAACAGCAGCAAAAGGAATTTCTGAAATGATGACAGGAACAGGAAGAGTACATGTCGATTTCAGAGACGTTCAATCTGTTATGAAAAACTCAGGAGTAGCTCTTATGGGAACAGGAATTGCAGAAGGAGAAAACAGAGCTATGGAAGCAATACAAGCAGCAACAACCTCAAAACTGCTTAATGATAATGATATATCATCAACAAAGAAAATACTTCTATACTTCCTATCATCAGAAGAAAACGAAACACGTATGGAAGAAATAGACACTATTACAACATACTTAGAAGAAGTTACAAATGATGAGGTAGAATACATTTGGGGTATGGGAATAGACGATACATTAGGAGATAAATTGTCTATAACCTTAGTAGCAACAGGATTTAACTCACAAGAAATCTACACACCACAACAAAGAACACCACTAACAACAAGCGTATTATCACAACCAACACAAACAACAGTTGTTACACCACAACCAGTACAAATAGAAGAACCATATATCAAACCAAAACAAGAAGACGTAGTAATAACTAAAAGGGAAGAAGAAGTAAAACAACCGATAGTTGATACCAGACAAGTAATATCAGTTGATATTAATATGAATCCCCTAACAAACACTACACCAAACACTGAAGCAGCAACAAAATTAACAGGCATTATCTCAGAACCTCAAATAGCTGTGATAACAAAACCAGAAGCACCTGTTGAAATCAAACAAGAACCACCAGCACAACAAAAACCAATAGGCTTAAACTTTCCAGTAAACCCAAAACTTACAGTTGAAGAGCGAATGGTAAGAATGCAAAAAATAAGAGAATTACTTTCAACAGAAGAAGGAATCAATCAACTCATATCAACCTCACCATTAGAAATGGAAACAATGAATTTTGATCAAGAATACTCACAAACAAATCAAACTTCAAACTATTCCATCAACCAAGACGGTCAAGTAGTATATGGAATCAACAAAAGCCTTAACGCTTGCGTAGATTAAAACAAGAAACAAAAACAAAGTGAAAGTAAAAATCATAAACAAATCACAACACCCACTACCTGCCTATGAGACAATCTCATCGGCAGGTATGGATTTAAGAGCCTCTCTTGCAGAACCAATCATTCTCCAACCAATGCAGAGAGCATTAATCCCAACAGGACTTTACATAGAATTGCCAATAGGCACAGAAGCTCAAATACGCCCACGTTCAGGCTTAGCATTCAAAAACGGAATCACAGTATTAAACTCACCAGGCACAATAGACGCAGACTATCGCGGAGAGATAAAAGTCCTACTCATAAACCTATCACAAGAACCCTTTGAAATAAAAGACTCAGAACGCATAGCACAAATGGTAATCAGCCGCCACGAAACCATAGACTGGGAAGAAGTAGAAATACTTAACCAAACCCAAAGAGGCGAAGGCGGATTTGGCCACACAGGTAAATAAAACAAGATGACAGCAGACGAAGCAATAAAAACCTTTCAAGAAAGAGTAGCAACTCTAAGGAGGTGTCTTTGACGTAGATACCTTAGAAAAAGACATCAACCAAGCACAAGAAAAAACACAAGCCGAAGACTTTTGGCAAGAACCCAAAGAAGCAGAGAAATTCCTAAAACAACTCAGCGAAAAAAAAAGCCGTTTACAATCCTTTCTAACAGTAAACACAGCCTTTGAAGACTTTCAAGTACTAAAAGAGTTCTATGACGAAGGCTCAGTTGAAGAAGCAGAAATCCAACAAAACATAGAAAGCCTTACAACCCTAATAGAAGACTTGGAATTCAAGAATATGCTCTCCTCAGAAGAAGACAGACTATCAGCAATCATAACAATAAACGCAGGAGCAGGCGGAACCGAATCCTGTGATTGGGCAAGCATGCTGATGCGTATGTATTTACGTTGGGCAGAAAAGAATAACTACAAACAATCACAAGTAGATTACCAAGAAGGCGATGTAGCAGGAATTAAAAGCGTGAGTATAGAAATAGAAGGCGAATATGCATACGGCTATCTCAAAGGAGAAAGCGGAGTACACCGCCTTGTAAGACAATCACCCTTCAATGCAGCAAACAAACGCCAAACCTCCTTTGCCTCAGTCTATGTATATCCCATCATAGACGAAAACATAGAAATCAATATCAATCCTGCCGACATAGAATGGGACACTTTCCGTTCCTCAGGCCCAGGAGGACAAAACGTAAACAAAGTAGAAACAGCAGTACGCCTACGATACAAACCCGAAAACATAGTAATAGAGTGCCAACAAACCCGTTCACAACTCCAAAACCGCGAAAAAGCAATGCAAATGCTACGTTCGCAACTCTATGAAATGGAATTAAGAAAAAAGAAAGAAAAAATAGCCGAAATAGAAGGCAGTAAAAAGAAAATAGAATGGGGTAGCCAAATCCGAAACTATGTCTTGCACCCATATAAACTTGTAAAAGACGTAAGAACCGGCATAGAAACAACCGATACCACAGCAGTACTTGACGGCGACTTAGAACAATTCATCAAAGCTTTCCTAATGGAGTACGGAGACTAAGAATTTGTATTTATGAAAAAACAACAAGTTATATATATTGAAGATTCAGTAATAACAATTCTACCTCAAAACAATGAAGATTATATTTCTCTTACAGATATGGCACATAGCCAAATGCAAGAACATGTAATATTTCGTTGGTTAAGTCTTAAAAGTACAATAGAATACATAGGGGAGTGGGAATCTTTATACAATCCCAATTTTAATTATACCGAATTCGGTACAATTAAAAATATGGCAGGAAGTAATAACTTTGTGCTTTCAGTAAAAAGTTGGATTGAAAAAACCAATGCTATTGGTATTGTTGCAAAGGCTGGAAGATATGGAGGGACTTACGCACATAAAGATATTGCATATCACTTTGGAATGTGGATTAGTCCTCGTTTTCAATTATTGCTCGTAAAAGAATATCAACGCCTTCAAGAAGAAAAACAGAAATTATTAGGCTGGACAGCAAAACGTGAATTATCAAAAATAAATTATCATATACATACAGATGCAATTAAAAAGAATTTAATACCGCAAGAATTAACTCCCCAACAAATATCATATCTTTACGCTAATGAAGCAGATGTATTAAATGTATCATTGTTTGGAATGACAGCAAAACAATGGAGAGAAGCCAATCCTAATTTAAAAGGTAATATTCGAGATTATGCTACCATAAATGAACTTATATGTTTATCAAACTTAGAAAATCTAAATGCAGTTTTTATAAATGAAAATATGCCACAAAACGAAAGATTGGTGAAATTGAATAAAATAGCCATACAGCAAATGCAAATTCTTGAAGATACCAATAGAAAATTGTTGTTATCATAGGAATAAGGCGTAAACCGGCGTAGAAACCACAAATACCACAGCAGTACTTGACGGCGACTAAGAAACCATTAAAAAAAACGAATAAAAATAAAGAATAAACGCCTTTTTCTTAAAACTAAACTGCGAAATACTTCAAAAATTTTGGACTTTAAAACCCTAATCCGAAATTTTTGAAGTATTTTGTCTTAAATAAAATACACTAAATCAAAATACTTAATTTTAAAAAGCAAAGAATTCTTTAATTTTTTCTTTGCTTTTTTAGAATTTTCCTTAGGATTTTTAAATTTTTTCTTTGCTTTTTTTCTCTCTTAAAAAGGGGTGTCAATTTAAACTTACAAGGGGTATCAATTTAACTTTACAAGGGGTATCAATTTAAATGTAGGACATGAATAATAATATAAATAATAACAAAAAAATAATAATATATTTATAACAGAAAGATTTTTTTAGATTTTTCTTTCATTTACATGTCTTCTTTCTTTTGAAATCAGTGCAAAAACTTAGCGCGCCAAATTTTTGTGCTTTTAAAAATTTGTTTTACCTTTGTGGGCAGAAATTTAAAATGTAAAAAAGGAGGACAAAAAGGAGACAAAGAATAATTATTATTTAGACTTAGTAAATTTTAATACGACATAAAAGCGTTTTTGCTTAAATTTGGTTACATGAAATCCGCAAAATTTCATTAAAACTTACCAAAAAGTTAAGCGGAAAACGCTCACGAGTAATATCGTGGGCTTTTCTTGTTTGGTAAGTAGGTAATTGCGGAACCTCATGTAACGATAAGAAAAAAGTCCCACGTTTTTTTATGCCTTGAAGTCAAAGAAAGAAATCATTTATCGCCATTTGGGACTTGGGCAAAGAAACATTAAAAATAATAAACAAAATGGAACAACAATTTAATCAAAAAAAGGAAGCTCCATACTCAACATTAGCGTTGGTTATGGGTATTTTATCGCTAACTTGCGGTGGATTTATATGTGGAATCATAGGATTGATTTTTGCAAACAAAGGATTAGCAGAATATAATCAAAATCCTGAATTGTACAAAGGGCAAGGAATGTTAACAGCAGGAAGAATTATGTCAATTATCGGTATTCCTGTCGGTGTAATTTCTTGGCTTCTTTCTATTATAATGCTGTTTGCATAATTGTAATAGGGATAAAAAATATTTAAGAATAGATTTAATTCTAAAAATATTGAGATGTATGAGCATTTAATGTTACCTTGCATTTATAAACAACTCTTTGGAGTAAGTTGCCCTTTGTGTGGCTTTCAGCGTTCTGTTGTTTTGTTATTGCAAGGTAACGTTATTGGCAGTTTAGAGATGTTTCCGCCACTTTTTCTTCTGTTGTTTATGATTGCTTTCTACCTTATTTCTTTTTTAAGAAAGCAAAAAGTAAATTCAAAAGCGGAAAAAATATTATGGATTATTGTCGGAATTTCTCTAATAGCAAATGCAGTGTATCAAAATATCGATTGAAAGTAACAAAATTAAAACAGAAAAAATGAAAAGAGTATTACTTGTTTTAGCAACAGTTTTATTATTCGCATCTTGCGACCTTAATTTAGATTTAAAGAAGAGAGGATTTGTCAAAGTCTCAGATTCCGGATGGGCAGAATATTTTGAAGAATGTGAAAACGGAGATACTGAACGCAACGGTGGAAATCGCTATATTATATATACCGATGGAGCAACATTTATTGCCGTTAATGACGATGACAACGATGATAGATATATCATAGAAATGGGTCCTTATACACGATGGTCAAAGTATATTTGCGGAAGTAGTAGCGAAGAAGAAAGAATAGAATATCAAGGAAGATTTTTAAGAAATGGATGCGAATACTATGTTAGGTGGTAGTTTCTAATATCTGCAAAAACGATTACAGATTAAAAACAAAAAAAGATGAAACAAGGAATTATTTTAGCGTTGCTTGCATTTGTGTTTTTCGGATGCAACAAATCTGAACAGGAAATCAATGAAGAATTTTCAAGTGGTGTGGTTTTGATTAAGAATACCGGGTATTACGAAATGAAAATCAGTGATGAAATTTCTATCTATTTTACAAATTATTCCGAAGAGAATGGTTTGGAGAATTTTACTACTGAAGAAGATTCTATTATTGTATCAACATCGTTCGGAACAGGCTTTTTTGTGTCGGCAAATGGTGAAATAGCAACAAATAATCACGTTGTATCACCTGCAATGACTGAAAAAGATGCTTTGAAAATAAAGAACAATGTTATAAAAGAAACAAAAAATGAACTAAGAGTTACATATAATTATTACGATGAAGCTCTTACGAAAATCAACAATGCTCTTTTGTCATATTTGTTTGCAGATTATTATGACAGTGATTATTATGAATTAAAAGAGGCAGGAGAATACTGCGAAGAACAGATGAAAGTTTGTTCTCATCTCTTTGATTATTTTAGTGATGTTGATGTTAGCAATGTTGATTGTAGTTATATAAATGAAGTAAGTGTTGCTTACAATGATGAATATGTAACATCTGAAACAGATTTCACTCCTTGTGTTTTGAAAAAGACAGATACACAAAATGATTTGGCTATTATACAATTGAAAAGTAAGAAAACGCCGGAATCAAGACACGTTTTTGAAATACCAGAAGAAAATCCTATTGAAACTTCTTCTTTGTTATATCCCGACAAAAACGAAAAACTATTTATGATAGGCTTTAATCTTGGTCCTATGTTGGCTTTAACAAAAGAAGGAGTAAGGTCTCAATGTACTACAGGAGCGATTACACAAGACAGAGAAAACAGTTATATGTATTCTATCTCATCTTTGCAAGGTTCAAGCGGAGCTCCTGTGTTGAATCGTAAAGGAGAATTAGTCGCAATCAACTTTGCAGGAATTGGCTCTACACAAAATTTTAACTATGGTATTAAAGTAAAATATTTAAGAGAGTTATTGAATAAATAAACCTTTGTTTAATTTTTCCTAATTCAAAGAAAAACGCTCACAAGTCTTTGTTTTATTTTGACTCGCGAGCGTTTTTTTATTTTTTAGTATGCTTTTGCAAATATTACTCTTTTGTTTGAAGGTTTTCCTGTTAGGATACATTTGCCTTCTTCTTCTACGGCGTCAAATGGTATGCAACGTATTGTGGCTTTTGTTAGTTCTTTGATTTTTTCTTCTGTTTCTGGTGTGCCGTCCCAGTGTGCTGAGATAAAGCCTCCTTCGTTTTCCAATATATTTACAAATTCTTCCCAAGTGTCTGCTTTTCTTGTGTTTTCTTCTCTAAATGTTTTTGCTTTTAAGAAAAGGTTTGCTTGGATTTCTTCTAAGAGTCTTTCTATTGTTGCTACTGCATCTTCTACTGCAATGGTTTGTTTTTCCAAGGTATCGCGGCGTGCGATTTCGCATTTACCTTCTGCTAAGTCTCTTGCTCCCATTGTTAAACGTACAGGTACGCCTTTGAATTCGTATTCGCTGAATTTCCAACCTGGTTTGTATTCTCTTCTATCGTCAAACTTAACGCTGATGCCTTTTGCTTTGAGTTCTGCTTGTATTCTTGCTACTTCGGCGTTTATTTTTTCGCATTCTTCTTCTGTTTTGAAGATTGGAACAATCGCTACTTGGATTGGAGCAAGTTTTGGTGGAAGAACCAATCCGTTGTCATCGGAATGCGACATTATTAAGGCTCCCATAAGTCTTGTACTTACGCCCCAAGAGGTTGCCCAAACGTATTCTAATTTGTTTTCTTTTGATAGGAATTTTACGTCAAAGGCTTTTGCGAAGTTTTGACCAAGGAAGTGTGATGTTCCTGCTTGTAGGGCTTTTTTGTCTTGCATCATCGCTTCAATACAGTAAGTATCTATTGCTCCGGCAAAGCGTTCGTTTGGTGATTTCACGCCTTTCAACACAGGCATCGCCATATAGTTTTCTGCAAAGTTGGCATAGACTTCTAACATTTGTTTTGTTTCTGCTATTGCTTCTTCTTGTGTTGCGTGTGCTGTGTGTCCTTCTTGCCAAAGAAACTCTGCTGTTCTTAAAAACATACGTGTACGCATTTCCCAACGCACTACGTTTGCCCATTGATTGCAAAGGATTGGTAGGTCTCTGTATGATTTTATCCAACCTTTGTATGTGTCCCAAATAATTGTTTCTGAGGTTGGACGTACTATAAGTTCTTCTTCTAATCTTGCATCTGGGTCTGGTTCTAAGCCTTTTGAACCATCTCTTTTTGGTTTTAGACGGTGGTGTGTTACAACTGCACATTCTTTTGCAAAGCCTTCTACGTGTTCTGCTTCTTTTTCAAAGAATGATTTTGGAATAAATAAAGGAAAGTATGCGTTTTGGTGTCCTGTTTCTTTGAACATACGGTCTAATTCATCTCTCATCTTTTCCCAAATCGCATATCCGTAAGGCTTTATCACCATACAGCCTCTTACTGATGAGTTTTCTGCTAAGTCTGCTCTAACTACTAATTCGTTATACCATTCTGAGTAGTTTTCAGAGCGTTTTACAAAATCTTTTGCCATATTTATACAACTTTTTATCTCTATTTAACGTTTGATTATTTGTAAGACAAAAAAATATTTGTATTTTTGTCTTTTCAAATGAGTTGCAAAGATACAAATATTTTATAAACATTTTTTAGAAAAGGAGTGTATTATGAAGATTTATAGTTTATTTAAAAATTTATTTCTCGCTTTTTGCGGTTTATTTATCTTGTTTGCTTTTAATGGTTGTGGAATACCTATTCCTACAATAGGCTATGACGAGGTGTATGCTACGAATGTGAAAGAGCATGAGCCGTTTATTGCAGAGGATACTGATAATAAGATTTATCAAGACCCCTCTTACACAAAGCAAAAGGCTCATTATAGAGAATTGATAAAGGTTGAAGACAGCATTGCACAATCGGAATCTTTTAATGCAGAAGAATTGCAAACCGAATATGATGTTAATTATGCGGAATTTGATGAAGAGGATTATTATGATTACGCTTATAGTGCTCGATTGAGAAGATTCTATCACCCTGTGGTGTATAGAGATTATTATGCTGATTATTACACTAACCTTTATTGGTACACATACGATCCTTTCTGCTGGGGTACTTCTATTTATTTAGGTTATAGTTGGTGGTACCCATCTTACTATTCTTGGTATTGGGATCCTTTCTATAATCCTTATTGGCATTCTCATCACTTCCATCATCACCACCACCATCATCATCACCCTCATTATGATGTTTGTTATTTCAATTCTATGGACTACAATTCAAATATGTATAGAGGAAGTTCAGTTGGTGGAAGCATAAAAAGAGCTGGTAATGTTAGTGGAAGTTCTATAAAACAACAAATAACAAGAAAAGAAACTACTGTAAAACCAACAAGTAGCAAGAAGGTGGTTTATTCTAACAAAGCAAAAAGATACAATAAGCCTACTAATGTGGTTAATCGTACAAAACCAGGCACAGATAGAGCAGGAAAGGTTTCTACAATTAACAGACAAACAAATAAAAACACCAATTTATTTAACAGATCTAAAACAAACAGCAACAATAACAACAGAACTTTCAACAGAAGTAATTCTTCTTCAATAAATCGTAGTAGCGGAACACGCTCTTCTGGTAGTTCATTTGGAGGAGGTTCAAGAGGAGGCTCTCGCAGTGGCGGTTCAATAAGACGATAGTTTAGTAATAAAAAAATAATATTTACAAATATGAAAAGAATAATTGTATTGGTATTAAGCATTTGTGCTTTTATTGGAGTGAAAGCACAGAGTGAGGTTTTTCCTTTGTATTTTAGTCAATTGGGATTAGATGGAACGGCTAACTATATGGGTAGAGCAGGAGCGATTGGTGCGGTTGGAGGAGATATTATGTCGGCTAATTACAACCCTGCTGGACTTGGTATTTACAGAGTGGCAGAAATGACTTTCTCAACAGGATTAAATTTTGCTTCTACTTCTGCTTTTTCAAACGAACTCGGATTGGAAGACGATATGACAAAATTAACATTTGGTAATTTTGGTGTTGTTTTACCTATAAAGGTAGATAAATCTGGTTTAAAGTATATTCAAATGTCTTTTGCTATCAATCGATTGAAGACCTTCTCAAATAATATTGCTATGCGTAGAGATGGGTTGAGTAGTTCTTTTATTGATGAAGTGGTAATGAATGACATAGTAGAATATAATGATGCAGAAAATGAATTTATCAGAGCAGGCGTTGTGGAATTAGATACAAACACATATAGCATCTCTTCATTCTTTGAAGTAGGTATGTTTAATCAATTCAGAAGAATTAAATACAGCGGTTCACTCAATGAGTTTTCTTATACTTTATCAGGAAACTTAGGAGATAAATTGTATTTTGGTGTTACAGCAGGCATTCCTTTTGCAGATATGACGACTTTGAGCACTTTAACAGAAAGCAAAGTAGATGTAAATGGAGAAACAATAGCAGCATACACCAATACACAACAACAAGACTTGTCGGCAGTTGGTGTAAACCTAAAATTAGGAGCTATTTTCAAACCTATCTCTCCTCTAAGAATAGGTGTTGCAATTCATACTCCTACTGCCTATTCTGTACAAGACGATTTTTCTTCAATAGTTCAATATGATAACACAGCAGGAAGCGTTGCTCCTACATTCTTCTATGGAATACAAACTCCATTTCGTTTCTTAGCAAGTACAGCTGTTGTTTTGGGAGATATTTCTTCTTCAATAGCGGGTACAATCAGTGCAGATTATGAATATTCTGACTATTCTATGATGAGATTTAACTTCACAGAAGATGTGGTTGGCGAATATGAATTTAACACAAGCATAGAAGATATTTTCCGTCCTGCACATACCTTTAGAATTGGAGGAGAATTGAAGTGTGGTCCTTTTTCTCTTAGAGCAGGATACGCAATGGAAGGAAACCCTTATGTAGAAATTCAAAACGATGCTTCAATAAACTATACTACTTTTGGAGTTGGATACAGAAAAAGCAAAGTTGGATTTGACTTAGCATACGTTCATTCAACAGGGGATTCAAAATATTATTGGTATGATGGAGCAGAAACAAAGATGACTGAGATACACAATATTATTCAAGCAACATTAGTTTTAAAATTCTAAACAATAAAAATAAATTATAGTTATGGCATTACAAATTACAGACGCTACATACGATGAAATGGTAGCAAAATCAGACAAATTAGTAGTTATTGACTTTTGGGCTGAGTGGTGTGGACCTTGCAGAAAGGTTGCTCCAATTATTGACGAACTTTCAGGAGAATATGAAGGAAAAGCAGTTATCGGAAAATGTGATGTTGATGGTAATAGCGAAATAACATCAAAATTTGGTATCAGAAACATTCCTACTGTTATATTCTTGAAAAACGGAGAAGTAGTTGATAAACTTGTAGGTGCACAAACAAAAGCAGCATTCGTTGAAAAAATAGAAAAATACTTATAATTTCTATTTTATGTCAGAAGAATTAAGAGACAAGTCTCTGTATAATTCTATTGATTTCAAGACTACTCAAATAGTAGAAGGATTTATGACGGGCTTTCACAAAAGCCCGTTTCATGGTTTTTCAGTAGAGTTTGCCGAACATCGTTTATACAACACAGGCGAAAGCACAAAATATATAGATTGGCGTTTATTTGCTCGTACTGATAAGCTTTTTGTAAAAAGATTTGAAGAAGAAACAAACCTTCGTGCGATGTTTGTTTTGGATTCTTCTTCTTCTATGTTTTTCCCTTTCAATCAAAATTCCAAACCCGAAGAAAGCAACAAATTTTCTTTTTCTCTTTATGCTTGTGGCGTGATTATGCAAATCCTTTACAAGCAACGAGACGCTTTTGGATTATCTTTTGTTTCGGAAAACATAGATTATATTTCGCCAATCAAGACAAATCTTGCACACAAGCAATATCTTTTTACGCTTTTAGAGAATAAAATCAAAGAAAAAGACAAATTCTCTAAGATTACTTGCATTGACAAAGCTCTGCACTCACTTTCGGAGCAGATACATCGCCGTTCCTTATTTATTATCTTTACAGATTTATTTTCCGATGCTTTTTCTGTTGAGCAATTAGTGGATTCACTAAGGCATTTAAAGCATAACAAACACGAAGTCATACTTTTTCATGTCTATGACCAGCAAAAAGAAGTGGACTTCAATTATCAGATGGGTTATTACCGATTTATTGATGTTGAAAGCGGAAACGAATTGAAAATTAACCCAGATGAAATTCGTAAACAATACACAGAAATCACAAAAAATAGATTAGAATTAATCAAAAGCGAATGTAACAAAATGAAAATCGATTTTGTCCAAGCCGACATTAACAAAGGCTTTGACCAAATCCTATTTCCTTTCTTGATAAAACGTTCAAAATTAAAATAAACAACAATGAATATAAAGCAAACCTTAAAAGATATTTGGGCAGTAGAGGATAATAGAAATATTATAAAAGATGGACTTATCTTTGGCCTTGTTACTATTGCATTTCACTTTCTTTATTGGAATGCTAACATGAATTCTTGGTTGTTTGGCCCGTTTACAACTGATGTATTCGACTTTTTTACTCGTATTGCTTACGAAGGCACACACATATTACTAAATGCCTTTTCCTCTCACAGCTTTAACGCAGAGGGTTCAAGTTTTTACTTTTACGATAAAGAAGGCTTCTATGCAACAATCACAATTGTACATGACTGTTCTGCGATAAAACAATGTATGCAGTTTCTTTTAATAATGATTTTCTGTCCAAACAAATGGTATAAAAGGCTTTTATACTTCTTAATAGGCTCAATAATAATACTATTGTGCAATATATTTAGATGTTTCTATCTCTCAGAACTCTTAGCCAATGGAGGCGATTTCCAATATGCACACGACTGGGTAGCACGTCCGTTGATGTATGTTGTTATCTTTGCCTTATGGTTTGTATGGATAAACTTCTTTGCACGAAAGAAAAAAACTAAGGACGAAAACCCTCAAGACTCACACTAACACTTTGCATTTGTCCCCCAAGAGGAGGATTCATTTTTTGAACTCTTGTCTTGCACCTTTTAACTTCGGGATATTTTTCTAAAATAGCGTTAATTATTCTTCTTGTTAGGTGTTCCAAAAGATGCGAAGGCGTTTCCATTTCCTTTTTTATAAGCTGATAAACATCAAGATAATTGACTGTGTCATTTATATCATCGCTTTCTTCTGCCAAAGTAGTATCAAGCTCAAATTCACAATCGACAATAAAATTTGTTCCTATTGTTCTTTCTTCTTCAAAACAGCCATGGTGAGCATAAAACGCCATGGAATTTATACGAATCTCTGCCATAATCTAAAAAAATAGCAACGAAAAATATCAAATACTCTTCGTTGCTAAATAGGTATTAATAACTTAAAAATTTTGCTTAAACTGATTAAGGAATCTTACATCATTCTCAAAATACATTCTCAAATCGTTCACTCCATATTTTAACATAGCAATTCTTTCTACGCCCATACCGAAGGCAAATCCAGAATAAACCTTGCTATCTATGTTTGAAGCCTCCAAAACATTAGGGTCAATCATTCCGCAACCCATAATTTCAAGCCAACCTGTACCTTTACAAACATTACAGCCCTTTCCACCACATAAATTACAAGAAACGTCCATTTCTGCACTAGGCTCTGTGAAAGGGAAATAAGAAGGACGAAGTCTAATCTTGGTATCAGCACCAAACATCTGTTGAGCAAAATACAATAAACTTTGTTTTAGGTCTGCAAACGACACATTCTTGTCAATATATAAGCCCTCAATTTGATGGAATATACAATGCGCTCTTGCAGATATAGCCTCATTTCTGAAAACTCTACCAGGAGCAATAATTCTTATAGGAGGCTGTTGAGTTTCCATAGTTCTAACCTGAATAGAAGAAGTATGAGTTCTCAAAACAGCATTATTGCCGTCCTCTCTATTTTCAATAAAGAAAGTATCTTGCATATCCCTTGCAGGGTGTTCAGCAGGGAAATTCAAAGCCGAAAACACATGCCAATCATCTTCAATCTCAGGACCTTCTGCAACGCTATATCCAATTTGAGAAAAGATGTCAATAATCTCAGCTCTTACAAGAGAAATAGGGTGTCGTGAACCAGTCTTTTCCAACAAAGCAGGCTTAGTCAAATCGTCGATTTGAATCTTCGCTTCGTTCTTACTTTCAATAATTTCTTTTAGACTTTCGATTTTGTTTTGAATAGCTGTTTTCAACTCATTAAGCATTGCACCCATTTCTTTCTTTTCTTCATTAGGCACAGACTTAAATTGAGCAAACAAATCATTCATTAACCCCTTCTTACCAAGATATTGAATCCTTAGTTGTTCCAATTCCTCAGCAGTGTTTACACTCAACTGCTTTAAATTCTCTATTGCTTGTTTTAATCTTTGTTTCATAATTACTATTCAACAATGCTTATTGTCATTTTTACATCTTCCACAGGGCGGTCATAACGGTCTTTTTGCACTTTTGCAATTTTATCAATTACCTCTAAGCCTTCAATCACTTGACCAAACACTGTGTATTCATAATCCAAGAAAGGAACACCACCCTCATTTACATAAGCATCTTTTTGTATTTGATTAAATTGTTTACCCATTCTTGCTTGCAACATATTCAATTCCTCAGAAGTGTAACGTTTACCTTGAGCAATATAGAACTGACTTCCAGAAGATGCCTTTTGAGGATTTACATTATCTCCCATTCTTGCAGCAGCCAAAGCACCTTTTTTGTGAATTAACTCTTGCTTAAACTCTGCAGGAACAGTATATCCAGGTCCACCTTGACCTAACATTTGATTTGGTTTAGCTGTTTTAGAATCAGGATCACCTC
>CALCUN010000193.1 GCA_937906975.1 uncultured Bacteroidales bacterium
GAATTGTCTTTTAGTTTTCTATAAAGTTCCATTATTTTTTGTATTTTCGCACTTTAATCTACAAAATTGAGAAAATTTTCAGAAATGAAAAAGCAAAAATCTAAAAATATAAAGATTGTTTTATCGCAAAAGGACGAAAAATTACTTGCAAAGTATTGTGTGTCAAACAAATTAACACCTAAGCGAGCAATTAAAAAGATTTTGCACGATTTCTTATTAGAAAACGTTGAGCCAATAAAGACTGAGGCTGAAAATCAATTAGAATTATTCAAACCAAGACAAATGAATATTTTTGATTAGAGAGCCTCCCAACCTTCTATTGCAGTCTTGATGTGAGAATATATAACAGTTTTGTTTAGAATCTTCTTTTCCTTGTCTAAGATATAGATTTCTGGGGTACGAATTATGTCTATTCCGTAACGTTGTTTTAGCTCTTGTGGACTTATCTGCCAATTTGTCCAAGGATAAGTGCCTTCATCTGACTTATCTCCTACCTCTATTGACACAATTTTTGCATCGTATCTCTTGGAATCTTTAGTATAGAAATCCATTAAGTCATTAAAATTCTTCTTACAACTTTCGCATGTTGCAGAGTGAAATAAGACTACTGTGTATTTTGAATCTAATGTGTCAAGATTATTTATGTTTGGAAACTTATTTGAAGGCAAGAATGGTTTTATTGCTTCTATGTTTTCGTTATGTTTATCTATTTCGCTTGGACTTAACCATGGTGTTTTGCCTTGATTAAGGAAGTTTTCTACTAATTGAACATAGATACTTTCATTGAAAGAGAATGGCATAAATGGTAGTTTTTCTAAATAAAGGTCAATAACAAATTTAGAATACAACTCTCCTCCTCTGCTATTTGCTGTATCTATAAAATCTTTTATTGCAACATAGACAGAGTCTGCTGATTGCATTGTGATTTCTTCTGTGTATTTCTTAAACTTTTGATAGAAATAAGGCGTTGAAAGCAGTCTTTGGTCTGAGAAAACAAAGTTTTCCCAATATCTTGACCTAAGGTCGTAAGCATATTCTAAACCTTTTTCTTTTATTAACCTACCATTGCTAAAAAACTTAGGGTTAAGGCTTGGATTTTTTATAGAACGATAAAGAACGGTCATTAAATTATTAGGGTATTGCTTGAAAAAATCTTCTTGAAACTTAGCAAATTGTGCTTTGCTTTCTTTTATCAAAAGGCTCAAAGAGTCTCTTGATGCAGGATTCTTTTTAATGCCTGTTTCACATTGAGAAACAAACTCTCTATGTTCTTTATTTATTTTTTGATATTCAAGATATCTCTGATTTTCTTCACAACCCTTGACTTCATAAAAGCCGTATGGATAAATATCTATGGTGAAATTTGTATTCTTATCCAAGATGAAAGAAAACAACTTTTGATATTTAGATGCTACAAGAGCCATTCCCATTCGGTAATCGCCTTCTAAAATAAAGCTTCCTTCGTCTGTGATTTGTAAAGAGTCAAGCAAAAACTCTTTTTTCTCTCCGTAAGAAGAGTAAACATAGATTGTAGAATCTTCAAACTGATGTATCCAAAGTTTTACTTTATAATGATTTGTTTGTGCTGTAAGCAGATTTGAAAAAATAAAGAATAAAACAAAGATTACTATGTATCGTTTTTTCATAACTTAGATTTTAGTATTTGAATTGACCTTCCTTTAATAGTTTTAGAATATTCTCTAAATTGTCTGCAGGAACATTTTTTGCAACTATTTTATTGTCTTTATCCAATATGAACATTACTGGTGTTTTTTCTACGTCAAAATATTCTCTCCAGTCGTAATTAGCAACTAATCCATTGAGATTTATCCATTGAAGTTCTTTTTCGCTTATAAATTTCTTCCAAGACTCAAGGTCGCTCTCTGTATTGATTGCATAAACCTCAAAAGAATATGCGTCTTTCTTTTCTTTGTATAACTTACTTATCTTTGGAACTTCAACAGAACAATGTCCACAACCTGGTGACCAAAACAAAAGCATTTTAAAATCTTGTTGGCAAGTCTTGGTTGTATGCCATACTTCTGCACTATCCATACATGCTAAATCAGGAACTTGTTTGCCTAAAAGAAGATTTTCCCATTTGTGTGCTCTTTCTATATTTTTATCCATATCACTTGGAGAAACCCAATCTGCTATTCCTGTTTCGTAATATGTTTTTATCATATTAACATATATAGCATCATGTCCCATATATGGGCTTTGAAGATAGCGTTCTGATATGTTATGAATAAGAAAACGCTTCATTCCTTTTG
>CALCUN010000194.1 GCA_937906975.1 uncultured Bacteroidales bacterium
ACAACACGATTCCAAGCCGAAGAACCTTTATCCACATCCTTTAAAAAAACCTTGACAGAAGAAACTGAAGTAGAAAAATACCCCGACAACCACAACTGATTATCAACCTTTAGGTTTTGATAAAATAAATCATCTTTGCACATAATGGTAGAGATTGTTAAAAATTTAATGCGAATAAAAACGTATGAACCTTCACACCACTTTGCAAAGATACAAACAAACGAGCGAGAAATATCAAGCTTGCTTGAATATTTTTCACAGCGAGTGCTGTCTTTCTTATTTAAAGATAGCAAAATGTATGAGTTGTTTATCTAAATGGATATCCCTATCCGTAAATCTTTTATAAAGCCGTACATTTAGAACTTTCCTATTGAAAGAAAAGTCTCATAGTTTATTCAGCAACTAATCATTGCGTAAGTGTCATGTTCAAAAAAACAGCTACTGTCCTTCAAGAACAATAGCTGTTTTTATATTTACCTCTGTAAGGATTGGTTTGAGACGGTTGATTCATCACAATCAAAGTTTTCTCACATCATTTCCATCACGTTTGAACGTATTGCCTCTGTCATCACTCATAGTGCCATCCCCATTATCATGCAAAGGAACCCTTGTGTTACCATCCATCACACCTCCATCATCTCCACCATAAGGATCCAGCAAAGGAGTGTAAGGTCTATCAGCCGATTCCTCTTTCCCACTCGCAGTGGGAACAGATGGAGTAGGAACCGAAGTATCTGGAACACCCGGGAAAAAACCGGTAGCCATATTAGTAAATTTCAAAATAAATAGAATAGCCACCAGAATAATCCAAAGTTAAATAAATAGAATCAATATTAAAACTTGTGAAATCTTCTGCTGTTGAAGACAAACAAAGTTGCGTAAAAATTTCAGAAGACACCGTTCCGAACTTATCATCTTTGTATTCTCCAAACACATTATATCTATAATTGGCTGTCATCAACGAATCCTCTCTAAAAAAGCAAGAAGACATCTTAACATTTTCAAACAGACCTACTGTCAATTTATCATTTTCATCTATCAAGTCTATGCCCAAAGTTTCATTTTCATCAACACAAGAAAACAAAGCAAACAAAGGCAAGAGCAATAACCACTTTAATTTACTCATAGTCTTAAAAATTATTCTTCATCTATTACAGCTAATGAATCATAAAGAGCATTTATTTTTTCTTTTTGTTCATCAAAAGGAGCGTACTCTATAACTTGTTTTTTATTTGCAATAGCAAATTCTATAAGTTCAGGATTTACACCCTCTTGAGCAACGACTACCGCCTCAGAATACAAGATAGCAGCCTTCATTATATTAAGATAAGTAGGCTCTTTATACAATTTCCAATCCTTAGCCGTACCACCTTCCATTTTCAGCTTTTTAAGGAAAGTCTCAACCAAACTTCCTTGAAACTCATCATTGAATAAACTTACAACAAGCTTACTATCATTAAAGAAAGGATTATTTTTATATTCTGTTCTTTTAACATAAAATGGCAACAAAGCAGCAAACCAACCCATACAATGAATAATATTTGGTTTCCAGCTAAGTTTCTTTATTGTTTCCAACACACCTCTTGCATAGAACATGATTCTCTCATCATTATCCTCAAAAGGATTACCATTATTATCAAAAACATTTGCTTTTCGTTGGAAATAATCTTCGTTATCAATGAAATAAACCTGCATTCTCGCAGATTGAATAGAAGCAACCTTAATTATCAACTGATGATCACTATCATCGATAATTAAATTCATTCCAGACAAACGAATAACCTCATGCAGTTGATTTTTTCTTTCATTTACGCCACCAAACTTCGGCATAAACAATCTTACTTCTTTACCTTTTTCTTGAATACCCTGAGGAAGAAATCTTCCTATATTAGCCAAATCAGACTCCAAATAAGGAAAAACCTCCTGATTGACATACAAAACTTTCGTTTTTACCATTTGTTATAAATTGAATATAATATGCAAAATTACAAAAAAATAACCAAAGAAAGTTATTTACTAATAAAATTTCCTTTCTTTTAACATAGGGACAAATTTAAACTCTCCGTATGACTGAACATCAATTTCCGATTCAGAAAGCTTTTGAATCCTGTACATAATCTGAGTATCCTCACCAATAGGAGCCACCATAACACCCCCAACCTTTAATTGCTTAACAAGCTCCGTAGGCAAAGAAGGCGCAGCACAAGTAATCAAAATCTTATCAAAAGGAGCAAAAGTAGGAAGTCCCAAATACCCATCACCAAAAAAGCACTTAGGTCTCACTCTCAAAGCATCAAAAACCATTTGTGCAGAATTGTGCAGAGGTTTAAATCTCTCAATCGTATAAACCCTTGCCTGCATTTGACAAAGCACACTTGTTTGATAACCAGAGCCTGTTCCAATTTCCAAAACCTTTTCAAAAGGAGAGACATCTAACAACTGAGTTTGGAAAGCCACAGTAGAAGGCTGAGAAATAGTCTGTTTACACAAAATTTCCAAAGCCCTATCCTCATAAGCCAAAGTATCCAAAGAAGAATCCAAAAAAAAGTGTCTTGGAACCTTATTAATAGCCTCCAAAACTCTTTGATCACTAATCCCCTTTGCGCGCAAACGCTCAACCATCAAGCGACGCATACCTTTATGCTTATAACTATCAACAAACATCATTAAATCCCATTTATTCAAAACAAAAAGCAAAGATACAAAATATATTTAAAATAATTTGTACCTTTGCAAACAACAATAATTTATTTGACATGAAAAAAATACTCGGCATAGTAATACTTTCAGCCTTTATGTTATCTTCTTGTGATAACTTTAAAAATAAACAAGACGTACCTTCATACATTTATTTTGAAGGATTCTACCTTGAAGAAAACCAAGATTTCACATTTTCTCAATCAGAAGATTTACTAACCTCCGACATTAGAGACGTATGGGTTTACGTTGATAACATATATATAGGAGCCTATCCGCTAATCAAAAAAGATTCTTCCTGCTATTGCTCAATTCCTATCCTGGAAGAAGGAAAACACAAAATAGACATAAGACCCGGAATAATATATAACGGTATGAACAATATGAGAGAGGAGTATTCTTTTTACACCTCTTACATTGACACACTTGATTTAGTAGCTGGCAAAGAAATACGCATAGGAAAACAACCTATAATGTACAATTCCGACAAGTGTAGCATGCCTTTCAAAGAAACCTTCGAGACCTACTTCATCAATTTCCAACAAGCAGATGTTACCACAGAAGAGCCACAAACAATGACCGTAATTAGAAACGACAGTGTTAAGTACGGAAGCAACTGCGGTGCGATTTATTTCAACGAAGGCGGAAAAAACAAATACATTTCCATAGACTCCATTTATTGTAACAATCCATTAGGACTTATTTTAGAGATAGACTACAATTCAAACATACCATTTGAAATAGGAATGTTTGGAAGAAGTAGCACAGCCGAAGCAAACAAATACATAAGTGCAGTAAGACTAACTCCGCCTGCTAACAATCAATGGCAAAAATCATACATCATTTTAACAAAAGCATGGGATATTTTAGGATACCCACTAAATTTCCACATATATTTAGAAGCTTTCAATCCAAACAATACGAAAAATTCATTTGTTCACGTTGATAACATAAAAGTTGTACATTTTCCTAATAACAGCTATAAGTAGAACAAATAAATTTTATGAATAAAACATTACAAACCTTAAAATACGTAATCAGCGATGCGTTATCATCAATGATAGCGTGGAGTTTATTTTTCATTTTCCGAAAAACAAGCATTGAAAAAGGCTCTTTTGAAGACATAAACGCAGTATTTGCAGACAATAACTTCTATTATGGTCTTGCAATCATACCAATTCTTTGGCTAACCTTTTACTACATACAAGGTTACTACCAAAACATTTACAGAAAATCAAGATTAAAAGATTTTTTTCAAACATTCATCACCTGTTTCATTGGAGTTATCTTCATTTTCTTCGCACTCCTACTTGACGACAAGGTACAAACATACAAAAATTACTACCTTTCTTTCTTCATACTATTTAGTTTACACTTCATTTTAACCTATATTCCACGCCTAATCATAACAACAATAAAAGTACACAACGTACACAAACACAAAATCTACTTTCCAACACTCATAATTGGCGATGGAGAAAAAGCAATCAAGATTTACAACGACCTACTCAACGAAGAAATCTCCTCAGGCAACAAAATCATAGGTTTTTTAAACAAAAGCGGAAATCCAACCAAGTTTTCAGACCTGCAACACTTAGGAAAAATCAGCCAACTAACACAAGTAATAGAACAATACAAGATAGAAGAAATCATTGTTGCCTTAGAGCAAGAGGAAGAAAACGAAATCTTCGACATAATCTGCCTTGCAGGACAAGATGTTGAAATAAAAATGCCAGCAGATAGAAGAGATATTTTAATGGGAAATGTAAAAACCTCAGCAATCTTCAACGCCCCTCTTGTAATCGTAACACAAGGCTTGATGGCACCTTGGCAACAAATCCTAAAACGCATATTCGACATAGTAATTTCCCTAATTGCAATAATAATCCTTTCACCTATTTACATAATCACTTCAATTATAGTTTACTCCACAAGCAAAGGACCAATCTTTTACAGACAAGAACGCATCGGATACAAAGGAAAACCATTCTATATGCACAAATTCCGCTCCATGTACACAAATGCCGAAAGCAATGGCCCAATGCTATCGAGCGGAGACAAAGACCCAAGAATTACACCTTTTGGTCGATTTATGAGAAAGGTGAGATTAGACGAGATTCCTCAGTTTTATAACGTTCTCAAAGGCACAATGAGTATTGTAGGTCCACGTCCAGAACGCCAATTCTTCATTGACCAAATTGTTCAAAAAGCTCCCGAATACAGACTCTTACATAGAGTTAAACCCGGCATAACTTCATGGGGGCAAGTAAAGTATGGATACGCAGAATCAGTAGATGAAATGGTGGAAAGACTGAAATACGACCTCATTTATTTAGAAAACCTATCTCTTTCTACCGATATAAAAATCCTATTCTACACAGCAATAATCATACTTCAAGGAAGAGGAAAGTAAAAACCTTATAATAAACATAAATAGTAAGAATATGAAAAAAATATTATTTGTGATAGCGATACTATTCTCGCTAAATGTTTTCTCACAACATAAGAGTACTATAAATATCATAGAGCCATACGTTGATTTCTCGTTTGGAGCAAACAACGACAAAATCCTTGGGCAAGAAATCCCTTCTTGGAATGGTGGAATTGGTTGCAGATACATCTCTATCTACAAAAAAATAGGTGTATCACTTGAATGGGATTTAGCATTTGGCACTTCAATGATTGCAAGCGGAGGAAAATTTGGACAATCTATGACCTCTGCAGAATATGCCTTTGCATTAGGCTACAATCTTATCTATGACAGAGAGGGGCTTTTGGCAATGCTTTCGTTTTCTTTGGGGATAGGGGGATTCAATGGCATATACTGCTTTGAAAACACAGAGTCTCAACCCTATTTTCCTTCTTCCGTAAACGCAATCACTCATTCAGTTGGATATATCCCAATCAAAATAAAAGGCGTCTTAGACAACACCTCCTTAGCCTTTACTTACCGACTACCTGTTAGAAACATCAACAGCACTACCAATGATTTAAAATTAAAAATGCCTGCATTTGAAATCTCATTAGGTATGCCACTTGATTTTCATAAAGCAAGAAGATAAAAAAACTAAGAAACAATAAAAAAATCTCTTAGAGTTATTTTACTAACCCTAAGAGATTTTTTTTCTTTCTTTGATTTATTTTTAGAAGTTAAATAGTTTCCAACTTATGTTAAAGTTTAGCAATCCTATTGTTGGTTGTGCGTTGTAATTTGAGTAAGAAAGTTCGTAACTTGCTCCAAATCCTAAGCGATAATTAGTAGAAGGCAAAAAGTATTGATAGGATAATTCTGCTCCTGCTTGAAAATGCCATGATCTTTCGGTTGGCACGAAAAATGTTCTCATTTCTCTATATGTGTTATCAGTGTATTCATAACCATGATAGTAGTCTTTATAAGTGTAAACTGCACCAAAAATTGCACTTGCTTTCAAACGATGAGCCTTTGACTTATTTAAGAAATTGTAGCCTAAGGTAATAGAAGTAGAGGTCGCAATATCGTGATTGAAATAATTCAATTTATAAGGCGGTGCAATATACATTACAGTTGGATTAAAAATTCCTTCTCCTTCATCTGCATATAAAACGTTAAATCTTAAACGTGCTGAAAATTTGTTATCGTAATCCAATTCTATTGTAGGTAACCAATTTAACAAAAGAAGATTGCAAGGAACTCTATTAGGGTCATCATACATGTCATTACTATAACCTGTATCTGCAAACGGGAATAAGTTTTCTTGAATGCTTAATGTAAACTTTTTTTCATTCTCTTGCGAAATCGCTACTCCACATATAAAGAGTGCAACAAATAATACTAATGTCTTTTTCATAATTTTTTAATTTTTATTTTGTGATTGCTAATCTACTAACGCTCTTTGTGTCTTTATATTGCAGAGAATTACTATTTTTTCCTAAGAAAACGAAAAATATCTCTTAGGAAAAAAATTTTTTTTCTTAGGAATATTTTATTTTTTCTTAGAGTTTTTTTGCGAGGAAAAAATATTAACGAAATTTCTCTGCAATAAAAGACATTAGACCTCGTTAGTAGATTACTAATTTATAAAAATAAAAGATTATGAAAAGAGTGATTTTATTAGCAATTGTGATGATGTTATCATCTGTTGCGTTTTCTCAAACAAATGCACAAAAAGAGGTTGATTTTCCTCAATTAGAAAATCTTTCTCCTTGGAGTGTGAGCCTTGAAGGTAGTGTTTATCAAAAGGGTTTTTTAACAAATATTCATAGTATAGGAGGAGGTTATGATGATATGGTATATTGTCCAGAAAATAGTTCTGCGATTTTAGGAGGCATTGGAGTAGATTACACCTTTAATCGTGCAAATAAATTATCTTATGTTTTGTCTGCAGGATTGGATTTAAAGCCTGTGTTATACATAAACGAATCTGAAAAAGGTTTAGAGGTAACTCGTATGAGCGAATCTTCACTTTTCAGAAACACATGCTATAGTCCGTTTATTTCTTTTGCTGTTCAATACAGAAATACTATTGCTAACAACGAAAATTGGTTCTATAATTTAAAGGGAGGAATGAGATTTTCCTACTATGACGGATATATAAATGCTGGTTGTTCAGGTATAGATCCTTTTACGCAAGATACTATGTCCTTTTCTGTACATGGTTATGGCAATAAGTTTAATCTTTTCCCAAATCTTATGTTCTCGGTTGGTACCTCTTATAATACTTCTATCGGAATGTTTGGTTTGAACCTTATTGCAAACATAAGTATTCCTTATTTAAACGAAAGCGATTTTTGGTTTAAGTTTATGGATTCTGAATTTTATGGAAATTATTATTTAACAGGAAATTATTTAGGATTGTCTTTGACCTATTCTCCAAAGAGATAGAAGACAAAAAATAACTCTTAGGAAGGTTTTTTTCTAATCCTAAGAGTTATTTTATTTTTTTATCTTAAAAGGGTTTCTCCTACTATTTTGGCTGCACAAGCTACATAATCGTTGCAAGGTTTCTTTGCTTTGCTACTTCCAGGCTCTAAGCCAAGTAGTTTTTTACAAACGATTTCTCCGTTTTCTTCGCGGAATTTTTCTCCCATTGTTTGCACCATTGCAAAATAGTCTTTGTTTGCGGGATTTTGTTTTTGATATTGCAGAAGCATTCCTGCAAGTAGGCTCATTGCTGACACACAGCCACATACTTCTTTGAAGCCTGCAAGTCCTCTTCCAAAAGGCAAGGAGAGTTTTTCTGCAATATTCTTATCTATTGGCAACAAATCGCTGTACGCCATAACGACTGACTGAGCACAATTATAACCTTCGTTGTGGTATTTTCTTGCTAATTCTACTCTTTCTTCTGTATTGACCATAATTTTTAGGTTTTAATTACTTGGCAAATATAATAATTTTTGTAATTTCGCAAAAGATTATGAGTAGATTCTTATATACTAAACAATATCTTAGATATAAACTTTCAGCTAAGGACGAGTATTCTTTGCACTCGCCGTTGATGTTTGATTTTTTTACCAAAGGGTTAAAGAAATCTTGTAAAAGCAAAGATATTTCTTTTGATTCTTGTTTTGAAAGCCTTATTCCAAATAGCAAAAGAAAGAGAAAATTTCTTTTTAAGGTTTTTGAATATTTCAAGTCACAGGGTTTTCAAGTGATTTATGTGCAAAATGAGGATTTTACCTTAGCAAAATTGGAGGTTTTAAAGAGTTACAAAACCAATACGGCTATTGTTATTGAAAAAATATACAAAGAAAGAGAAAAAATTATGCTTTGGAAAGAGATTAAAGCAAATAAGGATTTTAAACTTTGTTGTGATTTTTTTGATTTTGGACTTGTGCTTTTAACAGATAGGCCTTTGAAGAAACAAAACTACGTTTTACGTAAGAAATAAGTTTGTTTTGTTATTCTTCTTTTACTTTTTGCATTCCGTAAGGGCTCTTTACTTCTACACTATCAAAGTCATCTCTTGCTCTTAGGCCTTTTGCGTAATCTATTCCACCTTCGCTGTGTCGTCTAACAGGCAAATCGGTGCGTACTATTGCAGAATCTTTTCTCCAATAAAGGTCTTGACAATAAAAGGTGTCCATATCTTTGTAGTTTATTATCATTACGCTATCTCTTAGATAGTAAAGATTGTCCGATAGGCTTTCTGCATAAAGGGAAGAAAGGTTTGCTTTGATTGTTTTATCGGGATTGAGAAAATTAACATTCAATCCTTGTGGAAAAATCATTTTTGAGCTATCGGTATAGGAGTAAATGTCTATTTTCTTGGCTTTTAATTCTGTTTCAACTACTCCATCTACACTGCGCAGTAGGTATGCATCTACGATTTGTTGAGAAGGAGTGTTTTCTTGTTTTGCATTACTTTGTGTAGGCAGGTCTTCGCTACACGAAAAACAAAGGTATGAGAAAGCAAAGGCAAGGAATATTATTGCAAAACTATGCTTTCTCATACCAATTATGTGTTTTGTGTTATTAGTCTCTTGA
>CALCUN010000195.1 GCA_937906975.1 uncultured Bacteroidales bacterium
ATTTTCTGGTTACTTTTCTGGTTACTTTTCTGGTTACTTTTTTCTATTTCACGTAATGATTTCAGTAAGCATTGTAACATAAAAGTAATAAAAGGTGTACTGTTTGCGGTTGCATCGCTTTGTGCAATGGCATCATAATATTGTTGTTGATTTTCTTTCACTATTGTTTCAACCGGTAGCCATGCAAAGATAGGTTTCCATTGCATTAATAGCAAGGTTTGCCACATTCTACCCATTCGCCCATTTCCATCTGCAAAGGGATGGATAAATTCAAATTCATAATGAAATACACAACTGCTTATTAAGGGGTGTGTGTCTGTTGTTTTAACCCATTGCAATAAATCTTTTACTAAAGTCGGAACTCTATCGGCAGGGGGTGCTAAATGCAAGCATCTGTCATCTTTAAACACTCCTACTCCTCCTTTTCTATATGTTCCACTTTCTGAAACTAATTCAGAAGTCATTAGTTTATGTGCTTTGAGTAAATCTTTTTCGCTATATGGATTGAGTTCAAAGAGAAGGTTGTAAGCGTCTATTGCGTTTTTTACTTCTTTTATTTCATTTGGTGCACCTAATACTCGTTTTCCTTCTATAATGCCTGTTACTTGTTCTATTGACAAAGAGTTGTTTTCTATTGCCAATGATGATTGAATGGTTTTTATACGATTTTGTTTTCGTAATTGAGGCGTAGGCTGATTAAGCACTCCTACTAATAATTTTCCTATTAGTTCACCTATTTTAATAGTAAGAGTGCTTATCTGATCATTTATAGTAAATGGTGGTGTGTATGACATTTTATCTTAATTCAAATTCGCCTAAGATGTTGTGGTCTTGGAAGCGTGCAAAGAATAGTATTTTGCTTGTTGTGGTTAGGTAGAGTGTTTTGAAGAATGGCATTTTCATTTGTTTTGTGTCAAAGGCTTTGCTCCAACGGTATGAACCATCTGAGAAGATTTGCACAAAGTTTACTTGTGTTCTCATTTTATCGCCATTGTAACATTTAACTGGTGTGAAGGCGTTGTTTTCGTAGTTCTTTATGTGGTCGTTAAACATTATGTATATTCCATAGCGGTCTCTTGCCATTGCAAATGAGTTGTAGGCTTCTTTGCCTTCAAAGTCTTTTTGACGTTTTGGTATGTATGAGTTGTTGGTTACTGTTCCGTTTTTGTCTATGTTGGTTATCATTATGTCTCTGTAATACATTGCGTCTTCGCCTGTTGGTTCTTCGCCTTTGCGTTTTGGTGGTATTAGTTTTGATTTAAATTCTTGTTCGCCTATCATTACAAGGTTTCCGCCTATCATTGGTACAAGGGCTTTGATTATGGCTTTGTGGCTTGAGGGTTTTGCTAAGCCTTCTTTTACCATTGCGTCTGTTTCGTATTCTTTAAAGTCACGTGTTGTGCTGTTTTTCAAATAGCCTCGTCTTTGGTCGTATTGAAATGCGAAGCTTCCATTTGTTAGATGTGGTAGTGTTGCGTTTTTACCATAGTAGCCTGCCATTAGATAGTCTCCTTCTAAGTTGAAGGCGCATTTAATGTCTGTTGGCCATGCTTTTTCTAATTGTTGTTCGTATTGTCTTTGTTCGTATTGTGTTAGCCAGATTAGGTGTGCTTTTGAATCTGTCATTTGTATTTTCTTTCCTGTTGGATAGGAGCGTATTGCTATTAGGGCTTCTGTGCCTGTGTTGTTGATTGCTATGTCGTGGATTTGGTATTCTGGATTATTTATTTTTAGGCTTTGTTTTTTATCCCATAGCATACGCATTCTTTCGTCAAATACTTCTATTTGTAGGGCTTTTGCTCCTGCTGTGTCTTTTTCAAAAAAGGCAAATGCAAGTTTTGTTTTGTTTTCTGAGAAGTTGAATAGATATGGTTTTTCTCCTTCTTTTGCGAAGTAACGGAATGTTTTAAATTTTTCTGGTTTGTCCATCAATCGCATATCTCTTAAATGGAAAAATTGTGTGTAAAGATTGGCTGTTCCTGTTTTTTCTACTACTTCGTCTTTTTTCTTGCTGCTTCTTTTGGTTTGCACAGGTTTGTCTTCTTTTGTTCTGCTAAGTATAAATCCTACACAGTCGCCTGCTCTCCAGGTTTGTTCTATTTTGAAGGTTGGGTGTGGAAATTCTATTTTAACTACTTTGTTTACGTTAAGGTTATGGTCTGCTCTTGCAAAGTAATAGTTGAGTTCAAATTCTCCTTCTCCTTTATATTCTTGCAGACAATACCACATGTAAAATCCATCGTTATCTTGGGCTACTATTTCTGCTGCTTGACAGTCGTCCAATACATCATAAAATCTTTCTCCCCATCTTATGTCTTTTTGTGCATTTAGATTGATTATCGCAAGTAGCGAAATCATTGCTAAAATTAGTTTTTTCATATCTCTTTTCTTTGTTTAAATTTTTCAGTTGGCAAATATACGATATTTTTTTCTTAGAGAATTAAACTTAATGTGTGTTTTATTGTCAAAATTGCGTTTTTATAAGTTTTAAATTAAATTCATATATGAGAAAATTAACATTTATTCTGTTTTTACAGTTGTTTATCTTTGGTGCAAATAGTGTTTTTGCACAAGGGCAAGCACAAAAAGTGTCTGTAAATGGACAAGTTATTGACGCAAATTCCGAAGAGGCTTTACCTTTTGTTAATGTAACGCTATTGAGTGTAAAAGATTCTACACTAATAGATGGTACGGTAACTGACGAAAAAGGTAATTTTACAATAAAAGGTGTAAAGGCTAACGGAAGTTTTATTATGCGTTTGAGTTTCATTGGTTATAAGGACGTTTATAAGGATATTAAATTAAAAGGAAAGCCTTTGAATGTAGGAACTCTTGCTATGAACACTAATGCAGAGGTGCTTTCAGGAGTAGAAATCGTGGCTGAGCGTCAAATGATGGAGTATAAATTAGACAAACGTGTAATCAATGTTGAAAAGAATTTGGTTTCTGCCGGTGGTGATGCGTCTGATGTTTTGGAAAACGTGCCTTCTGTTTCTGTTGATGAGGAAGGCGCAGTTAGTTTAAGAGGTAATTCTAATGTAAAGGTGTTAATTGACGGTAAACCTTCAGAACTTTTGGGTAATGACTTGGCTACTGTTCTTTCTCAAATACCTGCTTCAACTATTGCAAACATTGA
>CALCUN010000196.1 GCA_937906975.1 uncultured Bacteroidales bacterium
ATCCTCCGAGGATAAAACTTTACCAACGGAGGATAAAAATCTGAAACAAAGTCTTAAAAAAAAATCCTATTGAATTTCTTTTAATTTTATGTCTTGCGTTTTTCTTTTTTTGCGGCTGGGAAAAGTATATTGTTAAGAATCAAACGATAGCCTGATGAATTTGGGTGTAAATCCAAGTCTGTTACAGGATCTCCAACATAATGGGAATAATCTTCTGGGTCGTGTCCGCCAAGATATGTCCAAGTTCCTTTTCCATACGTGCCATGAATGTATCTTACTTCTTCTAATGATGCGTTTTCGCCAAGTATGGTTACGGAAGATTTTAGATAGCGTTTCATAAAGGCGGTTGTTTGTCCGTTAAATCCTTTTACTATTTTGCTATGGTTTTGGGTTAGCATTGTTGGTACCCAATCCCATTTTGCAGAGAAGTCAAATAAGACAAATAAATCGTCTTTTTCTTTTACTTGTCTTACACGGCTTTGTGGAACGTCTATATTTGAAACCTCGTATGTATATGGGTCGGTTACTATTGTGAAATTCTCAAAGGCAAAGCATTTAGAGAAGTCAAGTTTTGATTGTGCTTGTGGGTCTATTGGGTCATGGTCAAACATTTCTGAGCAGATATCTACTCCTTCTGCTGCAAGGGCTATGTCAAAGCTATCGGGTGCTGAACACATTGCGAACATAAATCCTCCTCCTACTACAAAGTCTCTAATCTTTTTTGCAACGGCAAGTTTTAGTTGCGATACCTTATTAAAGCCTAATAGTTTTGCGGTTTGTTCTTGCAATGCTACATCGTCTTGATACCATTTTTGATTTCTATATGATGCCCAAAATTTTCCATATTGCCCTGTAAAGTCTTCATGATGAAGGTGTAACCAATCGTATAATGGTAATACGTCGTTCATTACTTCTTCATCGTAAACTACATCGTAAGGTATTTCGGCGTATGTTAAAACCAAAGTTACGGCATCGTCCCATGGTAATTTATTTTTTGGGGAATAGACTGCGATTTTTGGTACTTTTTGTAGTTTTACTACGTCTTGATTAACGCTTGGTGAGGATATTTCTTCTAAAACATTTGCATATTGCGATGGTGTTATGATGTAATAACTCACTCCTTTTAGTCTGCAAAGTGTTTCCACCTCTTTGGAATAGGAAAGACAAAAAGCTCCTCCTTGATAGTTCAACATCCAATCTACTTCGTACTCTAAGGAAAGTGCTTTGTATGCTACGCCGTATGATTTTAAGTGATTTTTTTGTGTTTCGTCCATTGGTATAACTAAATAGTTTGCCCAAAGTTGTGTTGTGAAACAAAAAAGAAAAAATATTAATAATATCTTAGAATGGAGCGCTTTCATCTTTTTGTAAAGTATTGTTTATTTCTTTATTCATTTGAGAACCAAGTATCATTGGTGCATCACTTTGCACTGCATCATACATATTTTCAAATCTAACAAACTTTTCTACAAATCTTAAATTAACATCTCCTGGCTCTCCCGAACGGTGCTTTGCTATTATAAGCTTTGCTAATCCCTCGGTACTCATTCCGTTTTCTACATCTATACCATAATATGATGGACGATAAACAAACATTACCATATCGGCATCTTGTTCAATCGCTCCTGATTCTCTAAGGTCAGAAAGTTGAGGACGTTTGCTCCCTCCTCTTGTTTCCACCGCTCTCGATAGCTGTGAAAGTGCCATAATTGGAACTCCAATTTCTTTTGATAAGGCTTTTAATTGTCTTGATATATATGAGATTTCTTGTTCACGATTTCCTCCATTTTTCATGATGCTTTCTCCGCCCGACATTAGTTGCAAATAGTCAATGAATATCATTTGAATATCATATTTTTGCTTCAAACGTCTGCACTTTGCTCTTAGTTCAAAGATTGTTAAGCCTGGATTGTCATCTATATACATAGGTGCGTGTGCTAAGGCATTGGTTTTGTTTCTTAATTGTTCTTTTTCCCAATCTTGTAATTCTCCTTTTAGTTTAAACTTCTTAGCCTCTATCCCACTCTCTGCTGCAATCAAACGCGACATTAACTCTGTCGCCGTCATTTCTAAAGAAAAAATCGCAACCGGTTTGTGAAAATCTACCGCCATATTTCTTGCCATTGTAAGTGCAAGTGCGGTTTTTCCCATCGCTGGTCTTGCTGCCAAAATAAGTAAAGTCCCTTTTTGAAATCCTCCTGTTCTTGCATCTAAATCGTTAAAGCCCGTAACAACACCCATTGCATCGTCTTGGGAATTTTGGTTTGCCTCTATTTCTTTCAATGTTGTAGATAAAAGAACGTCCATTGAATGAAAATCGGACTTAAAACTACTATCGTTTATCTCTAAGAATTTTGTTTCGGTTCTATCTAAGAGGTTTAGAACATCCATTGTGTCATCGTAAGAATCCCTTAAAGTTTCGGTAGATACTCTAATAAGTTCTCTTTGTATGTATTTTTCTGATAAAATTCTAACGTGGTATTCTATGTGTGCGGCAGAGGTAATTCTACTTGTAAGGGATACTAATTTATTTAACCCTCCTACATATTCAAAATTATCATCTTTTTTTAGTTGGTCCGAAACGCTTAATAAATCAACAGGGTGTCCATCTCTAAACAAAGTAGAAATGGCTTTGTAAATCACTTGATGTGTTTCTAAATAGAAATATTCTCCTCTTAAAATATCTATCGCATTTGTAATTGCATTTTGATCCAACAACAAAGCACCTAATACCGATTCTTCAACCTCAATGGCTTGTGGCGGAATCTTACCATTCATATTAAAAGCCTCTTCTTGCGACATTCTTGTTTTTTGTCGTTTAACCGCTCTGCCTAATTGCTCCAAATTCTTAGTATCCATACGTATAAAAAAGTGTTTAGCGAGCAAAGATACTATTATTTTTTTGTATTACCTTTGCATGTTGAAAAATTATTGTCGCTATTATGAATAATATACCTTACGATGAATATGAATTATCTTTGCTTTCCTCTTGTGAGTTATGCCCAAGAAAGTGTAAAGTAAATAGATTGAAAGGTGAAAAAGGCTTTTGCAATACAGATGCAGGGATAAATATTTCCTTAGTGTGTAATCACAATGGTGAAGAGCCTGTTTTGTGTGGTGAGAAAGGAATTTGTAACGTGTTTTTTACCCATTGCAATCTTCAATGCCTATATTGTCAAAACAAACAAATAAGTGATAATAAAAAAGAGGTAAAATCCTCTTACAATGACTTTGAAACCTTGATTGAGGATATTAAAAAGGTATTAAAAGAAAGCGAAAATGTATTAGGATTTGTTAGTCCAACGCATAATATTCCACTTATGAGGGCGATTGTTAGGAGATTGAATAGTGATGGTTTTTATCCTAAAATAGTTTATAATACAAATGCTTATGATAATGTAGAGGTGTTAAAGGATTTGGAGGAAATAGTAAATATTTACTTACCAGACTATAAATATTCCGATAATTTGCTTGCAAAAGAGCTTTCTTTGGCGGAAAATTACCCTCAAATGGCATTAAATGCCATAAAAGAAATGTATTGTCAAAAAGGAAATAGACTAATTTTTGATGAACAAAACAACTTGGAAAGCGGTTTAATAATACGTCATTTAGTTTTACCAAATCAAATTGAAAATTCTAAAAACGCATTGTTAAATATTAGCGATATTTCCTTGAATTTACACTTTTCTATTATGAGCCAATACACTCCTTGTGAGAAGTTTAAACAAGAATATCTAAATCAATACTTAAATAAAGAAGACTACGAAGAGGTTTGCGATTACTTCTACTCTATTGGCTTATCAAAAGGGTGGTTTCAAGAACTAAGCTCACAAGGAAATCTTGTACCCGACTTTGATACTAAAACATGGACAAAGAATTGATTTTGTAGGTTATTTCAATTTTTTTATTATTTTTGCAAAGATTTTTAACTAAATTTGAATAATAATGAGTTTTAAAATTGTAGTTTTGGCTAAACAA
>CALCUN010000197.1 GCA_937906975.1 uncultured Bacteroidales bacterium
CATTCTACATTCCACAAGTAACAATAGAAGAAGTAGAATGTCCAGATGTTTATGGTTTCAATGCAATTATTTCTAACGTAGATGCAATTCAAATAAACCTTAGCACATTAAACCACGAAGGAAGCGGTTGGGTAGTTGCCTATGCAGCGGCTGATTCAGCAGAAGCCTTTAACCCAGAAACAGCGACAACAATAAACATTTACAATGCAGCTGATTTCCCTTACCTAATTCAAGGTTTAACACCAGGAGCAACATACTATTTAGCAGCAAAACAAAACTGTGATGGAACATTCACTGAGCCTGTTTCAGTAACATTACCAGCAGCAGGTACAGTAGCAGTAGCACCTTTCACACAAGACTACAACACAATAGGCAATGCTCCAGAAGCACAATTCATAAACGCAACAATAAACGCTTGGACACACGGAACAGCAACAAACAATCCAGAATCACAACAAGGAGGAGCAATTTACATCAGTAACGATGGAGGAACATCAAATGCTTATACTACAAATGTTGAATCAAGAAACTATTTCACAACACTTATATCATTCCCAACAGACGCATCAGTAGCATTCCGCATTTCGTTTGATTGGAAATGTTACGGAGAAGGCACTTACGACTTCATGAAAGTATTCTTAGTACCTGTTGAATACGATTTATCACATGGAGGAGAACCAGCAAGCAGATACGCACTTACAAGTCATTTAAAAGGTTCTACAACTTGGAATACAGAAAACATAGTTTTAGATGCAGCAGGAAGATTAGGTACTATGCAAAAATTAGTATTTATGTGGAGAAACGACTATTCAGATGGAAACCCACCACCAGCAGCAATTGACAACTTAAGCATAGCTTCACTTTCTTGTATAGCACCAGCAAGCGTTGCTTATCAAAGAACAGAAAACCCTTCTGAAATGATAATCAACATCACATCATCAAACCCAACTGAAACAACATATCAAATAGAATATAAGCCTGTATCAGCACAAGAATGGTTAATAGCTACAACAACAGAATTAACATACACATTAACAGAACTTGAATTAGGAACAGAATACGAATACAAAGTTGCTGCATTATGTGATGGAGAAATAACAAACTATGTAAGCGGAAGTTTCGTTACAAACTGTGCAGCAGTTCAAGAATTACCTTACACAAACACATTCTCTGGAATATTTACAGGAACAGGAATAGGAATATCAGGACCACTTTGTTGGATAAACCTATCATCTGAATCTTCTTACAAATGGTCAACAACACGTCAAGAAGCAGACGAAGCATCAAATGACGGAGACTCATACGCCTTAGCATACAACGGAGACTCATACGGAGACAGCAGACCTGTTGTTAGCGAATGGATATTCACACCAGCCTTTGACTTTGACGGAGAACAAAGACTACAATTTGAAACCTCACTATACTACAACTGGGAAAGAGCAGTAACATTAGACATCTTTGCATTAGATGTTTCAGAAAACGATTTAACTTCAAGAGCAGACACAGCAAACGCAACATACCTAACAAGCGTTACAATATCAGGTTCAGCTTGGAGTGAAAAAGAAGTAATCCTTTCAAACGTAACAACAACTTCACGTTTAGCATTTGCAGTTCGTCATAACGCAGCTAAATTCTACATTGATAATGTAAGAATCAATCAAGCACCTCCTTGTCCAGACGTACACGGATTAGCAGCAACCACACCTGATGGTTCTTCTATCGTAGTAACATTTGACACCTTAGGAGCAGAAAACGGTTGGATAGTAGCATACGCTCCTACTTCTAACACTTTCGATCCAGAAACTGCAACACAAGTTACAATACCAGCAGGCTCAACATTCCCTTATACATTAGCAACAAACGTTGATGGAGGAAACTACACAATAGCAGTAAAACAAAACTGCGAAGGAGCATATTGGAGCTATCCTGTAAACCTATTCATACCAATAGTAAATGCTGTTCCATACGCAGAAAACTTTGACGATGTATTAGGAATAACAGAATGGACAGTATCTGCACCAAACAGTGCATACGCTAATTCATTAGACAAATGGTGTCATGGAACAGCTGTAAACAACACAACAGATGAAGCAGGTAACTTAACAAACGGAGGAGCATTCTATGTAAGTAATGATAATGGAGTAACAAATGCTTACAGTGGAAACACCAATACAATATCAACTCTTAGCACATTCTTAACATTTGGAGACGACATCTCTTGGAATTTATCTTTTGATTGGAAAGGATTAGGAGAATACTACTATGATTATATGCAAGTATATCTATTACCACTTGGAGAAAGTCTTCCAATAAACATAAATTCTTCTTACAGAATAGGACAAAGCAAATATCAACAATCAAGCGAATGGACAAGCGAATCTATTATCTTAGGACAAGAATATGCAAACGGAGTTTATCAATTAGTATTTTTATGGTACAATGATAATATGACAGCAACAAATCCAGCTTTGGCAGTAGATAACATATCTGTTTCAGTGCGTTCTTGTTTTGAAATTTCAGACCTTACAACACTTGCAACAGACGACGGAGAAGAAGCACAAGCAATAATAAGCTTTACTGACACAATCAACCAAGGAGCAAACTACCTATTAGAATACAAATTAAGCTCAGAATCAACTTGGACATCAGTTAGCAACATAACAAACCCTTACACATTAACCAACCTACAATTTGGATCAGAATACAATGTAAGAGTTAAAACAATTTGTTCAGCAGCAGAATCATCTCAATTTGTTAGCACAACATTCAACACATCTTGTGCAAGTTTATCAGCACCTTGGACAGAAAACTTTGAATCTGGCACATACAACTCATCAAATTGTTGGTTCTATGCAAATGGAGAATTAACAGAAAACACAAATCTTGAATACGTAACAGATTATATTTGGCAAATAAGCGGTAACCCAATAGAATATAATGGTACAAACAAAATGTATTATAACCTATGGGGAAGCAATAAACACAAATGGATTATTACTCCAACAATCAACTTAGGAGACACTAATACTCAACTTTACCAATTCTCATTTGATATTGCTGCACATGACTATAGTAACAGCAATGCAACAACATTTGAAGATGACGACAAAATTGCAGTAGTTATTTCTACAGATAACGGATTGACTTGGTCAAGTGCAAATGCAGTTATCTTTGCAAATGCAGATGCTGACACTGAACACAACCTTACTGATATTACAACATCATTATCAAGAAAAACAATCTCATTAGTAGATGCAACAGGAGCTCCATTAGCAGGAAGAATCAAAATAGGAATCTACGCTTCTACACTTTATGGAGACTCTGACCTTAATTTATTCTTAGATAACTTTGAAGTAAACTTAGAAGGAGAAACATCACCTTGTATTCAACCAAGCTCATTACTAATAGAAGAAGACAACATCACATCACACACTGCAATCTTATCATGGTCTTCAAACGGAAGTGAATGTGGTTGGGAAGTAAGACTTGGAGAAAATGGAACAATACAAAACTCTACAATTCCTTTCTATCAATTCTACGAATTAACACCTAACACAACTTACACAGTTTACGTAAGATCAGTATGTAATGCAGCAAACCGTTCAGAATGGGATTCAATCCAATTCACAACACTTATGATTATCCCTTGCGATGCACCAACTGATATAGCAGTAAGCAACGTTACATCAACAACTGCCGAAATCACTTGGTCAGGAGCTTCAGACACTTACGAATTAAGAGTAAACGCAGGAGCAACTGAAACGCTTACAACAACAAGCAAAACAATAACAGGCTTAAATCCTAACGCTTCTTATACAGTAGATGTAAGAGCAGTTTGCGATGAACAAACATCTGATTGGGTAAGCGTAAGTTTCATAACACCAGCAGCAGCATGCGATGCACCAACAGCCTTAACAGCAAACAACATCACAGAAACAACAGCTGAAATCACATGGACAGGCACAGCAGAAGCATAC
>CALCUN010000198.1 GCA_937906975.1 uncultured Bacteroidales bacterium
TTGAAACCGAAGAAATGTGGTTTGTAAATTGGGATTTAGGTGGAGCATATTGGGAAAAAGACAATAAAACTGCACAAAAATCATACGCAAACTCGCCACACCTTTTCGTAGATAAATGGGATACTCCTTTAATGGTAATACATTCTGAATTTGACTTTAGAATTGTTGCTTCTCAAGGTATGGCTGCTTATAACGCTGCTGTGATTAGAGATATTCCTGCTCGTTATTTGTATTTCCCTGACGAAACTCACTGGGTTTTAAAGCCACAAAATGGAATTTTATGGCAAAGAAACTTCTTTGATTGGTTAGATAAGTGGTTAAAAGTAAAAGAATAAAATAATAAAACAATAATATAATGGAAGCAATAGGAAAATTAATTGCAATATTACCCGAACAATCGGGACAAACTGAAAGAGGTCCTTGGGTAAGAGGCGGATTTGTTATAGAAACTGAAGAACAATATCCAAAGAAAATCGCTTTCACTCTTTTTGGAGAAAGAGTTGCTATGATTAAGTCTTTTACAATAGGAAGTGTTTTAAGAGTTCAATTCTCTGCTGAGTCAAGAGAATATGAAGGACGTTGGTATACTGATTTGCGTTGTTTTAGAATAGAGCCGTTTACACAGCCTGCATACCCACAACAACCAATGCAACCTGCTTATGCTCAACAACCAGTTTATAATCAACCAATGCAGCAACCTGTTTACGCACAACCTGCTCCGCAACCTGCATATCCACAACAAAACTTCCAACAACCAACTCCTCCGCCTGTGTATCCTACACCAAACAACACAGCAATGCCGGTGGATAACACAAATCCATTCGATTCACAAGCAGATGATTTACCGTTTTAGTGTAAATTAAAAAATAAAAAGGAGAGAAGATTTAAAAAATACACTTCTCTCCTTTTATTATTTCCTCAATTTTTCCTAAGGCTACCACTTCGGTGGAAATATTTTTAAGGTCTAATGATTTAAGGTTGTACTTACTTATATAGATTCTTTCAAATCCTAATTTATTTGCCTCAGATATTCTTTGTTCTATTTTAACCACAGGACGTAACTCGCCACTTAGTCCAACCTCTGCGGCAAAACAATGTTTAGATGAAATAGAAATATCAGCGTTTGACGAAATAAGACTTGCAATAACTGCTAAATCTATTGCGGGGTCAGAGACTTTCAATCCGCCAGCTATGTTTAAAAATACGTCTTTGTTGCTAATCTTTACGCCAACCTTCTTTTCCAAAACTGCAAGCAACATACTAAGTCTTCTAAGATCGAATCCCGTAGAACTTTTCTGTGCAGAAGCATAATAAGAATTAGCAACCAAAGCCTGAGTTTCGATAAACATAGGTCGAGAGCCTTCAAGAGTTGCCGCAATCGCAGTTCCAGAAAGATATTGATCGCTATTAGAAAGTAAAATCTCGGAAGGGTTACTCACCTGTCTTAAACCGTATGATTGCATTTCAAAAATTCCTAACTCGTTTGTTGAACCAAAACGATTTTTTACAGAACGCAAAATTCTATATCCATAATTTCTATCACCCTCAAACTGTAAAACAACATCAACTATATGTTCCAAGATTTTAGGTCCCGCAATACTGCCGTCCTTTGTTATGTGTCCTACAATTATAATCGGAATAGAATTTTGTTTTGCAAAAGAAGAAAGCACCGAAGTACACTCTCTGATTTGTGAAACACTGCCAGCAGAAGAATCAATCTCGTAAGTTGTCATTGTTTGAATAGAATCAATAATTATTATCTGCGGTTGTACTTCTTTTGCCTTTTCTACAATGTTTTCAACATTAGTTTCAATAAGCACATAGCAGTTTCCGTTATTTTTATTGATTCTTTCCGAACGCATTTTTATTTGTTGAGCGCTCTCTTCTCCGCTAACGTAAAGCACTCTCTTGTCATTACAATTCAAAGCCGTTTGAAGCAAAAGCGTACTCTTACCAATTCCAGGCTCTCCTCCCATAAGGACAACACTTCCCAAAACCAAACCGCCACCCAATACGCGATTAAATTCCTCGTTCTTTAAATCAATTCTTTGTTCGCTTGTGCAGACGATTTGACTCATTAAAAAGATAGGACTTTTCTCTTGAAGTCCTATCTTTTTTTCGTTTCTGTGCAAAACTTCCTGCTCGTAACTATTCCAACTCCCACATTGAGGACATTTTCCTATCCAAACAGCAGATTTTGCACCGCACTCCTTACAAAAGAATGCTGTTTTTTCCTTTGCCATTTTTAACTTGGTTTTACATTAACCTTGTATCGCATATCTTTTTTATGAGAAAATCTCTTTTGGTCTAAAAGATAATCCTTGTGATAAGGGCCTATTGGCAAATCTAAGAAAGCATATCTTTGCATTTGTTGGCAAATACCAAGATAGTGATTTTCTTTTTCATCTTCTATAAGGCTTTTCTTATTTTTTTTCTTTGTTGGCATTTGAGAATCGTAGTTAAAATCAGCATGACGTGAGAAAAGAGTTTCATTAGTCTTAGTAGAAATCAAGTCATATTGAGCATTCATATTCACATTTGTAGTCCACCATTCCTTTTTAATAGTATAAATAGTTACATACAAAACAGCATCAACTCCATACTTTGAAAGATATTTCTTGCTGTCTTCTTTCTTGCAATATTGTGAAGAAAACAAAGTGTCAGCCTTAAACTCATCAAGCAAAGGCAAAGCGGGCAAAACATAATATCCCTTCAATTGCAATTCTTCGCAAATAGCAGAATAAAACATCTCGTCAGCATATTTTTCCTTACTTCTATTCCAAGGATAAACCACCAAAATAGTTTTTGGTTTCTCCACATACATTTCAGGATATGTTATATCTCTTTCCACCTTCTTTGGAAAAACTTTTCTCCATGTTCTTTCCACCCAATTAGGCTCAGCTTCCTCACCTTCTTCCAATTGTCTTTCCAATTCTTTCTTATAAGCAGCTTGCTCTTTCTCGCTTAATTTTGTAACAGTTGTGTCTTGCGCAGGAGTAACTTGTTGCCCCATTACCATTCTTATCACATCCTCTGTTGTAAGTTGAGGTTGTGGCTCTTGTTTTTTAAACTTTTCTAAAAGAGAACAACTGCTATTTAAAAGTGCAACTAAGAATAAAATATATAAAGTTCTTTTTTTCATAATCCCAACTTCTCCATTAAAGATTGAACGTATGTTTTGCTTTCTGGATATGTTAAATATTCTTTTTCAAAGTAAAGTTTAGCCTCATCTTTGTCGCCTCTCTTGTACATAAGATAAGCATAATCAGCATAAGAACCAGGAGGCGGAACAAGGTTTTCGCCTTGCGGCTCTTTAACGATAGGAGAAAAAACCTTAGCCAAGTTTTTAAAATCCTTATCAGCAAATTGCTGAGAATCTTTTGCGTAAGTATAAATCACATCTTGGTAATCATAGTGAGTATATAACACTTTTGTGCAAGAGGTGAAAGACATCATCAAAAGCAATAGTGTAAATATTTTTTTCATTCTTCTTATTTTTTTGTCAAAATTACTCTTTTTAACAATATTTGCCAAATTTTTTACTTAAAGATTTCAGTTGCTCTTTCAAATATACCATGAATATAGGCTATAACTAAGCCATAATTACTCACAGGCACGTTATTTTCCAAGGCAGGCAAAAGACGGTTTCTTATTTGTTGAGCAGTTGCCACACAACCTCCACATTGAATTATCATAGCAAAGTCTGTAAGAGGTGTTTCAATCTCTGAAAGTCCTGAAACAGCACTAAATTCCAACTTTTTACCCGTATATTTACTTATCCATTGAGGAAGTTTCACCCTTCCAATGTCTTCGCAAGTTGGTTGATGAGTACAACTTTCCAACATCAAGACTTTATCACCGTCTTTTAGCTTATCCAAATAAGGAGTTCCCTTTAAATATTGCTCAAAAGCACCTTTCATTCTTGCAAGTACCACAGAAAAACTTGTAAGCTTAATATCCTTTGGAACAATCTTATCTACCATTTCAAAAACCTTTGAATCAGTTACAACCAAATCGGGTTTTATTTTCTTTTCTCTAAGAGTCAATTCCAAATCTGTTTCCTTTACCACAACACAAACGCAATCTTTGTCAAGCACATCGCGTATTAGTTGAACTTGTGGTAAGATTAACCTTCCCTGAGGAGCAGCAGTATCAATAGGAGTTACCAAAAGAATTACATCACCCTTTTTTACAATATTTTGAAGAGGCGTTTTTCTTTCTCCTTCCTTTGCTTTTAGAGTTTTTGCTATAATATCAGAAATCAAAAGCATTGACTCAGAGCAGTGATTTTTCAACTCCAAAGAAATTTTTCTTTTAATTTCCTCATTCGCAGGCGTAATATCTGATTTATTATATAGAATTATAAGAGGAATATCATACTTTTTACATCTTTCAACAAAGTCTTCCTCCACTTTTTCAAACCTATTTTCGCTCACAATCAAGACAGCCAAATCCATTTGAGTCAAAGCGTGCAATGAGGCCTTAATTCTTTTTTCTCCAAGCGTGGTGTCATCGTCTAATCCCGCAGTATCCACCACTACAACCGCACCATAGCCAAACAATTCCATGTTTTTCTTAACCACATCGGTAGTTGTGCCTTTTTCTTGCGAAACAATAGAAACTTCTTGTCCTGTTAAAGCATTAACAATTGTGCTTTTTCCTACATTGGTTCTACCAAAAAATCCTATGTATTTTCTATTTTCTTTCGTAGTTTTTTCCATTTCAAAAATTTTTCTGCAAATATAATTAAAATATTATGACAATTTGTCAGCAAGGTCTGTTTGGAACAAATTTTTCCTTTGATTTGTCAAAATAATTCAAAGAAATATTTAAAATAAAACAAAGATATGAAAGGTACAATAAATGTAAAAACAGAGAATATTTTTCCTGTTATCAAAAAATTCCTTTATTCTGACCACGAAATCTTTTTAAGAGAGATAGTTAGTAACGCAGTTGATGCAACTCAAAAGTTGAAAACGCTTGCTTCTTTGGGAGAATTTAAAGGTGAGTTAGGAGATTTAACAATAGATGTAGTAATAGACAAAGACAAAAAGACACTTTCTGTTATTGACAAGGGAATTGGTATGAGTAAAGACGAGGTTGAAAAATATATTACTCAAATTGCCTTTTCAGGAGCAGAAGAATTTGTTGAAAAATACAAAGGAAAAAGCGAATTAGAAGCCAATGGACTTATAGGACACTTTGGATTAGGATTCTTTTCTTCATTCATGGTGAGTGATTTAGTAGAAATAAAAACAAAATCCTTCAAAGACGCACCAGCAGTACATTGGACATGTGATGGAAGTACAGAATACTCAATAGAAGAAACACAAAAAGCAGAAAGAGGTACAGAAATCATAATGCACATCGATGAAGAATCCTCAGAATTTCTTGAAGAACACAGAATAATCTCGCTTTTAGAAAAATATTGTAAGTTTATGCCAATAAGCATTCGCTGTGGCAAGGAAACAAATTGGGTAGATTCTGAAACAGAAAAAGACGAAAAAGGAAATCCTAAAAGAGTTGAAGTATTAGAAGACAGAATAATCAACGACACAAACCCTCTTTGGAAACAAAAACCAAGCGAATTGAAAGACGAAGACTACAATAAATTCTTCCATCAATTATATCCAATGAATTTTGATGAGCCTTTGTTTCATATTCACTTGAATGTAGATTATCCTTTTAACCTAACAGGTATTCTTTACTTTCCAAAAGTTAAGAAAAACATAGATCCACACAGAGATAAAATACAATTGTATTGCAATCAAGTGTTTGTAACAGACAGCGTAGAAGGAGTAGTTCCAGAATACATGATGTTGCTTCGTGGAGTATTGGATTCACCAGACATTCCATTGAACGTAAGCCGTTCTTACTTGCAAGCAGACGGAAATGTTAAGAAAATATCTTCACACATCTCTAAAAAAGTTGCAGAAAAGTTAGAACAAATGTACAAAAACGACAAAGAAGAATTTTTAAAGAAGTGGGACGACTTATCTATCTTTATAAAATATGGAATGATAAGCGATGAAAAATTCTACGACCGTATGTCGAAGGTTTGTCAATTAAAAAACACAGAAGCAAACTACTTTACATTTGAAGAATACAAAGCAAAAATTGAAACACTTCAAACAGACAAAAACAAAAAGTTGGTTTATCTTTACGCAAACAACACAGACGAACAATATACCTACATAAAAGCAGCAAAAGACAAAGGATACGATGTGCTTTTAATGGACGGAATATTAGACAATCACTTCATACAAACCTTAGAACACAAATTTACAGACGTTAAATTTGCAAGAATAGACTCAGACACGATAGAAAAACTAATAGAAAAAGACGAAGTTATCCCTTCTAAACTTTCAGAAGAAGAAACCAATAAGTTAAAAACCTTAGTTGAAGCAATCGTAGATAAAAGCAAGTTTACAGTACAAACAGAAAGCTTAGAACAAAACGCACAACCATTCACCATAACACAAAATGAGTTTATGAGAAGAATGAAAGAAATGGCGGAAATGGGCGGAGGCGGAATGGCGTCTTTCTATGGCGAGATGCCAGAAAATTATAACCTTGTTGTGAACGTAAATCACCCTATAATGACTCAAATTCTTGAAGAAAAAGACGCAGATAAGCAATCTCAAACCTTATCTCAATTAAAAGACCTTGCACTTCTTAGCCAAGGACTTTTAAAAGGCGAAGCCTTAGATAATTTCATAAGCCGTAGCGTAGAGATTATAAAATAAAAAAAGAGCAAAAGCTCATTTCTTTGAACAAAACGCAGGAAGCAATTACGCTTTCTGCGTTTTTGTTTTTTCTATATAGTAAACAAAACTTGCATAACGAGGCATAAACCAAGCGAAAACAAAGAGTATTGTAAAAAATAAATTGCCTACGATTTCCGAAACAAAATAATCCAAAAGCATTCGCACAACAATAAACACCATAAACAAACAAGAAAGAATATTTCTCTTGTGTTGATATTGCTTTATTTTAGTTTCAACATTTTCAGCAGTAATTTCCCTTTTATTTAACATTTGTTGCACATTCCTTTTTGCAACAAACCAACTCAAAATCATTATCACAAAAAACAAAACACAAACTATCCAAATCAAATTTTCAACAAACATTTCCATATATCTTTTATTTTTTCAATTATTCAACACTGCAAAGTTACTTTTTTTTCTTTACATAAAATAAAACAAAGAAATAATTTTCTAACTCTTTGTTTTAAAAAATTATTTCAAAGAAAAAAAATTCTAACTCTTTGAAATAATTTTCACATCTCTTAGGATTACAAAAATTTTCCCTAAGAGATTTTTTTTCTTTATTTACTTTGCAAAAAGAAACTAATTCGTTACTTTTGCAGTTGTAATAAATATGCAGATGAAACGAAAACTTATATATTCAAAAGAATACTTGGAATTTGCGAAAACATCTTCTAAAAGGACGCAAGTTAAGTTGCTTTATGCTACATCTATTTTAGAAACCGCAAAACCTATATCTGCAAAATTTGTTAAGAAGTTACGCAACACGGATTTCTATGAATTAAGAATCTCTGTTGAGAATGAAATTAGAGTAATCTTGTTTTCAGCAGATAATGATGACATAAACCTTGCCGAAACCATTGTTTTTCTAAATGGATTCGTAAAAAAAGGAACAAAAGATTATGATAAAGAAATATTAAAAGCAGTAAATATTTTAAAAAATGTAATATGAAAACAAAGGAAAATAGATTAACAACTGAGGAATTAAAAAAACTACGTCAAATTGATTTTAGTAAAAATCCTAATTTTATAGAAGCATCGGATATTCTCGCAAAAGAGATTGGAGAAGAAGGCAGTAAAGAACGTGAAGAGTTCGATGCTAAGGCTCGTGCTTGGTATTATGGAGAGATTTTAAGAGACCGCCGAAAAGAATTAGGATTAACACAAAAGGAACTTGCAGAAAAAATTGGTAGAGAACGTAGTTATATCAACAGAATAGAAAAAGGGGAAACTGATTTGCAACTATCTTCTTTTATTCGCATTGCTTCCGCATTAGGAATCGCATTACGACTTGATGTAAACATTGCTTAGTTTTTTATTTCTTTATTTTTTTATTTTACAATTCTAAATCCTGTGCCTGTGCCGGTGCTTTCTTCTCCGCTTCCTCGGCGGTGAGAGTTCTTCATCAAGCGATAGTCAAAGTTATAGCAACCTCCTCGGTTTACTTTGCCTATTCCTGTGGCTGGTCCTTGTGGATTTTTTTGTGGAGAGTTTTTATAATAATATATTTCATAGTTGTCGTTGCACCATTCCCACGCATTACCGCTCATGTCATAGAGCCCTAATTCGTTTGCTTTCTTTTCTCCAACAGGGTGAGTCTTTTTGTCGGAGTTTTCATAGCACCAACCCACTTCAAGCGGATCATCTCCTCCTGAAAAAGCATATCCTTTGCTTTTATTGCCACCTCGTGCAGCGTATTCCCATTCGGCTTCTGTTGGAAGACGTCCTCCTGCCCATTTTGCATAGTCGTAGGCTTGTTGCCAAGTAACATTTACTATTGGTGCTTTGTCTTGCCAACCAAAATTCGGAGCTGTTGGCATTTCTTTGCCTGTTTGCTGACAGTAATAG
>CALCUN010000199.1 GCA_937906975.1 uncultured Bacteroidales bacterium
AGTAGATGCAGCAAGAAAACGTGCATCATTAGGAGAAATCTCTTACGCATTAGAAAAACATTTTGGACGTTATAAAGCAAAAATAAACTTGATTTCAGGAGTGTATAGCGCAGATGCAAAAGACAACGCAAGCTTCAAAAAAGCACAAGAACTTTGTGATGAGTTTGCAAAAGTAGAAGGTAGAAGACCTCGTATAATGATAGCTAAAATGGGACAAGACGGTCACGATAGAGGTGCAAAAGTTGTTGCAACAGGATATGCTGACTTAGGATTTGACGTAGATATGGGTCCATTGTTCCAAACTCCAGCAGAAAGTGCAAAACAAGCTGTAGAAAACGATGTTCACATCGTAGGGGTATCTTCATTAGCAGCTGGACACAAAACATTAGTTCCTCAAATCATAGAAGAACTTAAGAAACTTGGAAGAGAAGACATAATGGTAGTTGTAGGAGGAGTTATCCCACCACAAGACTATGACTTCTTATACAAAGCTGGTGCAGCAGCAATCTTCGGACCAGGTTCTATCATTTCAGAATCTGCAACTAAGATGTTAGAACTTCTTTTAGAAGCAAGAAAATAGTATTTAAATAAATACAAAATCTAAAAGCTCGAAATTTTTACAAGTTTCGGGCTTTTTTGTTTTCTCTAAACAACAAACTTAAAAGCAAAACATTAACTACCTAAAAAAGAATTAAAAAGAACCAAAAAAAATTTGCTAAAACAAAAATAATAAATTACTTTTGCACAATTTATTTTCAAAACCATATAAACAGCATGTCTTTCAAAAAAAATTTAATACTTATTTGCACATTGTTATTTGCAAATGTAATTTTAGCACAACGACCACCCATTCCATTACAAAGACCTACTGGAGCAGTAACACAAGGTGACAATCCATACGAAAATACTCGTCTTAGAGGGCAAAGAGCCCCTATTTCACCAGCAACATTATTGCTACTTGGTTTAAGTAGTGCCACAGTGGGAACAAGAATTTTAAGAAATACAAAAAGGAGGTAAGCGATGAAAAAGATATTATTAACACTTAGCATTATATTATGTGCAAATATTGTTTTAGTAGGGCAAGAGGATACGATAATAAATAACATAAAATATGAGATAGAAAGCGTCCCTGAAGGGCAACAAGCTACAAATGCAATAGTAAAAAAAGCTGAAGATAATATAAGTGGAAATGTAAGTATTCTTAATAGCGTTCCAATAAATGGCACTAATTATCCTGTAACAAAGATAACAGAAAAGGCATTTGAGAATAAAGCAAACATAACTTCCATAACTATTCCTAATTCTATAACAAGTATAGGTAAAGGTGCTTTTAAAAAGTGTTCAGGCTTAACTTCTATTACTATTCCTAATTCAGTAACAAGTTTAGGTGAAGAAGTTTTTGGAGAATGTACAAATTTAACTTCTATAAACCTTCCTACTTCTATAATAAGTATAGGAAAAGGTGCTTTTAAAAAATGTACAAATTTAACTTCTATTACTATTCCCAATTCAGTAACAAGCTTGGGCGAAAAAGTTTTTGAAGAATGTTCAAGTTTAACTTCTGTAAACCTTCCTAATTCTATAACAAGTTTAGAAAAAGAAACTTTTAAAAAATGTACAAATTTAACTAATATAACTATTCCTAATTCAGTAACAAGTTTTGAAGAAAAAGTTTTTAGTGAATGTTCAAGTTTAGCTTCAATTACTATTCCTGAGTCTGTAACAAGTATTGGAAAAGGTGCTTTTGAAAAATGCACAAGTTTAGATTCTATAATTTGTCTTGCAACTATTGCTCCTACAATTAATAATAACAATAATAATGAAGGTCCAGGTAACCATCAAGTTGGTCAAGGTGGACCTGCTGCGGGTGGACCTGCCGTAAATGGTCCGGGTAATGAACCAGGTAATATTTTCAAAGAGGCAACACAAGAAAAAACTCTTACAATTCTTTTTAATTGTGATTATAGTAGCTGGATAAATTATCCTAATGCTAATATTAGAATGACTTATCATTGGATACGTCCTGCGGAAAGAAAGGAACTTGAAGGTGAGTTTAAGGTTAATGATACTACAAGCTTAATAAATGAGGGTGTTTTAAAGATAAAGCAAGGTGGGCAGTTGATTAACGAAACTACTACTAATGTTAGTGGTATTTTTGAGGTGGAAACAACAAATTTAACAGCAGAGCAATGGCATCTTATTGGACTTCCTTTTACTAATTACAAATTAGAAACTCTTATTCCAGGCACTATGGAACTTTCTATTTTAGAATTTGATTATTCAAATGGGCTTTGGAGCGAAGATTGGGCTACAATAGATACAGAAATCAAAAAAGGCGAAAGTTTCCTTGCTTATTCTTGGTGGACCGAACCTACAATATTTACTAATTATGGCGATATATGGGATTATCAAAACAACGCAGTAGGCAGTTACGACTTTAATCAAGCTCCTTTATATAGCTTAAATAACGAAGATGTTACTGTTACTAAAACTCTTGTTTATTCCAATGAGGGATATTGGATGGCATTAGCAAATCCTTATACTTTTAAATTAAATATTGCAACATTCCTTTCAAACCAAAGTAATATTCAAGGCGAAGTTTATTATAGATTAAATGACGATAATGAAACTTGGACAGTTGTTACTTCGGGTGAGATAAACGTTACAGAAGGCTTTTTTGTAAACTTTACAAGTGGAGGAGAAAAGTCTGCAATTTTTAAGAAATCACAACGACTTGTCAATTCTGCAAAATCATCTAACGAAAGAGAGTTTGTAAAACTTGCTATGATAGATGGAAATAGAGAAATAGAGGTATTGTTTGCACATAATGAAGAAGCAGAAGAAGGATATGACATATTTGATGCAAACAAATTATTCTCTATGAGTGAGGTTACAGAACCTTATTTCGTAACTAATGACAAGGCTTTGGTGAAAGAGGAAGTTAATACTTTACCTTACTATGCTACAATGAATGTTCGTAGTTTTGAAACAAAAGAAGTGAGTTTCAAATTAACTTCTTTGCCAGAGGGAATTGCAGTGAGTTTGATTGATGGAGAAGAAATAATTGATTTAAACGGAGATATAGTTTATACAACTAATATAACAGCAGGAGAAAATGCAAATAGATTTAAGGTATTGTTTAAAAAATCTGTTGGGTTATCGGATGTGGAAGATTTGAATATAGAAATCTCTAATAACAATCGTATTGTTAATGTATCAAGTACAGAAAACAATCTTCAAATAGAGGTTTATAATGCATTAGGACAAAGAGTTTATGAGACTAAAGCTCGTAATTTCTCTCTAAATGACCTTACTGCTGGAGCTTATGTAGTGAAAGCGTTTAATAAATCTGCAAGCAAAACTACTAAAATAGTGATTCACTAAAATAATTCTTGATTTCATTAAATTAAAACAAAGAATTATTAAAATAAAACAAAGAAAAATTTCAAAAAAACAAAGAATTATTCCAAAAATTCTTTGTTTTTTTTATTGCTTGTTTTTCTTATCAAAATTTCAATAAGTAGGAATAAAAAATGAGCAGCAAGAAAACGAATTTCTTACTGCTCTTGTAAACTTTAAAATTATGAAAAAGTTGTTTTTTTATTCTTCTGAGCAAACTTTTGCACAAAGGAATTCTCTATTCATACGAGCAATGTTGCTACGTTTGATTTGTTTTGGACATTCTGCTTCACAAGCGTAAGTGTTTGTACAGTTACCAAAACCTAACTCATCCATTTTTGCAACCATAGCTTGTACTCTTCTTGCTGCTTCAGGTCTTCCTTGAGGAAGAAGTGCAAGTTGAGATACTTTTGCAGAAACGAATAACATTGCTGATGCGTTTTTACATGCTGCAACACAAGCTCCACATCCGATACATGCAGCTGCGTCCATAGCTTCGTCTGCATTTTTCTTTGGAATTGGAATTGCGTTTCCGTCAGGCACACCTCCTGTTGTTACTGATACATAACCACCTTCTTGGATTATTTTATCAAAAGCTGTTCTATCAACAACTAAGTCACGAATTACAGGGAAAGGTCTTGCTCTCCATGGTTCTATAACAATAGTGTCACCATCTTTG
>CALCUN010000200.1 GCA_937906975.1 uncultured Bacteroidales bacterium
CGCCAGAGTTTAGTTTAAATTCGTATGCTTCTGCTGTGCCTGTCCATGTGATTTCTGCTGTTGTTTCTGTGATGTTGTTTGCTGAAAGTGCGGTTGGTGCATCGCATGGCTGAGGTTCTGGATCTGTTCCTCCTTGTTCGCCTGAAGCATCGTAAACATAGATTGCATCTACTGCTGTTCCGTATCCGTAATTAGAAACACCCAAGAATGAAATTTGGTATGTATCTGAATGACTTGGCAATGCAATAGAATCTGTTAGCCAACTTGAAACATTTGTAGCGTAAGTTCCGATTGTAGTCCATGGTTCTGATAGTGAACTTCTATATTGAACTGTAAGTACATCTTGATCTCCTGACCAATCTCTATTAACATAATCAAATTTAACGTAAGGTGATGTTAAGTCTGTCATATCAAACATTGGTGAAACTAATCTTGCTGATGCGTTTCCTGATGCTTGGAAAATTGCAAATTTATTTCCTTCTATTGGATTGTATTCTGTCGCTGATTCTATTGACCAATTGTTGTCGTTTCCATTTGATTGAACTATTTCTCCTTCCCAACAGCCAAATGAATTAGTTTCAAATCCTTCAAAATATGGGAATTCTGAAATTGCATCACAGTCTGTTGTAAATGATATAGTAGCTGATGGTGCAGATTCTTCACCTACGCAATTTGTTGCTATATATACTGCATATCCTGTTTGAGGATCTAATCCTGTAAGCGTAAATGGATTTTCTGTAACATCTACTGGTGTGTATTCTGTTTGAGTTGCTTCTTTGTAGTATAGAGTCCATGATGAGAAATCTTCTGGTGCTATCCATGAGAAGGTTGCTTCTGTTGATGTTTTTGAAACAAGAGCGAATGATTCTGGTGATGGACAGTTTGAACCTATGATTCTAATATTATCTAATGCAGCTGGAATTGAGTTTCCTCCACCGTAGTCATTTGTCCAATAGAATACTAATAATTTATAGGCACCTGCAAGTGTAGATGTTGTGTAAGTTGCAGTTGTCCATTCTGTCTCTGTTGCTTTATTCAATATAACTGTTCCTGTTGGTAAAGAAGTTGTACTATTTGTTATTGATGTGTTTCCATCACACAATGCAACACTCAAATAATCATAGTTATCTTCTCCTCCAACTTTATAATCGAATGAAATAGTGTATTCAGATGCGTCGCCAAATTGCACAGGTATAACAATGAATGAATAAGATGTATTGTTTGTTGTGTAAGTATAGTCTGCTTGGTTGTTAGAAACATAAACTGATATAGCGTCTTCTTCTGACACTGCTCCTACTGCTGAACCTATAGTCCATTGATTCATTCCTGAACCATAAAATTCTGCGTTGAATGGATTAGATTCTATATCTTGGAAGTCTTGTTCAAATGGGAATACTGAAACAGGAAGTGCTCTTGTTGAGAAAGAAACTTCTGCTGTACGGTCATAGTTGTTTTCTGTTCCGCAATCAGTTTGTACATATACGCTATAACGTGTTGCAGGTACTAGACCTGTAATAGTAACTGATTGAGATGTTGCTGTAACTTCTGAATATGTTTCTTCTGTTAATGTTTTGTAGAATACTTTCCATTGAGAGTGTGTTGCATCTTCATCAACCCATGAAATTGTTGCTTCAGAATCTGTAACATCTGTAACGGTTACGCTTGAGAAGTTTGGAGCTGAACATTCTGAAACAGGTTGTACTGTAAAGTCGTCTAAGTTCCATGATTCTAAGTTTGCTACTAAAACTGCTTTGTAACGTAATGCTATTCTTGCATCATCAGGTGCGTCTGTAAATACAAAAGGTCCAACAAGTACAGATGAGCTTCTTGCTAATCCAACTGGTGCAACTGTTGTTACAGGTACGAAAGAGGCTGTATCAGTAGCATCAGTTACGTATCCAACTTCAAAGATTCCTGCTGCTTCTGGTGTTGAGGCTGTTGTGTTTGCATAGAATGAAAGTTGAAGTTCGTCTGTTGAAGTTGCAAATTCTGGCAATAGTAATAATCCATCACCTTTAAATTCTAAGGTTACTTCTCCTGAATGTGCTGATGGACCATATCCTTCCCAGTAAATACGAGGGAATGAACCGTTGTAGCTACCTCCTGTTGCGTGCATCACATTCCAACATGCGAATTTAAGGTTTGCAGCATCTTCGTTACCTAATACGCTTTCAAAGTCTTCAAACCAGAATGGTTCTGTGATAGCTCCACATGAGGTAAAGAAAGAATATGTTGGTGTTACTGGTGATTGTTCTTCATCACAAACAGAATATAATCTGAAAGTATAGCTTGTTGAAATTGTTAAGTCAGTTAATGTAGTTGAAGTTAAAGATGTTTCTATTGTTTCTACTTCTGTTGGATTTGATGTTGGATAATATTCAAGCACGTATTGATCTGCTGAACCTTGCCACGCAATTGTTGCAGTAGAAGATGTTATTTCTGTAATAGTTATTTCACTTGGTCTTACACATGTAGTAGGAGTAATTCTTATGTTATCTATTGCTGCTGGTGGTTGATTGACTGTATAAGAGTCGTTCTTCCAATAGAAAATTATTTGTTTAGTTGTACCTATGAATTCTGTAGGTATTCCTGCTGAGAAGTGAGACCATGATGTTGTTCCTGACAATTCATTTGACAAATATGCACCATTATAATATTGTTCTAATGGTAGTCCTGCATCTAAAATGAATACTCTAAATATGTCTGTGTTTTGCTCTCCGTTTACTAAGTAATCAAACTCTAAACTATATTCATATCCTGGTGCAAACTCAACAAGTAATGATGCCATTGAGAAACAATATGTGTTTACATAAGAGTGAGTTGCTCCGTTATCAGATGAAATATACATTGAACGACCTGATGTTTCTCCTTCTTCAAGATAAGCTGTTGCACTTCCTATTTTCCATTCGTTTCTTTCATCATACCAATCGTAAGTATGGTAAGAAAATTCTGAACCTGCGTCTTCATCTTCAAAGTCTTGGAAATATGGTAATGTTATAGGTGCAGGAGTTGTTGTAAACGAAACAGTATATGTTTGGTCTGTGTTATCGTCTCCTGTTCCACAGTCTGTTTTAACAAAAACATCGTATGTTGTTTCTGGTGTTAAGCCTGTAAGTGTTACTTGTTGTTCTGTTGCTGATTCTTCAAGCCAATCAGTTCCTTCTTCTGCGTTTGTTTCTCTGTAATATACAGTCCAAGCTTCATGTTCTGGGTTATTATCAACCCATGTAACAATTGCATTTGTTGCATTGGCAGAAACGCTTACGCTTGTTCTAACTGGAGCAGGACAATCTGGCATTTGTTGTATTTTAAAGTTATCAAAATACATTGAACCATAAGTTCCTGTCATAAATTTAATAGCAATGTAATATGTTGAATCCTCATCTAAAACCCAATCTGATGTATTTAAAATATATTCTGCCCAATGGTCAGCGTTTTGTATTTGCCATGTTGCCATTGGAACGTAAGAAGTTGTGTCTGTAAGGCTTGTTACATAACCAACTTGCGCAACCGGTGTAGCATTTCCTTCGTATGCTCTTAGAGGGAATATAAATTCTACTTGTGTTACGTCAAATTCCAATGGAGAAGAAAGAGCTATCATTGCATCTGCACCTGTTTGCAACATATTACCCATACCTGAAAATTCTTCTCCTATTTCTGGATAAGGATATCCACCATAATTTCCCTCTATCATTACAGTCCAACAATTCAAATTGTTGAATTGGTCTTCAAAAGGAAGAGTTGAAATTGATTCTGCACAAGGTGTAGCTATTGTTACAACAGAAGAATATGTACTTTCTTGATCTTCTTCACATAAAGATTTAACTCTTGCATAATAGATTGTAGCTGGTGTTAAATCTGTCATAGAAAATGTTGTTGTAGTTAAAGTGTGTGTTGTTGCATTTGTCCAATCTTCACTTCCTGACACAATTTCAAGAACGTACTCATTTGCTTCTGTAACTGCATTCCATGAAAGTTCAGCAGAAGATATAGTTACATTTGATGCAACAAAGTTTGTAGGTTTTGGACAGCTCATTTCATACAAGCTAACCAAATCCACAACTGTATTTGCTCCATAGTTAGGAACTACGTGCAAAGAAACTAATATTTCTTGTCCAGCATAAGCAGATAAATTGATTTCGTTATACAAGAAATCATCATCATTTGTTGGATATGATATATTTTGAATAGTTTGCCAACTTGGATTATCTATTGATGTCGATACTTCAACAGTAAAAACATTAGGAGACGAATAAGAATGGAAAGCCGTTCCTACATAAAACGAAAATGTAGTGTATTCGCTACAAACATAAGATGGTAAAATTATTCTACCATCAGATGTACTGTAATTACAGTCAGCTGATTTTGTACCATCATATCCCCTTGCTACGTTTTGGGTAAAACCAGTTATGGTCCAACCAGTAGGAGGCCATGCTCCCTCAAAACTCTCAACGATTTGCGTTTGAGAGTAACCTTGGAACATAGCAAAAAATGCCAAGACCAAAGTCATTAATAAAGTTTTCTTCATGTTACTTTTTGTTTTTGTCATTTTTGTTTTATTAATAATTCATTGAAACTGACAAAATTACTTCATTTTATTTACCCCACAAAATTTTTCCTAAGAAAAAACAAAATATTCCTAAGAAAAAAAATTTTTTTCCTTTGAAATATTTTTCTAAAGCTAAGAAAAAAAAGAGCGACTCTTTTTAAAGAATCGCTCT
>CALCUN010000201.1 GCA_937906975.1 uncultured Bacteroidales bacterium
TTAGTAGCATTAGTGAGCCTCTTTACAGCGTTCAACGCAGTCAAGGCACAAGAGAAAGAAGACAAAGCCTCTAATGTGGAGTTTAGTCAAACAATTCATCAAGGCGAAACATTGAAATTAGGTAACTTTATTTCGGTGGTTTCAAAAGAAGGTTCAAAAGGGAAAAAGAATGTAAAAATTTGCACTTCTACTGATTCCCCTATTATAGATGAATTAGATGAGGAATTAAATTGGATATGGAATAGCAAGGATATTACAAATGCTGATACAATTTTTGTTTTGGCTGATTCTGTTCTTCTTGAAAAGAAATTATGGAATCGCAATGGTAATATTATAGACGAAAGGTTTATCGTAGTTTTTACAGATAACAACAGATATTCTTTAAGTTATGCTAACGTAGCAGATATTGACGAACTTGCTACTTTCACAACAGTCATCAATATATTTAACAAAATAGCAAATGAGGGTGATAAATTAAAGCAATTCGATACAATAAACTTAAATATCGAAGAATTGAATAAAGATTTAGAAAAAACATTAAATAAATATCATAAAGGCATAGATGTAAACATAGAAACACCGAAGAAAAAGAAAGACTTATTTGCATCAGATTTAGCAATAGGTTATAGTTACTTGAATTGGAGTACTGAAAATCTATTTACGCTACCTACAACAAAAAACAATTATCATTTAGATTGGTCAAGCCGTTGGGATATTTTAATAAATATGACTTTCTTTCCTGAACATCTTTTTTCTATAATAACAGGTATTGGTTATCAAAGCAATATTTTCAATTTCAGTAACGGATTTGACAATTATAATTTCACTACAAACCCAACTTCAGACAACTATTCAATAGAAGAAAACAAACTTGTGGCTCGTTATATTACAGTACCATTACTTTTACAAGTTAATTTCAATAAAGATTTTAGAGTTTATTTTGGAGCAATGGGCGGAATAAATTATCGTTGCGACCACACAGGATTTAAGCGTTCTTGGATTGAAAACGGAGAATCAACAGAACAATACAGCGGTGCTTCATTCAAAGACTTCAACACATTCAAAGCCGATGCTATGTTTGGAATAGGTTATGATGATTTTTCATTCTATGTTTCTCACTCTTTAACAAATATATTCTCTAACAACTATCCTGAATTTAAAGCACCATTCACATTTGGAGTTTTCTTAGGTTTATAAATTAATAACACACTTAAAATCACAAAAGGCTGGATTCATCGTCCAGCCTTTTTGGTTTTTAGTTTTAAGAGCGTGATTTCAGGTGTTGTTCCTAATCTTATTGGTATTCCAAACGTGCCACTACCTTGGGAAACATAGATTTGAAGTCGGCCTTTTTTATATAGTCCACGATTATACACAAAGTTTTTGTCGTTAATCAAGGTTAATGGAAAAATTTGTCCGCCATGAGTGTGGCCACATAGGTAAAGGTCGGCTCCTGATTTTGAAACGTATTCGCTTCCTAATGGTGTGTGATGCAAAACTATTGTTGGCATTGTGTCCAAAACAGGAATTGTTGGCATAATGCTTTGAATGGTTTTTCTTTCTGCAACAGATAATGGGTCGGAGGTTTGAGAGTTGGGACGCATATATTCTAATCCTATAATTCTTAGCCCAAGTGTATCAACAAATTCGTTTTCCAATACCCTCACTCCTATTTCTCTTAGGTTGTTTTTAAGTTTTTCCACTCCTACTTGTGCATCGTGATTGCCATCTACAAAATAAATTGGTGCATTTAGGTCTTTTAATGGTTGAAGTGTTTGTTTGTCTGAGTTGTAATGGCTTTCTACTAAATCACCTGTTATAAAGATTATGTCGGGATTTAGTTTGTTTACTTTGTTTACTATTTTTCTTAGGTGGTTTTCGCCTCTAAAATGTCCAAGATGTATGTCGGAAAGATGCACTGCTTTGATTTCTTTTGTAAGGTGTGGGAGTTGTATTTGTGTTTCTTTTTCTCTTATGCAAAAGGCGTTGATTGTGGTGTATAGAAAAAGAAGTGTGGTGAGAGAAATCAAGATTGAAAGAAAGGTTTTCTTTTTGAAACGAAAGATTAGTTTGAGTACATCGCTCACAAGTAAGGATAATAGAAAGATTAGCAAGAATGACAATAAATAGGCAAAGAATACGACTAATATGTGCATAAAAGGGTTTACTGTAAAGGGCATTGGTGCTGAAAGCATAGAGTAAAGTGAAAGCAATATCGCAAGTATATAAAATAGGTATATGTATAAGGGTTTGATTTTTAAGAGTTGTTTTGTTCTTACTATTAAATAAATTGTGCCTATCAAGACTACGGATAGAAATATTGGGACTACCATTTTGTTTTTCTATGTTAAAAAAGCGGTTCTCCTAAATGGAAAACCGCTAAGCTATGGTCAAATTTTGTTTTTCTTTTACTATTACAATAATTGTTTGTTGTAATTTGTTAAGCTTTCTAAGGCATTTGTTTTTACGTTTATGTAATCTGTTACGCCTTGTGCATTGAAGCTTTCCATTTGTTCAACAGGATTTCCTGCAACAACGATATGTTTGAACGCTCCTTTTAATGTAGGAAGTGCTCCTGCTACTAATTCTGCGTATTCGTCATCTGATGAACAAAGAACAACTATATCTGCTTTTGATTCTACGGCTGCTTTTGCTCCTTCTTCTGCTGTTGCAAATCCTACGTTGTCTATGATTTCGTATGCTGCTAATCCGAAGAAGTTTGTTGTGAATTGAGCTCTTGCTTTACGCATTGCAAGGTTTCCGTATGTTAATAAGAATACTTTTGGTTGTTTTCCTGATTCTTCTGTTTGCATTCTTAATTGTTCAAAAGGCTCTGCTAAACGTGTAGCTGGCAATGTTTTGATTTCATTTGCCTTTTCACCACAACAACAACATGGTCTATTAACTTCAGGTTTCTTTTCTGTTAAGTTAGGATATTGGTTTGTTCCTAATATTGTTGTTTTACGCATTGCAACGTCTTTTGCTCTCTTTTCTGCTATTACTGCAATTGCGTCTTGTATTGTTCCTGCTTTTATTGCTTCAACAAATCCACCTTTTTCTTCTAATCCTTTGAATATTTCCCAAGCTTTTTCTGCGATAGCGTTTGTTAAGCTTTCGATATAGTATGATCCTGCTGATGGATCTACTACTTTGTCTAAGTAAGATTCTTCTTTTAATAAGATTTGTTGGTTTGTTGCTATACGAGTTGAGAACTCGTCTGCTTTTTTGTAAGCAACATCAAATGGATATACTGAAATTGAATCTGCTCCTGCGATTGCAGCTGACATTGTTTCAGTTGTTGTTCTCAACATGTTTACGTATGGATCGTATATTGTTTTGTTGTAGAATGAACTTTCAGTGTGGATATGTAATTGGTAAGCTGTTTCGCATTTTGGAGAGTATTGCTCCATGATTTTTGTCCACAATAATCTTGCTGCTCTTAGTTTTGCAATTTCCATGAAGTAGTTGCTTCCTGTTGCAAATGCAAATACTGTTCTATATCCTACAGAGTGTGCAGGAATTCCTTTTTGTGTTAAATTGTAAAGGTAATCGTTTGCTGCAGATAATGTGTAAGCTAATTCTTGTACGATAGATGCTCCTGCATTGTTGAATATGCTTGCATTGATTGTTAATACGTCAAATGCAGGTATGTTTTCTTTTACAAGGTTTATGATTTCTACTAAAGTATTGTAGCTTTTATCTAAATCTTCGTAGAATTTACCGTTTCTTAATGCGTATGCGTAAGCATCAAAAGCGATAGAACCTTTTATTGTTTCTTTGTCTAAGTTTTGTGATTTTACTTCTTCAATGAATAATTTTAATGTTTCAAGATAGTTTTCTGATTTGAAGAAGTTGATTTTTACTTCTGATAAGTTAATACCTTCTAATAAGGCTTTCATATCAGCAGCAGTTTTTACGTTTTTAACTGCAAATCCTAATGAGTTTACGCCTCTTTCTAATCCTGCTTTAGCTATTGCATTTGCTGCTGCTATATCGCATTCGATTATATCTTGACGAATATCCCAAGCGTTTGTTGTTTTTTTGTATCCTCTTACAAACGGAGCTTGTGCAGGATTGCCATTAAGATATTCAAGCGTTTGAAGGTCTTCTGCTCTGTAATAAGGCTTAACATCAAATCCTTCTAATGTTTTCCAAATCAATTTTTTGTTGTAATCAGCACCCTTTAAGTCTGCTGTTATTACTTCTTCCCATTGTTGTGTTGTAACCTCAGGAAATTCTGCAAATAACTTATTATTTTCCATTATATATACTTTTTTATTTCATACTAAATCAGTCCGCAAAATTATGAATATTTTAATACATATCCAAATAAAACAAAGAAAAAGACGGAGTTTTTTGATTTATTACTCCGTCTTTCTAATTTTTCATCTTTTATTAAGAATTATTTTGCAGGGCCTTGCAATTCTTTTACTTTTGCTGCATCTGCTGCTTGTGATTTTTTATCACCAAGTTTACCGTATGTGTTTGCTCTGTATTTGTAAGCATTTACATAGTCAGGTTTTAATTCTATTGCTTTTGAAAAATCTGCTAATGCTTCTTGGAATTTTTCAGCTTTAAACAAAGCTACTCCTCTGTTGTAGTAGTATTTTTCGTTGTTTGCATTCAATTCTATAAGTTTTGTATAATCTGCTGCTTCTTGTTCAAAGTTTTTCAATGCTTTGTTACATACTGCACTTGAATTAAACAATTTTTCTGATTTCATTCCTAAGGTTTCTGCTTGTGCAAAGTCTGCTACTGCTGCTTGAAGGCTTTCTGCAGTTTTCATAGAGTAGTTTGCAAATCCTCTATCGTAGTAGAAATCTGCTTTTTGTTCTATTGCAAGAGCTGCAGTAAGGTCTGCAACTACTGCTTGCCAATTTTTTTGTTGAGCGTAAGCAGATGCTCTATTTGAAAGAGCTGCTATGTTTGTTGGTTCTAAGGCTAACACTGCAGTAAGGTCTGCTATGTAATTTGCAAAGTCTTTTTTTATCATTCTTGCTTGAGCTTTGTTTAGCATAACTGCCACATCGTTTGGATTTGTTTGAAGATAAGTATCGTAATCTCTGATTGCGAAATCTGCTTCTTTCATTTCCAAATATGAGTTAGCTCTGTAAAGATATGCAGCAGGAGTTGCAGTGTTTTTTTCAAGGAATTTATCAAAAGCTGCTACTGCTGGTTGATAGTTTTTAAGGTTAAAATTTGCTAATCCTTCATAGTAGTAAACAAATTCCCAATTTGGTATTTCTGCTTTGCAGGCTTCTGCTTGCGATAGCATTCCGTTCCAATCTTTTGAAGCGTTTAATCCTTCGTAAGTTTCAATCCACTTGTTTGTTGCTGCTGCATCATCTGCTTGTTGTGCGAAAACAAAAACAGAACAGATAAGCATAATGAATGTTGTTAATGTTCTTTTCATTTTTCTCTTTTTTATTTATTTGTTATTATTTCAAAAACGTTATTATCTGTTTATTATTATCTTAATCTAAATTTGAGATAGGTTATCGGTTTACCAATTTTCAAATACATTGACTCATAAAAAGTTTGTATTTCAATAACATCTTCCTTAAAATCAGAGTTATAAAGGTCAGAAGTTGAATAAAGGATTTCTCTTTTTGAGGGTTGAAGCACTTCTTCTAAGGTGTAATCATACAATTCCTTAGAATCTGTTTTCAAATGTACTATCCCGTCTTGTTTTAGTATATTATTGTATAATTTCAAAAACCTTTCGCAAGTCAATCGTTTGTTTGGCTTTTTCAACTGAGGGTCTGGAAAGGTAATCCATATTTCTGAAACTTCGTTTTCAGCAAAATAACTCTCTATCATTTGGATATGAGTTCTCACAAAGGCAACATTTGTCATAGAGTCTTCGTTTGAAGTTTTGCAACCTCGCCAAAGTCTTGCTCCTTTAATGTCTATACCTATGAAATTTTTGTTTGGATATTTTTTTGCTAAACCTACGGTGTATTCCCCTTTACCACAGCCCAACTCTAAAACGATTGGGTTGTCGTTTTTAAAGAACTCTTCGTTCCATTTACCTTTTAAAGCAAATCCTTCTTTGGTTATTTGCTCGTATGTTAATTGAAAAAGATTTGCAAACGTTTCGTTTTCTGCAAATCTTGCTAATTTATTTTTTCCCACTAACGTAATCCTTTTACTTTTGATGGTGCTGCTTCGAAGGTTTTTAAATAAAACGGCTCAAAGTAAGCAACATCTACAAATTCTTTTTTATTATATTTTTCAAACGATAAACCTCGCATATATTTTGCCGATAATTCGACTGAAAAGTCTAAGAAATAATTTTTGTTTTCAAAGACTTTTTTTGTTTTTTCTAAGCAATCTCCAACTAAAATCACGCATTTTTTTCCTAAGAGATATTCATCATATATGTTTTCTTCTAAAATATCTGCTGAACAAGGTTTTATCTCTTTTTTATCGTGATAAATAGTTGCATAAACCTCCATTCGTCTTGCATCTATCATAGAAACACAATAGGTCTCTGGATTTTTCTCATATACGGCTGAATATAAAATTTCGCAAGTTGGCACCGCAATCACAGGAATATCCAAGGCATAAGCCAATCCCTTTGCTGTGCTAACGCCAATTCGTAATCCCGTATAAGATCCCGGCCCTATAGAAACTGAAATTGCTGATAAATCTGAATAAGAATATTGAGTTTGAGTGAATAATTCTTCAATTAATAATGATAATTTAGCAGAATGAGAATTTGGCTCATTACATTCTACATACGAAACTAAGCCTTGCTCATTTGCTAAGGCACAAGAGCATTTGGCAGCTGCTGTTTCTATCATTAATATTAAGCTTGTCATTCTTATCTTCTCAAAATCGTTGGCAAAATTAAAAAAAAATTTTAATGTTTATTCAACTTGAAGCAAAAATCCCTTTAAATACTCTCCTTCTGGGTGGAAAATAGATTGAGGGTGATCCATTGCATGAGGCAGACGCTGCACGATTCTAATATTTCTGTTTGCAAGAGCCGCACAAGAGAATAACATTGTTCCAAAATCCTCTCTACTAACAGCCTGAGAGCAAGAGAATGTGAAAAGAAATCCGCCTTTTGCAATTTTTTCCATTGCCTTTTGATTGATTTGTCTATAACCTTTCAATGCTTGGTTAAGGTTTCTATTGTGTTTTGCAAAAGCTGGCGGGTCTAAAATTATCAAATCAAACTCACCTTTTTTAACTTGATCTAAATACTCTAAGACATCTACTGCTAAGGCTTGATGAGAGTGATTTGTGAAGTTGACCTCTACATTTTGTTCGCACAATTCTACTGCTCTTTTTGAAATATCAAGGCTCAACACTTTGTTTGCTCCACCTTGAATGGCCGCTAAGGAAAATCCTCCTGTATAAGAGAATGCGTTTAACACGTTTCTGTCCTTTGAAAGCGTTTTTACTAATTCTCTATTTACTCTTTGGTCAATGAAAAAGCCTGTTTTTTGTCCTTGATTGTAGTCTATGCGAAACGAAAGATTGTTTTCTTTTGCAAACCAATCGCCTTCAATGTTTCCATACAAAAATCTGTCATTTTCTCCTTCACTTTGTTTTGGTAAGGTTGAAGATGATTTTGAGAAAACCGCTTTACAATCCTCTTGCAACACTTCTTGTAATGCTTTTACTATGTATTCTTGTAGGTTTAGCATTCCTATGCTGTGGAATTGCAAGACAACAAGTCCGTTATAGTAGTCAGCAATTAGCGAAGGCATAAAATCTCCTTCTGCATTTATCAAACGAAATATGTTTGTTGCAGGATTGTTAAAGAATCCTAAGCCTTTGCGATAATCAACGGCCTGTTTAATTCTATTTAAAATGAAATTGTAATCGATTTGCTCTTTTTGGAAAGATAGTACCTTTACTGCGATACTTGCATTCTGCCAAAAACCAACGCAAAGGTAGTCTTTATTACTATTATATACCTCTACTAATTCGCCTTCTTTTATTTCGGTTTTTGACCTTTGTAATGCACCTGAAAATATCCAAGGGTGCTTACGCAAAACAGACTTATCCTTTTGAGGACAAAGGATAAGTCTTTTATATTGTTGTTGCATTTATGCTTATTTAATTGGGTGGTCTTGGTTAAACTTCTTAACTCTTTCTGCAAACACAGGAATCATTTCATTAGGTATTAAAGAAACGCAAGCTCTCACACCTTCAATTCTTGTACTTCTACAAATTGTTAATGAAATTGCACTGATACCATAGTAAGCCAATTCACTCAATAATTCTTCTCCTGTATATCCTGGATAAGAGAAAGTAAAGTAGAATCCATCTGCTACATCAACATCTAAATCCTTGTTGTAAACGATTTTAAATCCATTTTCAACCAATGCTTTCTTCATTACTTCTGCTTTTCTTCCGTATTCTTTCAATGGTTCTGCGAAGTTGTAAGTTCCTTCGTTGCAAGCCTTGAAAATTGCTGTTAAAGCATATTGTGGAGAGAAAGCAGTACCAGAGGTTAATGCGTAAAGAGAACCAAATATTATAGCACGACCGAAGCAATCTTGTGTAAAGTATTTCTTCATGTGGTCAGTTTTCATATCGAATAACTCTTTGCTGATAACCATTACTGCAATACGTTGTCCAGCGTATGAGAATATTTTACTAGCTGAAATCATTAAAACGAATTTCTTTGCCCATTTAGCAACAGTTGGTTGATATGGTGCAACGCCTGGTTGAGAAAAATCTTGGCGGAAGTCCATTCCAAAGTATGCTAAGTCTTCTAAAACGATAACATCGTATTTGTTTGCAACTTTTGCTATGATTTGAAGTTCCATTTCATTGAATGAGAACCATGCTGGATTGTTTGGTGATGAGTAAATCATCGCTGCCACTTCTCCAGTTGCAAGATATTCTTCTAATTTTGCTTCTAATTTTTCTCCTCTGTAATCATAAACATCAAAGTGTAAGGTTTCTATTCCTAATATGTTACATTGTTGTTTTTGTACAGGGAAACCTGGGTCTATGAATAAGATTTTGTTTTTCTTTGCGTCTAAACGTGCTATTGTCATAAAGGCTGCAAAACTTCCTTGCATACTTCCAACTGTTGGAACGCAAGCATCGTCTTCTACCTCTACGTCAAGGAAATTTTTAACAAAACGTGCTGTTTCGTGTTTTAGTTCTTTTGTTCCATAAATGTCAGGATAGATTGCAGCACAACCATTTTTCAATGCTTCTATTTCAGCATCTACTCCTAATTGTACAGCAGGGATTCCAGGGATTCCCATTTCCATTCTAACAAACTTTTCTCCTGTTGCAGTTTCTACTTCATCAACGATTTTTTTCACTTCTCTGATTGAAGCAGCTCCAACACTTTTTATTTTGTTCTTTGCAATGATTTCATCAACCAATGCTCTGTTAAAAGGTATATTTTGCATATTGTTATTATTTTTTAATTATTATTGTGCTTGTTGTAAAATTTGTTCGTATTTATTTGTATTTGACGGGTCTATCTCTTTCATTAAACTCGCCGCTCTTGATTTCTCGTTTTGTGGAGCGCCTTTGAAAATATTAACTATTTCATCTGATTTTGCATCTAAGAATTGTCTTACAGCAACTAAGTCAGATTTTTCTCTATGTGCTCGTTTTACATTTTCAATAGCCTCCATTATATTGTTTCTTGCTTCGGCTTGACTATCGCCTTGCATCATATCTAATCCTAAACGATGATATTGATACGAAGCCTCTCTGATATATCTATATGTTGTATTGGTTAGGTTTTCCACCATCCAATATTTATTTCTATTATCCTCTGCTCTTTTCCAACCCTTTGAAGCGGAACGTTGCGATGCTGTAACTATATTTTGACAAATAGTGAGATATTTATTTCCTCCGTTTAATTCAAAACTATCAGCATCGAGAGCTAAAAAATAATACAAATAAAAAGCAACAGTAGAGACCAAATTATTTGTGTAATTGTTTTGGTCAAACTCTAAACTCTGTCCTTGAATAAATTTGAATGTAAAGTTTTGTTCCTGAGTGTTTAATAGAGTTGTTGTATATGTAGAACCATAGACAGGACGTCTTAATTGAAGGTTTATATCTCCCTTAAAATCTTCTTGAGTAGAATGTTCGGTAATTGTAATTGAGATAGAACCTTCTATTTTCTCGTATTCCTCATATATAACATCGGTCCACTTTCTCTCGTTTACAAATTCATTTAACAATTCTTGTATTTGCTGAAAAACTTCTCTGTCAGAGGATTGTAATTGTGTAGAATTGACACTTACGCTTACACGAAATTCTTGAGAATTTGCTTGCATAAAAAAAAGTAACGTGAAGAAAAAAACAAGAAACCTTTTCATTACTCTAATATTTTTTCAGAAATATCTAACGCTACTTCATATTTAGATTTTAAATCCGACTCGTAAACCCCTCCTCTCGCATTTAAAATCGTTACTTTGTTAGTTGGCACATTGAATCCTGCACCTTTGTCATTCAATGAGTTTAAAACAATGTAGTCTAAGTTCTTTCTACGCAACTTATCCTTTGCATTCTCCAACTCATTGTCGGTTTCTAATGCAAAACCCACTAAAATCTGATTTTCTTTCTTTCTTCTACCTAATTCGGCAAGTATATCCTTTGTTGGAACTAATTCAATAACTAAATTATCGTACTTTTTCTTTAATTTATTATCGAAGGTAGATTTAGGAGTATAGTCCGCAACAGCAGCAGATAGGATTGCAATATCGGATTGTTCAAAAATCTCAACTGTTTTCTCATACATCTGAGCAGCATTCTTTACATCATATCTTATAATGTTGCTATGCTCAATTGTTTGCTGAGTAGGACCTGTTATTAAACTTACTTGAGCTCCTTTTTCTGCGAAAACCCTTGCCAATTCAAAACCCATTCTACCAGAAGAGTAGTTTCCAATAAAACGAACAGCATCAATTTGCTCGTATGTAGGCCCAGCAGTTATGCAAATCTTCTTTCCCGCATAGGTTTGCGATTGATTAACAAAAGATTCTACTGTTTGAAAAATAGTTTCCGGCTCAGCCATTCTGCCATCTCCCACAACACCACAAGCAAGCTCGCCTTTTTCTGGCAGAATCATTTTCACACCCAAAGATTGCAAACGTTTAATATTATCTTGCACCACTTTATTGTGATACATCTTTGTATTCATTGCAGGAGCAAAGAACACTGTTTTATCAAAAGCCAATAAAGTAGTTGTAAGGCAATCATCTGCAATTCCATTTGCATACTTACCTATAATATTTGCCGTTGCAGGTGCTACAATGTAAACATCTGCCCAATCAGCCAAACTAATATGTTTTGTAAAATCCGCCTCACTCTCTGCAAACATATCACTATAAATAGGATTTTGCGAAAGAGTTTGAAGTGTCATAGGAGTTACAAATTCAAGGGCGTTTTTAGTTGCGACAACCTTCACTTCACACCCTGCTTTCTTTAACATTCGTATAAGCAACGGCACTTTATAAGCGGCAATTCCTCCACTTATTGCAACAACAACCCTTAAATTCATATCAAAAAGACTTTTTACTTGATTTATTTCTCTTCTTCCATACCAACCTTAGTAGTAGGATTTTTATAGACAAGCTTTTCGTCCATATATTCCTTTATTGCGATAAGATAAGGTTTAGGAAGTTGTTCATAAAACTTTGCTAATTCTATTTGTTCTTTATTTTCGTGAATTTCGTCCAAAGAATCAGTAGCAACAGCAAAGTCTTCTATTTTCTTATATAATTCTTGTTTTAAATCAGCTGATATTTGATCAGAACGTTTACTCAACATTGCAATTGTTTCGTAAA
>CALCUN010000202.1 GCA_937906975.1 uncultured Bacteroidales bacterium
AGCCTTTTGCTTCTTCTATTGTGATTACTCCTTCTTTTTTTACTTTATCCATTGCGTCTGCAATGATTTGACCGATGAATTTGTCATTGTTTGCAGATATTGTAGCAACTTGTTCTACTTTTTCTTTGCCTTCGCCTATTTCTCTTGAACGTGCTTTTAAGTCTTTTATAACTTCTGCAACTGCTTTGTCGATACCACGTTTCAAATCCATTGGGTTAGCACCAGCGGTTACGTTTTTGATTCCTGTATTTACGATTGCTTGTGCTAAAACTGTTGCAGTAGTTGTTCCATCTCCTGCTTGGTCGTTTGTTTTTGCTGCAACTTCTTTCACAAGTTGTGCTCCCATGTTTTGAATTGGGTCTTCCAATTCTACTTCTTTTGCAACAGAAACTCCGTCTTTTGTTATATGTGGCGCTCCAAACTTTTTGTCAATTATTACGTTTCTTCCCTTTGGTCCTAATGTTACTTTTACTGCGTTAGCCAAAGCATCAACTCCTAATCTTAATTGTTCTCTTGCTTCTGTGTTGAATATTATGTTTTTTGCCATGTTCTTGTGTTTTTAGATTATTGCATAAATATCGTTTTCTCTCATTATAAGGTAATCAACCCCGTCAATAGCAATTTCTGTTCCTGAATACTTCCCGTAAAGCACTTGATCGCCAACCTTAACTGTCATTGGCTCATCTTTTTTGCCAGGTCCAACTGCTATAACTTCGCCTCTCATTGGTTTTTCCTTAGCTGTGTCAGGTATAATTATGCCAGAAGCAGTTTTTTGCTCCATTTCCGCAGGTTTAATCAAAACTCTGTCAGATAAAGGTCTAACGTTTACTTTTGTCATCTCGTTAATCTCCTATGTTATTTTGTTATTTATAAATTTTTTCTTTGCTTTTTTTAAGGGAATTTTTGTGCCAAAAGATTTTTTATGTCAATTTGTCATAGAAATCTTATAAAAATGCTTTTAATTGTTCGTTTAGGGTTTCTATTTTTTGTTCTGCATCTGAAAGTTTCTTTCTTTCCATTGCAACAACTTGCTCTGGCGCTCTGCTTACAAAACTTTCGTTTGAGAGTTTTTTCATTACAGAATTTTTAAAGCCTTCGTAGTATTCTATGTCTGCTTTTATTTTTTTGATTTCTTCTTCTTTGTTTACGTTTTCTGTCAAAGGAACGAAAAACTCTAAGGTTCTAACCATTTTTGCTATGGCTTTTTCAACTTTTGCTTCGCATGCTTCAAGAGTGTCAAGGTTGCAAAGTTTGCAAACAATGTCTGAATATTTTTCTATTATAAGTCCTTCTTCTGATTTAGTGAAATAAACTTGTAGGGCAATCTTTTGAGCGATGTTTTTCTCGTTTCTAACACTTCTTATTGCGGTAATAAATTCTTCAACAAACTCAAACTCGTTCAATAATGCAGAATTGATTTGTTTTGTTTGAGGCATTTGAGCTTGCATTATGAAGTCATTTTCTTTTCTTTCTTTTATGATGTGATAAACCTCTTCGCTGACAAATGGCATGAAAGGATGAAGAATTTTCATCACGTCTTCAAAAATATCAAGTGTTGCTTCGTAAGTTTTTCTGTCGATAGGAGCTTGGTAAGCTGGTTTAATGATTTCCAAATACCAAGAACATAAATCGTCCCATACGAATTTATAAACATTCATTAAAGATTCAGATAAACGATATTTTGAAAAATCATCTTCCAAATCGCATAATGTTTTATTCATCTTTTCTTTAAACCACTCAATTGCTTGTGCTGAACTTGCAGGTTGCTCAATATCTTCAACAGTCCATGATTTTATCAAACGCAATGCGTTCCATATTTTATTAGAAAAGTTTCTTCCTTGTTCGCAATACGTTTCATCGAAAGGTAAGTCATTACCTGCAGGAGAGGCAAGCAACATTCCCATTCTTACTCCATCGGCTCCGTATTTTTCAATCAGCTCAATAGGATCAGGACTATTGCCAAGACTCTTGCTCATCTTTCTTCCAAGTTTGTCTCTTACGATTCCTGTGAAGTAAACGTTTTTAAACGGAATGTCTTTCTTGTATTCTAATCCTGCCATTATCATTCTAGCAACCCAGAAGAAAATAATTTCAGGTGCAGTGATTAAGTCGTTAGTAGGATAGTAATAATTGATTTCTTCGTTGTTAGGATTTCTAATTCCATCAAAAACACTCATCGGCCATAACCAAGAAGAGAACCATGTGTCTAATACATCTTCATCTTGTTTTAAGTCATTCAAAGTGTAATTCTCGTTAGGGTAAAGTTCGTGTGCCTTTTTCAAAGCTTCTTCTGCTGATTTTGCAACAACAAATTCTCTATTTGGAAGATGATATGCAGGGATTCTTTGTCCCCACCAAAGTTGGCGAGAAATACACCAGTCTTTTACGTTTTCCATCCAATGGCGGTAAGTATTTTTAAACTTAGCTGGGTGGAATTTTATCGTATCGTTCATTACAACTTCAAGAGCTGGTTTTGCCAAATCTTCCATTTTCAAAAACCATTGAAGAGATAATTTAGGTTCTATAACAGCGTTTGTTCTCTCTGAACAACCTACTTTATTATTGTAATCTTCTATTTTGAACATTAACTGAGCTGCTTCAAGGTCTTTCGCAATTTTCTTTCTACAATCAAATCTGTCTAATCCAGAGTATTGCTTTCCGTTCTCGTTTAGCGTACCGTTGTTGTTGAATATATCAATTGAGTCAAGTTTATGCTTAATTCCTAAATTATAGTCATTAATATCGTGAGCAGGTGTTATCTTTAATGCACCAGTACCAAATTCTCTATCAACATATTCGTCAAATATAATAGGAATGCTTCTTCCAACAATAGGAATGATAACATTCTTTCCTTTTAAGT
>CALCUN010000203.1 GCA_937906975.1 uncultured Bacteroidales bacterium
CTGCAATGCGTCCAAATACAAAAATGCTTTATGTAGAAACTCCTGCAAATCCAACAATGGAGATAAGCGATATAGAAGCTTGTGCAGAAATAGCTCACAAGGCAGGTGCATTACTTGTAGTTGATAACACTTTCTGCTCTCCTTATCTTTCAAACCCTATAGATTTAGGAGCTGATGTTGTATTACACTCTATTACAAAATTTATCAATGGTCATGCAGACATAGTTGGTGGAGTTGTAGCAGCAAAAGAAGCTGATGTGTATGCTAAATTGAGAAATGCTATGGTGAATTTTGGTGGTAATATGGACCCACACCAAGCTTATTTAGTAATTCGTGGATTGAAAACTTTAGGCATAAGAGTTGATAGAGCTCAAGAAAATGCTCAAAAGGTAGCTGCATTCCTTTCTACTTGTCCACAAGTTGAGTGGGTTAAGTATCCGGGATTGGAAACACACCCTCAATATGATTTAGCAAAGAAACAAATGAAAGGACCTGGTACAATGATTTCTTTCTCTTTGAAAGGTGGATTGGAAGCAGGACGTACATTAATGGATAACGTTAAAATGGCGATTTTAGCAGTTAGTTTAGGAGGAGTAGAAACACTTATCCAACACCCAGCTTCAATGACACACTCAAAAGTTCCAAAAGAAGCGAGAGAATCAGCAGGAATTACTGACGGATTAGTAAGATTCTCTGTTGGTATAGAAAACGTTGAAGATATTATAAATGATTTAAAACAAGCTATGGACAAAATCAAATAGTTTTGTTTGATGTTTAAAAGATTGTTAATCTTAGTGATGTTTTTTCTCTTGTTCTGTAATTTTGTTTCAGGACAAGAGGAAAAGCGTCAAACCGTTGGAGTTGTTCTCGGAGGTGGAGGAGCCAGAGGATTGGCTCATCTTGGCGTATTGCGTGCACTTGAAGAGGCAAATATCCCTATTGACTATATTTGTGGGACTTCAATGGGAGCTATAGTGGGAGGGCTTTACGCCTCAGGCTATAGTTTAGATGAGATTTCAAATCTTTTTTATACTGAAGAGTTTCAATATTGGGTTAGTGGTAAAATAGAAGATGAGTACACTTACTTTTACAAAAAGACTAAACCTTCAGCTAAAATAGCTAACTTTTCTTTTGATGTTGATAATAATTTGAAGTTGCAGATTCCAACAAGCGTAATTGATCCAGTGCAAATGGATTATGCGTTTATGGAAATCTTCTCTGGAGCAACTAAAGTTGCAGAAGGAGATTTTGATAGCTTAATGATACCTTATTTTTGTGTGACTGCAGATATAGAGGAATCAAAAGCGAGTATTAGAAGAAGTGGAGACTTAGGCTTAGCTATTAGAGCCTCTATGAGTTTCCCTTTTGTGTTTGAACCAATTAAATTGGACGGAAAGATAATGTTTGATGGGGGAATGTATAATAATTTCCCTGCAAAACAGATGCAAGAGATATTTAATCCCGATATTATAATAGGAGTGAAGGTTGCAGGAAATTTTCCACCACCTGAAGAAGGAGATATTCGCTCTTATTTAGAAAATATGCTTACTACTGAGTCTGATTATGATATTGACTATCAAAATGCAGTATTGATTGAACCTAATTTGACAGGAATAAGTATCATGGATTTTGATAAAATGAAAGAGTGTGAAAGACTTGGTTACGAGGCAGGAGAAGCAAAAATAAAAGAGATAAAAATATTTTTGAAAGATAGTGTCAATGCTTTTGAATTATCTGAAAAAAGAAAGAATTTTAACAATAAAAAACCTAATCTGAAAATTAAGACAATCAGCATACAAGGTGTTGATGGCAGTAAGAAAAAATATGTATCTAATGCCATTTTACAAGGGCTTGATAATTCTAATTTAACTACTAAAACTCTGAAAAGAAATTACATCGCTTTGTATGATGATATTAATATAAAGGATATTCAACCAAGTTTGTTTTATAATGACTTTTTTGATGCTTATATTTTGAATCTTAATGTCAAAACTAAGCGTTTTCTAAATCTTGAGTTAGGGGGACATCTCTCTACTTCGCCTACAAGTTTTGTTTACGCTGCAGCAAATTATAATTTCCTTAAAACAAATGCTTATTATTTGAAGTTTAATACCTATCTTGGTCGTTATTATAATTCTATTTCTTTTTTGGCTAAAATGGATTGCTCAACACAAATTCCTTTTTATGTTGAGTTGGAGTCTAATATAAATAATTGGAATTACTATAGATTGAGAAAAGGATTTTTGTCTTATTCTCCAATCAATTACATGGAACAAACAGAGTCGAATATTCAACTCTCTATTGGAGTGCCTATTGCGATTAAAGATGTATTATATTTGAAAGCGGGTGTGGGAAATGTAGAAGATACTTATTTTAATAGAGATTATATAACAACAACTGATACTA
>CALCUN010000204.1 GCA_937906975.1 uncultured Bacteroidales bacterium
AGGCGTTGTTGTTTATGCTAATGCAAAGATACTAAAATGAAAGCAATTCACAACTCCCAAGCGATACCAAGTGCAGTGCCTCAAGTTGTTTATGCTAATGCAAAGATACTAAAATGAAAGCAATTCACAACGACGCCGAAATAGATGTTGCTACAAATGGTGTTGTTTATGCTAATGCAAAGATACTAAAATGAAAGCAATTCACAACTTATCTTCTCCATTTATGTCTTCGGGTGTAGTTGTTTATGCTAATGCAAAGATACTAAAATGAAAGCAATTCACAACAAGACACTATCGCCATTATTTAGCATTTTTGTTGTTTATGCTAATGCAAAGATACTAAAATGAAAGCAATTCACAACCAAAAAACAATTACAAAGAAAGACGGTACAGTTGTTTATGCTAATGCAAAGATACTAAAATGAAAGCAATTCACAACAGTCCTGCACGCTTATAGGCTGTTATTTGAGTTGTTTATGCTAATGCAAAGATACTAAAATGAAAGCAATTCACAACCCGTTCCAAAGAAAAACGGCGAGAGCAAACGTTGTTTATGCTAATGCAAAGATACTAAAATGAAAGCAATTCACAACTTTAGAAGAAATTAAATATTATGGAAGAATGTTGTTTATGCTAATGCAAAGATACTAAAATGAAAGCAATTCACAACTCACTTATACAACTCGTTCAAATTGATTTTGTTGTTTATGCTAATGCAAAGATACTAAAATGAAAGCAATTCACAACTTGTCTTCTCCTTTTATGTCGTCAGGCGTTGTTGTTTATGCTAATGCAAAGATACTAAAATGAAAGCAATTCACAACTTAAGTATTTAGAGAAAATATGGGATTATAGTTGTTTATGCTAATGCAAAGATACTAAAATGAAAGCAATTCACAACTGCATCTTATGTAAGAATAAACAACGCCTTGTTGTTTATGCTAATGCAAAGATACTAAAATGAAAGCAATTCACAACAACATAAAGCGTTAAGAGGTAGTTTAAAACGTTGTTTATGCTAATGCAAAGATACTAAAATGAAAGCAATTCACAACACAACATACGGAGGTCTAACTGTCAAAGAGTTGTTTATGCTAATGCAAAGATACTAAAATGAAAGCAATTCACAACTTATGGGACTGATTGGGATTATGTTTTTGGTTGTTTATGCTAATGCAAAGATACTAAAATGAAAGCAATTCACAACTTCTATAGTTATTTTAATGATTAGTTTTATGTTGTTTATGCTAATGCAAAGATACTAAAATGAAAGCAATTCACAACAAACATTAAGAGTTTATATATTAGACAGGAGTTGTTTATGCTAATGCAAAGATACTAAAATGAAAGCAATTCACAACTTCTCACATTTGCAAAACAAGGGAAGAACGGTTGTTTATGCTAATGCAAAGATACTAAAATGAAAGCAATTCACAACTAATTGGAATATCAAAACTCGGGTTAGTTGGTTGTTTATGCTAATGCAAAGATACTAAAATGAAAGCAATTCACAACTAATATTAAATTAATTCAAGAGAAAGTAAGTTGTTTATGCTAATGCAAAGATACTAAAATGAAAGCAATTCACAACAAATACTTAACCACCCAACCAAAAAAAAAGGTTGTTTATGCTAATGCAAAGATACTAAAATGAAAGCAATTCACAACTAGAAAACATTTTGTATATTTGCAACGTTAGTTGTTTATGCTAATGCAAAGATACTAAAATGAAAGCAATTCACAACTTACTTCCTCGTTATTTCCAACGAGATAATGTTGTTTATGCTAATGCAAAGATACTAAAATGAAAGCAATTCACAACTTAGGTTTATTGACAGGAGGCAAAACTGATGTTGTTTTTGCTATTGCAAAGATACTAAATTGAAAGCAATTCACAACTATCGTTTATAGTACTACACCGAAATTTAGTTGTTTTTGCTATTGCAAAGATACTAAATTGAAAGCAATTCACAACATGGAGAAGACAATTACGAATACGAACTAAGTTGTTTTTGCTATTGCAAAGATACTAAATTGAAAGCAATTCACAACTAGCTTTCACATAAATACAAATTTCGGGTTGTTGTTTTTGCTATTGCAAAGATACTAAATTGAAAGCAATTCACAACTTAAAGAACAAATCGTATTTTCATTACGTTGTTGTTTATGCTAATGCAAAGATACTAAAATGAAAGCAATTCACAACCAGATGTTTTGGCAACGTGTTTTCTGTGTGGTTGTTTATGCTAATGCAAAGATACTAAAATGAAAGCAATTCACAACACCAAACCAAATTGGGAATTTTTGCAGGCGTTGTTTATGCTAATGCAAAGATACTAAAATGAAAGCAATTCACAACCCTACCAGCACTACTAAGAAAACATCAGGAGTTGTTTATGCTAATGCAAAGATACTAAAATGAAAGCAATTCACAACCAATGGTATACCTACTCCCAGCAAATTCAAGTTGTTTATGCTAATGCAAAGATACTAAAATGAAAGCAATTCACAACTTTCCGATTTTGGACACCCGCGCCGTTTATGTTGTTTATGCAAATGCAAAGATACTAAAATGAAAGCAATTCACAACCGTTTATCGCCAATATTGCACCGCAACTGTGTTGTTTATGCAAATGCAAAGATACTAAAATGAAAGCTTTATAAACCTATTACTTTAATCCTTAAGACAGCCAAGAGGAATTACCTTGACTCCATCTTCGCGAGTATAGGCAATTTCACCTCCAGTTAATACAATAAGAAGGTCCGGTTCTCTAAGAGGCATTTGTTTCTCTGTTTCATTTTTCTCACGGATTAATTTTTGCATTTCAAGCAAATGTTTTGCACCTTCATCAATGTCTCTGCTACCAAGTTTACATTCAATCAATGCGTATCGTTGGTCATCAAGATGTATAACAATGTCAGCTTCAAGACCATATCTGTCATGGTAATAAGAAACTTTACCTCCCATAGATTGAGAATAGACTTTTAAGTCTCGAATACACATACACTCAAAGACGAATCCAAATGTTTTTAAGTCTAATTCAAGAGTTTTAGGAGATGCTCCCATAGCTGCAACAGCAATAGATGGGTCAATAAAGCATCTTTTTTTACCTGATCTTATTGCAGAAGCAGAACGAATAGCTGGACACCAAGCTTCAATGTCTTCTATTACGAATAAACGTTTTAATGCATCAACATACTCATCAAATGTGGATTGTGCTGTTGTTTCCATTTCTGCTTTTACATCTTTTAACATTTCGGATTTCTTTGCTAAAGTGCATAGATTTCGAGCATAAGAACGTAAGATTAATCTGGCTAATTCTGGATTACGTTGCACATCATCAATATTAGAGATGTCCTCATTACAAACCTTGTTTAAATAGTCTTTTGCTATAAGCAGTTTTGCTTTTTCGCTTGTTATACTTAAAGAATCAGGCCAACCACCTCTACAAGCAACTATAATTAGTTCTTCAATAGAAAGTTTAGATGTAATACCGTCAATATCTAAATCTTTATTATCAAACAGCTCAAGAAAAGATATTTCACCAGAAGATTCTTTTGATTCGTACAAACTCATTGGATACATTGTCATTGTGGAAATTCTACCAGTTCCTGTATGCATTCTTCTTTCCTCCTCAGGAGTATCCTTTTCATTCTTTTTCTTTATAACGGTAGAACCTGTAAGAATAAACTGACCTTTAAGTTTCCTTTGATCAACTGTAGTTCTTACAGCATCCCAAAGTATTGGTGCATCTTGCCATTCGTCAATAAGTCTAGGTGTTTCGCCTTTCAAAAGTATAGAAGGCTTTGTTCTGATTGTAGCTAAATAGCCTGCTCGCTTATCGGGATCCTGTAACTTAACCACACTTTTAGCTTGTCTTTCTGCTGTTGTAGTCTTTCCACACCATTTTGGTCCATTGATTTGTACTGCACCAAAGGCTTCTAATCTCAAGGATAGTTCTTCGTCTGCTATTCTTTTTAAATAATCCATATCAGAACTGATTTTAATTTGTGCAAAAGTAGTAATTCTTTTCTGATTATGCAATATATCATGTGTTTTTGTGGTGTATTGCACTTTGTTTTTGTGGTAATTTACACTTTGTTTTTGTGGTATTTACACTATGTTTTCGCTATAATGATAGGTTGTGTCCTGAAAAGTGTGTAATCAAAAGTTACTAGACAATGCAAAGATACTAAAATGAAAGCAATTCACAACGTACTCATACTGCTTTTTTGATTTGTTTCAGTTGTTTATGCTAATGCAAAGATACTAAAATGAAAGCAATTCACAATTATGAGAGAGAAAAAACAAAAGGATTTTTCATTATTGTATAACATCAAAATAAAAAAAGGCAAACAAATAATCCGTCCCAACGTTTTCAGGTCTTCATATTTGTTTGCCTTTCATTTGCAAAGTTACAAAGAAAATTGTAATTAGCAATAATCTTTGTACTTTTTATTATTAAATAGTCTCCGACTAATAAAGTATAGCGTTGTTTAAACTAATGCAAGGTTTAAAAGTGCTTTTTTGATAGTTTTTAATTTTTTTGTACTTTCGCAATTCTAATCAAAAGAATTATTATGAGGGTTTGTAGTTCCTTTTTTTGTTTTTGTCTTTTTAGTGCTTTTTCTTATGCACAGACAATAATCTATTTTGATAAGCCAACACGTTCTGTTGATACGCTTTCTTTCTATGACTACGGTGCTGATAAGCAGTGGGAAAATCTTTCTTTGCCAATAGGCAATGGCTCTTTAGGGGCAAATGTTTTAGGCTCTGTTGCAATAGAACGTTTAACGCTTAACGAAAAATCGCTTTGGAGAGGTGGGCCTAATGTTTCTGATAGCGCATCTTATTATTGGAATATTAACAAACAATCCTCTCATATTTTGAAAGAGATTCGTCAAGCCTTTCTTGAAAAAGATTATTCAAAGGCAGACTCTCTTACTCGTAAGAATTTCAACTCTTATGCAGCATACGAGGCTTGGAATGAAAAGCCTTTTCGCTTTGGCTCTTACACAACCTTGGGCGAGCTTTGTATTTACACACATTTAAACGAAGAAAACACTTCCAATTATAAAAGAATGCTTTTGCTTGATTCGGCTTTGGCAAAAGTGGAGTTTGAAAACAACGGCACAATCTACCAAAGGGAATATTTTGCGTCTTATCCCGATAGTGTGATTGTTTGTAGATTTACTGCCAATCAACCAAAGAAACAAAATTTAGAGTTCTTTTACAGACCAAATCCCGAAGCGAATATAGAAATTACGAAAATTAACGAAAACGAACTTTTGTTTAAAGGAGCATTAAAGGAGAATAAAATGCAGTTTTCTTTGAGATTTAAAATTAAATCAAAGAATGGTTGCGTTAAAGCAAAGGAAGATGGGCGTATTATTGTGGAAAATAGCGATGAGGTAGTGTTAATTTTAGCAGGAGATACGGATTATTTTATGAATTTCAATCCAGATTTTTCTGACACAAAGACCTACGCAAAAGTAAACCCTATTAAAACAACAGAAAAGACGATTAAAAAAATAAAAAACAAAGACTACCAAGACTTAAAGCAAAGACACGTAGAGGATTATGCAAAATTATTTAATAGACTTTCGCTAAAACTTAATCCAAATCAAGAAAGAAAAGATTTACCAACCGATTTGCGTCTTGAAAATTATAGAAAAGGAGAAAAAGACTTTGCCTTGGAAGAGTTATACTTTAATTTCGGAAGATATTTGACTATTGCCTCATCGCGAGAAGGCAATTTGCCAAGCAATCTTCAAGGAATATGGGCAAGAGGAGTCGATGGCGATTGGAGAGTTGATTATCATAATAACATAAACCTACAAATGAATTATTGGTTAGCAAGCCCTGCCAATTTGATTGAATGTAATATTCCGCTGATTGACTACATTCGTACATTGATTCTACCAGGACGACAAACCGCAAAGGCGTATTATGATGCAAGAGGTTGGACTGCCTCAATTTCTTCTAACATATTTGGATTTACTTCTCCGTTAAGTAGCGAGGATATGAGTTGGAATTTTTCTCCAATGGCAGGACCATGGCTTGCACTTCATCTTTGGGATTACTATGATTACACTCGCGATAAGCAATACTTGGAAAACATAGCATACGACATTATAAAAGAAAGCGCAAACTTTACAGTAGATTATCTATGGCAAAGACCCGATGGAATATACACTGCTTGCCCTTCAACCTCTCCCGAACATGGACCAATAGATGAAGGAGCTACTTTTGCTAATGCCGTTGCAAGAGAAATATTGCTTTGTGCAATAAAGGCAAGTGAAACACTTGGCAAAGACAAAAGCCAAAGAAAAGAATGGAAAAAGGTGTTGAAAAATATAATGCCGTATAAGATTGGAAGATATGGGCAACTTATGGAATGGAGCAAGGATATTGATGACCCAAAAGATGAACATCGTCATGTAAATCATTTGTTTGGACTTCACCCTGGTAGCACTATTTCTCCAATTCTTACGCCTGATTTAGCAGAAGCCTCAAAGGTTGTTTTAAATCATAGAGGCGATGGAGCAACAGGCTGGAGTATGGGTTGGAAAATCAATCAATGGGCAAGGCTTTGCGATGGTGATAGAGCATACCTTTTGTTTGGCAATCTCTTAAAACACGGAACGTTAAACAATCTTTGGGATTCGCACCCACCTTTTCAGATTGACGGAAATTTTGGCGGTAGTGCTGGAATTTTAGAAATGCTTTTGCAATCACATTTAGGCTTTTTGCATATCCTTCCTGCACTTCCAAAAGCGTGGAGCGAAGGGCAGCTGAAAGGAGTCTTAGCAAGAGGAGGTTTTGAACTTGATATTATTTGGCAAAACAGCGAATTGAAAGAAATAATTGTTAAATCCAATGCGGCAGAAGAGTGCAATCTTCTTTATAAAGAGGCGAGTTTGCAATTTGAAACAAAGAAAAATTGCCGTTATTCAGTGGTATATGAAAACGGCAATTTGAAATTGCTTAATTAGCTTGCGTTTGCTATTATTTTTCTATTGATTTGGATTATTTTGCATAACTAACGCAGCGACTATGTATGCTAATATTCCTGCGCCTCCGCAAAG
>CALCUN010000205.1 GCA_937906975.1 uncultured Bacteroidales bacterium
TTGCTTTGATTGGGTTTATTTTAACGATGTTTGCTCAAAGCAAGTGCTAAGCAAACATCTCTATTTGCTTAAATTGTTCTTGCAAAGGTAGGTTATGCTTGTTGTAACTTGCATAATATTTTGATTGATGAAGCAAAGGTAAAAAATTTTCTTTGATTTAGAAAAATTTTCCTAAGAAAAAAATTAAAAAAGCAAAGAAAAAAAATTTTTTTTCTTTGCTTTATTTTGCGTTTCCTTAGACTTTTTTTTCTTAAAGTCTGCCTTTTCTTATGTAGGTGATAATCAAGCGAAATATCATTAGAAAGTTATACCATAGGGCTGTGATTAAGCCATAGTGTTTTATCATTATACGAAATCTTTCTTTGTTGGCTTTCATTATGTGTTTGCTACTCAATCCGCCTGATAGGAATTTGGAGATATATTGTTTTGTGTTTACTATTTTTTTTGCATTTTCAATGGAGCTTAGCACCCAATCATAGTCGGCTGTTATGCGATAAGAGGTGTCATACTTTGGTGCAATGCTACGTTTTATTAGTATGGATTGATGACAAACGGTCATTCCCCAACGAAATGAATTTTTTGTAAGTTGTTTTGGTGGTGAGAGTCTTCTACTTCCTATTTCTTTTTGATTTTCTGCAAGTATCATTGTATCGCCATAGTAAATATCTACATCGTCTTGATGAGAGGAGAAGATTTTTTCTAAGGTTTCGGGCAAGTAAAACATATCTCCTGCATTTATAAAGATGACATAATCTCCGTTTGCAAGCTCTAAGCCTTTGTTCATTGCGAAATACAATCCTTTGTCAGGCTCGCTTATCCATAAATTGATAATATCTTGATTTTCTTTTATGACTTGAAGTGTGTTGTCTTTTGAGGCTCCGTCTATTACTATGTATTCTATTTCTGTGTAGGTTTGTAGGCGTAGGGATTTTATAGTACGCTTTAACATTCTTGCGGAATTGTAACAGACTGTTATGACTGAAACTAATGGTTTTTTGTGCATGTTTTTCTATTTTTTATTAAAACGTATTTTGTCTCCGTTCAATATAAATATTCCTTCATCAAGCATTTGCCTTAGAAAGTTTATTGTTTTTTCTCTTTCTGGAAATTCTGTGTTGTTTTCAAAATATGTGATTGGTCTTTCGCCTTGCAAAAGTATTTTTATTATTTTTTCTTGCAAAAATAGAGATTTTGTTTGATTATTACGACATAAATCACATTTATTGCATTTTGGGGTTTCTATTTCAAAGTATTGGTGAATGTATTGTTCTCTACATTGAGAGTTGTAAAGGTAGTCTATCATTTTTTCTGCTCTTTGGATTGAGAGTTCTTTTAGTTGTTGATAGTTTTTTTCGGATATGTAGAGTTCTTCTTTCTTTACTCTGTCTTGTAGAAAGATTATGTATTCTCCTGCTTTGAATCTAAGATAGGTTATTACACCCATTTTCTCTAAGCTTTGGAGTTTGAGTATTACTTTTTCTTTATCCCATCTTAAATAATTGGCTATTCTTTGTTCGTCTATGAAGTTGTATTCTATGTTGTTGCATTCACATATTCTTAATAGGCTTGCTAATAGTTGTGAGTAGTCATCGGATATTTTTAGTATGGTTCTTATTTCAAAATCATTGGATTGGATTTTAACCTTTGAAACGGGGTATTCTCTTTGATTGTA
>CALCUN010000206.1 GCA_937906975.1 uncultured Bacteroidales bacterium
CCACTTCGGCAAACTGTACTGCGGTCTGCTCAGAAAATTCGGTAATATGAATATACGCAATGTCGGGCTGATCTTCTAAAATACCACCGGTCACAGTTTCTGTCGTGCCCAACTCATACCTCGCTACGGTAAATGTTTTTGCTACCCCTTTACGATCCACAGTAATATCTACCATTGTATCCGGTAAGCCACGCATCAACGCTACGGTTTCATCTAAGGTATTTCCCAAAACAGATTTTCCATCAACGGCTATAATCACATCTTCCGATTGAATACCTGCCTCGGCTGCAGGGCTCTCCGGTATGGCATCTAATACGACGATACGCCCTGTATCATCTAATGCCACATACACACCGATACCATACACATTACCGCTAACATGCTCCATTAAGCTGGTCAAAGTAGCTTCATCCATATAGGCAGTGTACTTATCACCTAAGCTATCCAGCATACCGCGAATGGCTCCGTCAATCAACGTTTCTTTATCGGCCTCCCACAGATAGCTATTTTCGATCCATACTAAGGTTTGTGCGATTTTTTGAACATGAGAAAAATTTGCTGCTACAAAAACAACTAACGTTAATGTAGTGATACAGCAAAATGCCAGCAATATATTGCGCAGCAGCTTTATGCTCTCTTTCATTCAGGTCCCCTCCTCGCACGTTTTATTATACGTGGCCCGTGCGATTCTATGTCAAAGATTTTTGCTATATTGCTTTATACACGCAAATATTTGCGAATGGCAATATTACTGCCGATTGCACCTAATAATGTACCGCCAATCAATAACACAACCATCAATACTACCATCAGTGCAGGATTTACCATCAGTTCAATAAATCCAACATTCTGTGCCACATAGCTTATCACTGCATCATAACCGACGAACAATGCCACGTCGGCAATCAATGCCCCCAATATACCAATCAGCAACCCTTCCAAAAAGAACGGAATACGTACATACACATTAGTAGCACCAACATATTTCATAATATTAATTTCTTCCGAACGGACAGAAATACCAATGGATACGGTATTACTGAGTGCGCACCCTTGATTTCCTGCAACCGTAACGAATAACTCTACAACTTATAACGTTACTTCTATCGGCACGCAAGCCCTTGCTTATTGTAGCAACTTAACTCTTGTTACATTCGAAGAAAATAGCAATATCAAAAGCATTGGCGATAGAGCTTTTGTTCTTTCAGACAAATTAACTTCAATTGAAATTCCAGAAGGAGTTGAAACCATCGGATTTCAGGCTTTTATGTATTGTTATGCCTTAACTAATGTAATTTTACCTAATAGTGTTTCTTCTATTGGGTATGGAGCGTTTGTGGGATGCAATAATTTGTCTTCTGTTACTTGCCTTGCTAATACTCCACCTTCTCTTGGAGACTATGTGTTTGATAATACTCCTTCTAATAAGACACTTACAGTTCCTTTTAATGCAAGTGGTTATACATCTGATTGGGGCAATGCTACTTGGCAAAAGATTTATCATAAGATAAATGAAGGAGAAATTAAAACATTAACAAATGCTTTTGAAATAACAGAAGATAATAAAAGGGGAGTAATCAATGAAGGCGTTTTAAGAATAACTCAAAGCGGACAGTTGATAAACCAAACAGAAACAAATGTTGGTGGAATTATTGAAATAGAAACTCCAACATTAGCAAATGACAAATGGTCTTTTATAGGAGCGCCATTCAATAACTATAAATTAGAAGTAGTAAAACCTGGCACAAAAGATATTTCCATTTCACTTTTTGATTACACAACAGGAAATTGGGCAGAAGATTTTGCAACTATTGACGATTCAGTAGGAAGTGGTGAAGGATTCTTTGCATGGAGCTTTGCAGCAGAGCCAACCGTTTTCACAACCTACGGAGACGGTGCAGAGGTTTATGACTTTTCTCAATTGCCTGCTTACAAAATAAACAACGGTGCAGTAAATGTAACAAAAAATCTTACAACCCATACAGAAGGTGGTAATTGGCTTGCATTATCTAACCCTTATACTTTCAAACTTGATGTAGAAAAATTCCTAAGTGAACACGGTGATATAAAAGGTGGTGAAGTTTATCGTTTCAATGGCTCTGTTTGGACACCGGTTTCAGAAGGTGAAATCAATATGACAGAAGGTTTCTTTGTGAATTTTGAAAATCCTGGCACTCATAGTGTATCTTTCTCAAAATTCTATATATATGAACCTGCAAAATCAAAAGCTATTGAAGCAAAAGATTACATTACTTTAAATGTTGCAGAAGGTGAAAATGTAAGTAAGCTACGTTTTGCTCAAAATCCAAAAGCTAAACAAGGCGATGACATCTTTGATGCAAACAAACTATTCTCTCCTTTGGAAATCACTGAACCTTATTTCGTAACTGATGGAGTTGCCTTAGTAAAAGAAGAAGTAAAAGAATATCCTTATACTGCTACACTTAATATTAGAAACTATGAAACAAAAGAAGTAACTCTTTCTATTGATAATATACCAGAAGGCGTGAATGTTTATTTGATTGACAATGGTTTTGAAGTGAAAATGAACGGTGGTGTAGAATATAACACAAGAATTATTAAGGGAGAGAATGCTGATAGATTTAAAGTGTTGTTTAAAAAGCAACATCGTTTAGAAAGAATCAAGGATAATCAAATCACTATTACTAATAATAATAGACAAATCAGCGTTAAGAGCGACAAAACTGACTTAAACATAGAAGTTTACAATCAATTAGGTCAAAAAGTCTTCTCAACTAATGAATATAACTTCACTTTAAGCGAGCAACCTGCGGGTAGTTATGTGATAAAAGCTTATCAAGGAAGATTTAGCGAAAGCAAAAAGATAGTTATAGAATAATAATTATTTTCATGATGGTGAAAGGTGAGAGAATTTATTTCTTTCGCCTTTTTTGTTTTCTTAATTGAGCGATTAAATGACATGTATTCACAAAATCTTTTTCTACTAATACTTGTTATTGTCATTTTGTCTGAATTATGGGGGAGTATTATAATTCCATAAAACAAGAAAATCAACATAAAATGCGTTATATTTAGCCAAATCTTGCTTTTTTTTGTTGCATTTGGCTGAATAAACTAAATTTTTGTACTATATTTGCACTGATAAATACTCTAAATTATGATAATTGGTAGAAAAGAAGAACAAAAAATACTAATTTCAGCAGCACAATCAGATAATTCTGAATTGATAGCTGTTTATGGTCGTAGGCGTGTTGGTAAAACCTATCTTATAAGAGAGACATTTAGTTACAAATTCACTTTTCAACACACAGGATTAGCCAAAGGAAGCATCAAAGACCAATTATTTAGTTTTGCAATATCGCTCCGTGATGCAGGATATGACGATTGTCCAATACCAAAGACTTGGTTAGAAGCATTTAGTCTGCTTTCGCAGTTATTAAAGAACTCAATGGATGAAAGAAAAATAGTCTTTCTTGATGAATTACCTTGGATGGATACCGCGCGTTCAAACTTTATATCTGCATTTGAACACTTTTGGAATGGTTGGGCATCAGCAAGAAAAGATATAGTGCTTATTATATGTGGCTCAGCAACATCTTGGATTATCAATAAGGTGATAAATGACCATGGAGGCTTGCATAATAGAGTAACACAACGCATTGCATTACAGCCTTTCACCTTAGGAGAATGCGAAATGTTTATTCAGAGTAAAGGAATCGAAATAAATAGACATCAAATAGCAGAATGCTATATGATATTAGGAGGAATACCTTTCTATTGGAGCTTACTTGAAAAAGGAATAAGTCTTTCTCAAAACATAGACAAGATGTTCTTTGCAAAAAATGGTAAACTTGCGAATGAATTTAATCAATTATATGCCTCACTCTTTAAATCCCCAGAATTATATATAAATATAGTTACAGCTCTTGCAAAAAAGAAAATTGGAATGACACGAGGGGAAATAATAGAAGCAACTAATACACAAAGCAATGGTGCATTAACAAAAGTGCTTGATGAATTAGAATATTGTGGATTTATACATAAATACAACACTTTCGGCAAAAAAAGTAAAGAAATTATTTATCAGCTTATAGATAACTACACATTGTTTTACTTTAAGTTTATTCAACAAAACAATAACAATGACAAAAATTTTTGGTCTGTATCAACCGAATCTTCAATTCATAGAGTGTGGAGTGGATTAGCGTTTGAACGCCTATGTATGACACACATTCAACAAATAAAAGCGGGACTTGGTATAGCGGGAGTATTGACAAATGTTTACTCTTGGTGTAAAAATGCAGATGAAAATAGCGATGGAGTACAAATAGACTTAATAATAGATCGCAATGATCAAGTTATAAATATTTGTGAAATGAAATTCTCTCTTTCAGAGTTTGCAATTGATGCAGAATACGAACAAAAACTAAGAAATAAAAAAGCAATCTTTATAGAATCGACCAACACGCGTAAGGCAGTACACTTGACAATGGTAACGACCTATGGATTACGACAAAATTCTCATTCGGGAATGATACAAAGCGAAATAACATTAGACGATTTATTTAAATGAAAAGACGTTTGTGTTTTTTTAATGCTAAAAATATAATTCTCTTTATGATGATGTTTAAGTTTAAAGTTTCGGCAAAGGTAAAAAAAAATCATATCCCAATAATTTAGGATATGATTTTTTTATTTTTGTTTTTTTATCTCTGTTATACGTCTATTGTTTCCCAAAAGAATATTCTTAAACCTTGTTCTGGTGCTGAGTTGTCTAAGGCTTGTATTCTTTTTTTAAGGATAGGGGCGATGTTGTCATCGACTATGCAAAGTGTTGCCATGTTTTTTGCAGGCCAAGCGTGAGAACCTAGGTGTGGTTCTCCCGTTTTTGAGCCTCTTCCTTGTATATCTTGCCAGCGTGTGTATCCTCTGATGGATAATTGATGTAAAATGTTTTCTACATCTTGCACATGGGCTTGGTTATATGCTATAAATGCTGCTTTCATCTTATTATTCTTTTACTGTTCTACGACTTAAATGTAATGAGTGTTTCTTTCTGTAAGATTTTACTTCTCTTGATGCAAACCAACCATAGACTGTTGGAATGATTACAAGGGTTACAAGTGTGGAAACGGTCAATCCTCCTACGATTGCTATACCCATTGGTTGCCAAAGTTCACTTCCTTCTCCAATTCCCATAGCCATAGGCACCATACCAAGGATTGTGGTTGCCGAAGTCATAAGTACAGGACGTAGTCTTGATTTTCCTCCTGATATAATGGCTTGGCTGATTCCCATTCCTCTTTCTCGGTTAAGGTTTATGTAGTCCACAAGTACGATACCGTTCTTTACAACTATACCTACAAGCATTACGCCTCCGATTAAAGACATTAGGTTAAGTGTTTCGCCTGTCATGAATAGTGAAAGTATCAATCCTACGAATGCAAACGGAACAGAGAACATTATAATGAATGGATAGCGTAGTGATTCAAACTGTGCTGCCATTACGATATAGACTAACAATAGGATTAGGACTAATAGTAATCCCATATCGCCAAAGGATTCTTGTTGGTCTTCAAATGAACCTCCTATTTGCGTTCCTATTTCTACTGGAATGTCCATTTTGTCAAGTTCGCTTTGTATGCTTGCTACTGCAACGTCAAGAGTTGTTCCGTAAAGTGTTGCTGTTACTTTTACGATTCTTTCTCTGTCTTGACGTTTTATTGATGGTGGTGATTGTCTTTCCACAACTTGTGCTACTTCTGATAGTCTTACGGCTTTGCCTTGCGAGTTGTAGATTAAGATGTTTTCAATATCTTCTATTGATTGACGGTGTGCTCTGTCGTTTCTTATCTTAATTTTGTATTCTTCTCCGTCTTCACGGAAAATTGATGCAGTCATACCGTTCATTCTGTTACGAACATAGGTAGATGCTGTAGCAACGTTCAATCCGTTCAAAGCAAGTTTTTCTCTATCAAACTCTATTTGGAATTGAGGTTTGTAGTCTTCTCTGTCGATTCTTACGTCCTTTAATCCTTCTATGTTTTCCATAGAGTGTTTTACGTCTTCGGCAATTTTTTCTGTTACTGCAAAGTCGTAACCAAAGATTTCAACATCGATTGTACTACCAGATGTCATTCCGCCACCGCCACCTGCTGATACGTTAAACTTGTTTACTTCTGTGTAAGAGCCGATTTCTTTTCTTAATTGTTCGGCTACTGCAAACATATCTCTGTCTCTTTCTTCTAAGTCTTTAAGTCTAAGACGGAATGATATGTAGTTACTTCCAGAAGCATTCATCATTGCAAATGAGTTGTTGTCATCATCTGATGGTGTGCCGACTGTGTATGTGAATGATTTCTTTTCTGGTACTTTTTCTGCTATTGCTTTTTCTAAACGTACTGCTATTTCTTTTGCTCTCTCTACATTGGCTCCCGAAGGTAGTTCTATACTTCCTGTTATCTGTCCGTTGTCCGAAGCTGGTATGAACTCTGTTCCTAAACGTGTTGCCATAACTATTGAAATCACAAAGATTGCAAGTGAGATTATGAATGTAAGCATTTTATGACGTACTGCCCATGTTAGAAGTCTTTCATAAGCATTGTCAAGTTTGTCTAATCCTCTTTTTATTGGAGTGTATATTGTTTTGAATACTTTGTTGTGTTTTTTGTCTTTTTCTCTCTTTAAAAGCAATGAACACATCATTGGAGTAAGTGTAAGGGCTGATGCAGTAGATACTATCATTATGATACAAATCATCCATCCTAATTGCTTGAACATTATACCTGCCATTCCACCCATCATAGTGAATGGGAAGAATACCGCAAGCAATGTAAGGGTTGTGGCAATTACGGCAACGGCTACTTCATTTGTTCCGTAAATTGATGCTTCTTTTGGTTTACTTCCGCGTTCTATGTGTGTTGTTACGTTTTCCAAAACAACGATTGCGTCATCGACCACCATACCTAAGGCAATGGAGAGGGCAGACATTGATATGATGTTGATAGTGTTGCCTGTTATTAAAAGATATATGAAAGATGCGATAAGGGCAACAGGAATTGTTACCATAATGATAATGGTTGCTCTCCATTCTCCAAGGAAGAATAAAACAACTATTACAACGAATAAACAAGCAAGCACAAAGGTTTCAACCAATGAACTGATTGAGTTTTCGATGTTGTCAGTTGTATTCATCACTTCTTCTAAATGAATATCTTTTGGAAGGTTCTTTTGGATTTGAGGAAGTTCTGCTCTGATTTTTTCCATAACTTCCACAGAGTTTGCACCTGTTTGTTTTTGGATTACTATAGTTGCTCCTTTTACTCCATTAACATAACTTTCTTGTGCTTTTTCTTGGATTGTGTCGCTAACGTATGCAACGTCTCTTAAAAAGATATTTTTTCCGCCATAGTTAGCTACAACTATGTTGTTTAAGAGTTCGCTTTCTTTTATTTCACCTTCTATACGTAAAGAATAGGTTTCGCTTCCTACGTCAATGTTTCCTCCTGGTGTGTTTACGTTTTCTGTTGCAACGGCTGAGCCTATTTGTTCTACTGTAAGGTTGTAGGCTTCTAATTTATTAGGATCGCAATTTACTACTATCTCTCTTTGTGGTGCTCCTGAGATTGACACTGAACCAACTCCGTTAATTCTATTCAAAGGATTAGCAACAGCATCGTCTAATATCTTATAAAGAGCAGCAGTGCTTTCATGGGAAGTCGCAGACAAGATTGCAATCGGCATCATGTCGGTAGAAATTTTGAGAATCATAGGATTAGAACAGCCATCTGGTAAGGCTTGTTTTACTAACTCTATTTTATCTCGCATATCGTTTACTGCGTCATCTATATCTATACCCCAATTAAATTCACAACCGATAATTGCTGTGTTTTCTTTTGAGGTGGAGGTAAGTTCTTTTAAATCGCTGACTGTACTCAAAGCACTCTCCATTACTTTCGTTACGTTGTTTTCAACGTCTTCGGCACTTGCTCCTGGATATGATACAATTACATACGCCTGATTCATTTCTATTTCAGGCATTTGGTCAATGGAAAGTTTGCTTAATGAAAATAAGCCTAAAACTATTATCGCTACGAATATAAGCGAAGTGGTTATTGGCCTTTTAACCGAGGTTTCGTATATTTTCATGTTGTTTTCTTTTTGTTTTAGTGTTTTATTTTATAACCTCTACTTTTGTTCCGTCCATTAATTTAGACTGTCCTGAGATTACTACGTTTTCTCCGTCAGATACTCCGCTTATAACTTCTATTTTGTCTTCAAGTCTTCTTCCTAATTCTACTTTACGATATTCAACTACACCATTCTTTTCTACGAAAACGTATTTGTCATTTGAACCTGATTGTTTAACAACGGCTTTGTCAGAAACCATTATTGTAGATGCCTTTCCAAGATTTAATTCTACTCTTCCGAACATTCCAGGTTTTAGTTTAGAGTTTTGATTCTTTACGTTTACCTCACAAGTGAAAGTACGTGTAAGAGGGTCTATTGTTGGATAGATTAAAGATACTGTTCCTGCAAATTCTTCTTCGCCAAAAATTTCTGTTTTTGCAACAACTTGCATTCCTTTCTTTACATTTGTATAGAAACTTTCAGGAATATTGATTTTTAACTTAACAGGATTGATTTGCATTACTTGTAAAATTGGTTGGCTTGCAGCAACGTCTCCGTTATCAAAGTTTCTTGCTGTAACAATTCCGTTGATTGGAGATGTAAGGTAAATATTGTCTTTTAGATTTTCTGCACTTTTCTTTGCAACATCGTATTGCATTTGCATTTGGTCAAGTTGTTGCTTGCTAACTCCACCAGATTGGTAAAGAGTCTTTATTCTTTCTAATTCTATTTTAAGGTTGTCTAATTGTGCAAGCGTAGTAGTTAATTGTGTGCTTTCCATTTTTACGAGTTGTTGGCCTTTTTTCACAACATCTCCTACTTCAACCATTATTTTTTCTATTCTTGTTCCTCCCGCTGAGGTGATATAGTTTTTCACTGCTGCCTCTACGGTTGTAGAAAACTCATATATTCTGTCTATTTCTTGGCTTTGAGCAAGCTCTGTCTTTACTTTAAAAACATCTGCTGTCTTTTGAGTTGTTTCTTGTGCTTCTTTTTTTGAACAACCTATCGCCATTAACGATATTATACTTAAGAAATAAATTGCTTTCTTCATTGTTTTAATTTGTTTTTTTATGTTCTTAAATTATTTATTCTTTTCCTAATACTTTTTCTAAATTGTTTTGTGCTATTAAATAGTCATACAATGATTGTTGATAGGTTAGATTTGCTTGTGTCATTGATAACTCACTGTCGTTTAGCTCTAAAATAGTTCCTGTTCCGGTATTGTAACGTACTTTTGCTATTTCATAACCTCTTTCTGCTTGTTTGATAGCGTCTTTGTTTGCTTCCAATTGTTCTTTGGCAGCTTTCATACTATTGATTGCGGCTTGGATTTGCAAATCTATGCCTTCTTTAAGATATTCTTTTTGTAATTGTAATTCTTGTAAAGAAATCTTTAATTGTTTTGCTTTGTTTACAACTGTACGTCCGTTAAAGATTGGAATATTCAATTGCAATCCAACAGCAGCACTACCAACCCAATTGTAATCTGCGAATTTAAAGTCATCGGCTTGTGTTAAATAAGAATATTGTCCGAAAGCCGATAAAGAAGGAATGTGTTGTGAGTTTACTAATCTAAGGGAATTTTGTAGGCTTATGATATTCAAATCCATTTGTCTTAAATCAGAGTTGTATTCTGTTGGGTTTTCAGTTAGATTTATTGTTGTTACTCTATTAGAAAAGTCTTCTAAGTTTTCTTTCAATACAATTTCTTGCTCGGTTGGAAGAGATAGAATCATTTTTAATTGCAAAATAGATAACTCTAAGCCATTTTTTGCATTGATGTAAGTAGGATTCAAATTGTTTACTTGCACTTGCGCTCTGATGTAATCATATTCTGAAACCAATCCTTGTTCGTAAGAGGCTTTTGTTGATTTTAAAGTTTCGTTTGCGTTATTGATACTTCTCTCTAATACACTTAAACTGTTTTTTGCTAATAATACTGCATAGTAAGCGTCTTTTACTTGTTTTGTCATGTCAATTTTTGACGCTCTTGATTGTTCTATTATTAGGTCTATTTCATTTTGTTTGCTTTTTATTTGTTCCCAAAGCGAGAAGTTTACAAGTGGAAGAGCAGCTGAAACAGTTGCAGTATAGGAGTTTTTATATCCTATTTCCATGTACTTCGCCCCGCCCATCATTGCGGAAAAACTCTCTGGCATAAACATAACGGATTTCATTATGTTGTTGGTGTATTGACCAGATGCCGAAAGCGATGGAAGCAAGTTGCCTAAAGTTTCCTTTTTGCTATAATCCACTCTTTGAATTTCAAGTTCTGCAATCTTTATTGTTGGGTTGTTGTTATGGGCAATGCTTAATGCTGTTTCCAAATCCAATTCTAATTTTTGCGAACTTAATTCTGCTTGACTATTTGCCTGTTGTGATAAAAGTAATAAGCTGATAGCCAAGGTAAGTTTAAGAATTTTAAATTTCTTTTTTACCATTTTTTTATGTTTAAGTATTTTTATTATTTTCTTATCGTATCTTGCAAAAACGATAAATTGTTTCTTTTATTGCAAGTTATGATATTTTTTTTAATTTCTTACATCTATTACCTTCCTTATGCCACTTCCTAAGGTGAAAAAGGAGAGTACTAAAAGCATTATTGCAATTCCTGGTGCTATTGCCATATATGCGGCATCAAGAATTATGTATCCGTAATTTTCTTTAATGATACTTCCCCACGAAGGCATAGGTGGTTGTACTCCTAAGCCGAGAAAACTTAATCCTGCTTCTTGTAGGATTGCGCTTGCAAAGTTTGATGCTGATATAACAGTGATTGGCCCTATTATGTTTGGAAGAATGTGTTTTATTATTATTCTTCGGTTACTAAATCCTAAGGCTTTTGAAGCAGTAATGTATTCTTTTTCTTTAATACTCTTTACTTGACCTCTTACCATACGAGCAATATCTACCCACATTGTTAGACCTATTGCAATAAACACTTGCCAAAATCCCTTGCCTAATGCAAAGGTGATAGCAACCACAAGGAGTACTGTCGGGATTGACCACACTACGTTTATCAACCACATAATTACATTGTCAATCCAGCCTCCGAAATATCCAGCAACGGCTCCGAGTGTAATACCTATAAATAAGGAAATGATAAGTGAAATAAATCCAACTGCAATAGACACTCTTGTGCCAACAATTAATTGAGATAAAAGACAACGTCCATAACGGTCTGTTCCCAATATGTAGGTGCGTTCAGAAATTCTATAATCTGAGTTTTCATCTATTGAAATTATCTCTCCATTGTTAGGAGAATCGCCGGTATATGTTTCAACAAATTGTTTTCCCTCTTGTTTCCAATGTCTGTAAATCGGTGTTGAAATGTATTCTGAATGAGAGCCATAGAAAAGTCTTTGAAAAAAATTATTTTCTCTTTGAAAAAATTTTTTTTCTCTTTGATTTATTTTTTTTTCTTCAAGGAAAAAAATCTTAAAGCCTGGACTCTTTACAGCTATCTCCAAATGTTGCTCATTTGCATAAGGAGTGCTGTCGGGGCTTACGAAATATGCTCCGATGGAAAGGAAGATGAAAATTCCTATTATTATGATACTTGTTAGACTTAACGGGTCTTTAAGTAATTTTATTAAAGGACTTTTAGAGGAATCCAAGTTCGAGTTTTGCTTCATCGCTTAATTTATCCATTGACCACGCAGGTTCAAAAGTTAATTGCACTTGAACATTATTTACTCCTTCGGTTTGTTTTACTGCTTCTTCAACTTCCAAAGGCAAACTCTCTGCAACAGGACAGTTAGGAGCGGTAAGAGTCATTAGAATCAACACGTCTTTATCTTCATTTATGTCAATATCATAAATTAATCCGAGTTCGTAAATATTAATAGGGATTTCAGGATCATGAATTGTTTTAAGTCTTTGAATAATTCTGTCTTTTAGAATTGCTTTTTCCATAATCTTATTGATTTTGTTTTACACTAAATGCAAGAGCGTAAAGTTTAATTTGTTTAATCATGCTCAACAATCCGTTAGAACGAGTAGGAGAGAGGTGAGACTTTAATCCAATTTCATCAACAAACTTTAATTCGGCTGCATATACGTCTTCTGGTTTTTGATTATTAAAAACTCTAAGCAAAAGACTTATTATACCTTTTGTTATCACAGCATCGCTATCAGCACTTATTTGCATAAGCCCCTCTTCATTAAGTTTTGCACTCACCCACACTCTCGATTGACAGCCTTTTATTAGATTATTATCAGTTTTCTCCTTTTCCTCAATCATAGGACAAGAGTTGCCAATCTCAATTATGTAACTATATTTGTCCATCCAATCATCAAAGTTTGCAAACTCCTCAATTATTTCTTGTTCTATTTCTTGTATGCTCATATCTATTGTATTTGTTTTAAAATTTCATCAATAAATTCTCTATTGTTAGATAAACGAGGCACCTTGTGTTGTCCTCCTAATTTACCTCTTGATTTCAACCAATTATAAAAAGTGTTTTGAGGTGCTTTTATTATTTGTGGCTTTTTCAAAATAAAGTCTTTGTAACGCTTTGCTTCATAATCAGAGTTTACCTCTTGCAAAGTTTTGTCAAAAACACTCTCAAACAAAGCAAAATCCTCAGGCTCTTTATCAAATTCAACAATCCATTGATGTAGAGTGGTGTTATTTTCTTTGATAAACAAAGGAGCCCCAGTGTATTCGCCCACTTGAGCATCTGTTGCAGCACATGCTTTATTGAAAGCAGAGATTGCATTATCTATAATTAACTCTTCTCCACACGCATTTATGAAATTCTTTGTTCTTCCTGTGATTTTGAAACGATAAGGACTCTTTTCTGTAAATGTAATAGTGTCTCCTATTACATATCTCCACAATCCAGCATTTGTAGTTATGACCATAGCATAGTTTTTGCCTATTTCTACATCTGCGAGATTGATTGCCTTTGGATTTGGCGAGTTTATTTGATCCATAGGTAAGAATTCGTAATATACTCCATAGTCTAAAAGTAAGAGCATCGAATCTAAGTTAGGGTCATCTTGCAATCCAAAAAATCCTTCCGAAGCATTGTAAGTTTCCATGTATCTTGTGTGTTTTGGAAGTATGGATTCAAATTGAGCCCTGTAAGGAGAAAAACTAACGCCACCATGGAAATAAACCTCAAGATTAGGCCATAAATCTTCAATTCTTTTGTTTGTTTTCTCCATTACCTTTTTCAAAAGCACCATCATCCAAGAAGGAACACCAGAAAGGCTTACTATGTTTGCATCTATTACAGATTCTACCATTTTGTTTAGCTTACTTTCCCATTCTGGCATAAGCGCTATTTCCTTTTTCGGTACTCTATACATTTCTGCCCAAAATGGTAAGTTATCTATTATGATTGCAGAAACATCTCCACAGAATATATCGCTATTTAATTCATTTTCGTGTTTTGAACCGCCTAATGCAAGATTCATTCCTCCAAAAATATTGTTGTTTTGATAGTTTTTGCAATACAAAGCAAGCATATCTTTTCCCGCTTTATAGTGGCATTCGTTCAAACACTCTTCACTCACTGGTATAAACTTAGATTTTGATGAGGTTGTACCAGAAGATTTTGAGAAACGACGAATTTCTGTTGGCCAAAGAAGATTATATTCTCCCGCTCTTGCTCTTTCAAAAAAAGGCTTTAAGCTTTCGTAATCGTTTATAGGAACTTTATTGGAAAAGTCTTCCCAAGATTTTATGTTTTTATAATCATAGAATTTTCCCCAAATGGTTTCTCGTCCAGATTTTATAAGATTTGATAATAATTTCTCTTGTACCTCAATAGGATTATTCATATAATTTTCTATCTGTGGCATACGAGATTTTATTATTTTGTTCATTAAGTCGTTTATCATACTATATTATTTAGGGGTTCGTCTTACTAAAATTATTGCTATAATAGCATATAAAAACAAAGGTAAAGCAACTGCTAATACCGCAGGTAGTGTGCTGTTTGTTGCAAATACATTTGCTAATTTCATCATTAAAATCAAACTAAAGGCAAGAATAATTCCCATTGCTAAGTTTAAACCTATTCCTCCTCGTTTTTTATGAGAAGATAACGCAACACCAATCACCGTTAGTATGATGTAAGCAAAAGGATTTAATAATCTTTGATATTTTTCTATGCGTAATTCAGTTACAATGCTATTACCTTTTAACTCCTCTCTTGCAATAGCGTTGTCTAATTGTTTGTAATCTAAAACCTCTACTTTGATTTGATTTAGGTTAAACTCGTTTGGCATTACACCTATGTCGATATGTTTTTCAAATCCTGTTTCTATCTTTTCTGAAATCCCGTTTATTTCTCTTATATGATAGTTTGTCATAACCCAATCCATAGTTGCAGAATCAAAAACAATGTAATCAGCACTAGTTTTCTTTACAATAGTTCCATCTTTTATTATTTCCTGAGTAAATTTATAGGCTTTATTTGTTTTATTGCTAAAATGTTGAACATAGATTTGCTCATTTTGTTTTGGCTGTATATGGATATTGTAAAATTGATTATGGTAAGGATTTCTGTAATACACCTTTTCAAATTCCAATCTTGGCACATTGACCTTTGGAATCAAAACATTGCTTAGCCAAAGATTGACACAGCCAACAAAAACAGCTGTTATAATAAAAGGTCTTAGCAGACGCTTAAAACTAATTCCGCTACTGAGAATAGCAATTATTTCAGAATTTGACGCAAGCTTAGAGCATACAAACACAACTGCGATAAAGAAGAATAAATGTCCGAAAAGATTTGCAAAATGTGGGATAAAATTAAGATAATAATCAAAAATTAAACCCTTAATTGGCGCATTATTAGAAATGAAATCGTCTAATCTTTCACTTAAATCAAAAATAATAGCAATCATAATAATGAGAAATATTGCCAAAATAAAGGTTAGCAATAATTTCTTAATTATATAGATGTCTAAAATAGATAAAAAACCGTATTTCTTTTTGTTTAAGTTCATTTATAGACGATTAGACAATTTTTTTACCATGATATTTTTCCATGAAAGGAAGTCTCCTGCAATTATATGCTCTCTTGCTTGACGCATTAGCTCAAGATAGAAAGCCAAGTTATGAATACTTGCAATTTGAAGAGCTAATAACTCTTGCGAAACAAACAAATGTCGCAAGTAAGCCTTAGTATAAAGTTTATCAACAAAGGAAGTGCCGTTTTCATCTAAGAGAGAAAAATCGTTTGCCCACTTTTTGTTTTTCATATTCATAACACCCTCCATTGTAAAGAGCATTGCATTTCTTCCGTTACGAGTAGGCATTACGCAGTCAAACATATCTACGCCCAAGGCTATAGATTCTAATAAGTTTATAGGCGTTCCAACTCCCATTAAATAGCGAGGCTTATCCTTAGGAAGTAAAGAACAACACAAATCTGTTAGCTCATACATCATTTCTGCAGGCTCTCCAACAGCAAGTCCGCCAATTGCGTTTCCATCACAATTAAAAGAAGCAACATATTCGCAAGATTGTTTTCTTAAATCCTTATATACGCTACCCTGTACGATAGGGAAAAGAGATTGATTGTAATTGTAAATATTTTCTGTTTGATTAAATCTATCAACACAACGTTTCAGCCAACGATGAGTAAGACCTAATGATTTTTTTGCATAATCATAATCGCAAGGATACGGAGTACACTCATCAAAAGCCATAATAATGTCAGCTCCAATCACTCTTTCAATATCCATTACTCCCTCTGGCGTAAAAATATGCTTAGAGCCATCAATATGAGAGCGGAAAATACAACCCTCCTCTGTGATTTTGCGTCTATCGCCCAAAGAATAAACTTGAAATCCTCCACTATCAGTCAGCATAGGCTTGTTCCAAGAATTGAATTTCTGTATTCCGCCTGCTTGTTTTATTACATCAAGACCAGGACGCAAGTAAAGATGATAAGTATTTCCCAAAATAATTTGAGCCTTCACATCATCTGTCAAAATATCACTGCCAACCCCTTTTACACTACCGAGAGTTCCCACAGGCATAAAAATAGGCGTTAGAATATTTCCATGATCAGTTTTTATTTCACCCGCTCTTGCGTTGCAATCTTTTGAAATATAGTTTACTGTAAAGTCCATTTCTAAGTTATTAACATAAAACGTTAAAAAAATAATTTACAAAAATAACTCTAAAACTCGAATAAAGGATATTTTTGTAAAAAATAATTTTAAAAATGATAAATTTCGGATTTCCATTAACCACTTTAAATTTGGTTTTATTGGGCTTTGTGAGCCTTTTCTTAATTTTACAAATCTTATTCTATTTAATAGTTTATCGCAAGATAACATTAAAAAAATATTACAATCAACCATTATTAGAAAACAAAGACTTGCCACCGCTTTCTGTGATTGTGGTTGCAAAAAACGATGAATACAATTTAAAAAGCAAGTTAATAGAAATACTCGAACAAGACTACCCAAAATATGAAGTGATAGTAGTGAACGATGCCTCAACAGACGACACAGAATATGTGTTAAAAGGATTGTCAGTTATTTATTCACATTTAAAAATTGTAAACATAGTAGAGAATGTCAATAAATTCCAAGGACAAAAGTTTCCAATCTCAATAGGAATCAAATCCGCAAAATACGAAAACATAGTTTTAATAAAAGCAGACTGCAAACCAAATTCATTTGAGTGGTTAAAACATATCGCATCAGCCTTTAGCACAAACAAAGAAATAGTTTTAGGTTACGCAAACCTAGCAAACAGAAAAGGATTACTAAACAAAATAATACAATACGACCACACAATAAGAGCAATGAACTATATCTCGTTTGCATTGTGTAAAAAACCCTACATGGGCGAAGGATACAATCTTGCATACAAAAAAAGCCTATTCTATAAAGTAGGAGGATTTATCAAACACTACAACCTATCGGCAGGAGATGACGACATATTTATCAATCAAGTAGCAAACAACAAAAATACAGCAGTAGTATTATCAGAGTCTTCTCAAATCACCTTTGATTCCTATAAAAGCTATAAAGATTGGATAAAATCAAAGAAAAGTAACATTATTTCAAGAAAACATTTCAAAACCACACACAAATTATCATTAGCATTCTTGCCTTGCATTACGTGGCTATTCTATTTTAGTTTAATATCACTATTTTTAGTCTCAATACCGTGGCAATATATCCTAATTGCAATTTTATTAAAATGGATATTGCAAATTTTTGTCTATTATAAAGTCTTTAAAAAGCTTAAAACAAAAAAATTATATATATTTGCACCGATTTTGGAACTTTATCAAATGTTTCTTAATCTTACATTAGAGATAAGGATATTAACTACAAAGAAAAGTAGATGGAAGTAACAAGTGGTCAAACCGCGAAAGCAAAAAGAGATTACGAACTAATCTGCAAAGCAAGAGAGCAGGGCGATCAAAAAGCCTACGCAACACTAATGGAACTCTATAGAGAGCCACTCTATTATATGATTTTGAAAATGACAAACAGCACAATAGATGCAGATGACCTTACAATAGAAGCCTTTGGCAAAGCATTCAAATCCATAGACAAATACACACCAGAATTTGCTTTTAGCACATGGCTATTTCGCATAGCGACAAACAATTGTGTTGATTTTATCAGAAAGAAAAAAGCACAAACAATTTCCATTGAAACACATTTCTTAAACGCAAACCAAGAGTTGATGGAATTTAACGTAGTTTCAGAAACCTTATCTCCCGAAGAAAAAATCATAGAAGAACAAAAACACCAATTTTTACGCAGCATAGTAAAGAAGTTAAAGCCACATTACAAAGTCCTTATCGAGAAACGTTATTTTGAAGAAAAGTCCTACGAAGAAATCTCACAAGAATTGAATTTACCAATCGGGACAGTGAAAGCAAAACTCTTTAGAGCAAGAGAATTTTTATACAATCTTGCAAAAAACAACGAAGATTTGTAGAATGTTGCAAATAAAAAAACTCCAAAACGAAGAAAAACAAATGCAATTTTCAAGAAAAATCTATGAAAATTGCTTTCCCGAAGAAGAAAGACGCGATTTTTCAAAATTAATTGAGGTTTATAACAACGAATTGTTGGAATTAAATTTAATATATAAAAACAACGAATTTGTTGGGATATTGAACTATTGGCAATTCTCAAAGTTTTTGTACATCGAACACTTTGCAATAGATTTAAAACATCGCAATCAAAAAATAGCAAGCAATATATTGTCAATGCTAAGCAAGGATAATCCTTTGATTATCTTAGAAGTAGAATTGCCAACAGATGAAATATCAAAAAAACGCATACAATTCTACCAACGAGCAGGCTTTCGCATTTTACCATTTGCCTATTGCCAACCACCATACAGAAAAGGCGAAAAAGAAGTCGAAATGCACATAATGACAAACGCCAAAAACACCATAGAAGAGAGTCAATTCAAAGAAATAAAAGAAGAATTGCGAAAAAAAGTCTATGAAAAATTTTGGTAGATTAAAAAAAGAGAGTATCTTTGCACACGCAAAAAAGATGGCCACGTAGCTTAACTGAATAGAGTCCCTGATTACGGCTCAGGAGGTTGCAGGTTTGAATCCTGCCGTGGTCACAAAGGTGATTGAATCTTTCAATCACCTTTTTTTATTGCATATTTAAAAAAATAATTCCTTGATTTAATAAAATATTTCTTTGAAAAAATAGTTTAATATTAAAAAAGCAATTAAATTTGCATTGATAAAATAAAGTTAAACTAAAAAAACATAAGATTATGCAAAAGAAATGGATTTGTACAGTATGTGGATACGTACACGAAGGAGCTAACCCACCAGAAGCATGCCCACAATGTAAAGTACCTGCTTCTAAATTCAAAGAATTAGAACAAAATACAGAAGCATTACAATTTGAAACAGAACATATAATAGGCGTTGCAAAAGGCTTAGACGAAGAAATGATAAAAGATTTGAATGCACATTTCAATGGCGAATGCACAGAAGTTGGAATGTATCTTGCAATGAGCCGTCAAGCTGATAGAGAAGGCTATCCAGAAATAGCAGAAGCATTCAAACGTTACGCTTGGGAAGAAGCAGAACACGCAGCAAAATTTGCAGAACTATTAGGAGATGTTGTTTGGGATACAAAAACAAACTTAGAAAAAAGAATGGCAGCAGAAGCAGGCGCATGTTCAGACAAGTATCGTATAGCAAAAAATGCTAAAGCAAGAGATTTAGACGCTATTCACGACACTGTACACGAAATGGCAAAAGACGAAGCACGCCATGGTAAAGGATTTGAAGGCCTTTACAACAGATATTTCAAGAAGTAAAACACTTCTGAAAATAAAACAAAGAAAAAACAAAATATCTCTTAGAAAAAAAATTTTTTTCCTAAGAGATATTTTATTTTTTCTTAGAGATATTTTTGAGAGAAAAAAGAAAACAAAAAAAATCTCTTAGGGTTAGTGATTTTCCTAAGAGATTTTTTATTTCTATTTTTTAGCTGCAATCTTTATTTCGCAAGGAGGATTCAGCGTTCTGTTTCTTGATTTTGATTGTTCTTTGATTTGAGCCTCTAATTCTTTGATAGAAGAGCCCCTTGTTGTGATTCTTGTTTCGGAAATGCCTTGAGAAACTAAGTATTTCTTAATGGCATCGGCTCTTGCTTTAGAAACTTGATTGTCTTTCTTAACATTAAGTCCCTCTGTCATAATTCTACCAATTATATTAACGTTTATTTGAGGGTATTCTTTCAAAATGCTAACAACTTCATCTAAAACTTTGTAGCTCTCTTGCATTACAAATAATTCTCCTTGTTCGTTGTTGTCAAAATACAAATCTCCATTTAAAGGAAGCGGAGAGCCAGGTTTGATTTGCACAAGACGAGCCGAAAGAATGGTGTCTTTGCCTATTGCTTGCGCATGAGAGATTTTTCTTGTGTATTTAAAGAAACCTTCTTTGCTTAATGTGATTTCGTAACTCTTTTCTGGAAGTAATTTTATTCTGGTTGAGCCTGCGTTTTGCTTTTCCATAACCACTCTTTGTGATTCTATTTCTTTTACATGCAAGTTAGCGGTTGTTCTTTGTTGTAAAAGACTGTCAATAGGATTGATAATAAGAGGGGAATACTTAGTCCAAACCTCACAACTTATGGTGTGTCCCAATCCTCCATCGTTAAGGTTATCTAAAACTATAACATAACTCTCTCCAGCCTTTACATCAATATATTTTCCGTATGCTTCATCGGATTCTTTTGGTATGTGGGCAGTTGTACTGTTTAGAGAAAGTCCTGTTTTTCCTTTCAATGTGGTGTTTGCTACCGATTGCACACTGCGAATTGGCTTTACCCTGTTTCTTTCTACACGATTACAGAAATATTTGTCTGTATATTTATAGATAATAAAGTCATAATCGTCAGAAAAACTTTTAGGTGTGATGTCAATCAAAAGCTTTCCATCGTAAGGTATTGTTAAAAAATACCAAATAGAGTTATGCTCTCCGTCAAAAACGTTTTTTGTTTGAGCATCTCTTTTGATTTCGTTCACATAACCATGACCTCTTAACGGCTCTGTTGGTCCGTAAGGCACATCTACTTGCAATGTTACAGGGAAAAAGCAATCTGAACATCTATCTGGAAGCACTATTTCAACAGGAGCGGCAGGTGCTGGCTTTTTTGGCTTTTTCTTTTTACTTTTACTTTGAGCGGCAAGTCCAAAACTCAATAAAAGAATGAGTGATAGGAATATAATTTTTTTCATAACAGCATGTATTTAAAATTATGCGACAAAACTAATGAAAAAATCTTAAAAAACAAAAAAAACTAAGAAAAATCTACAAACATTTACCTTGTCCGTTGAAAAGTCTTGTTGTGATAGTGATTCCAAACACGTTATACCAATCTTTATTTGATTCATTACCACGAGAAAGATTGTGTTGATTGTAGTATCCCTCTTTTCCTGGAAGTTCGTTTGTACGGTCTGCTGCGGCAGCTCCAAGCTCACCTGACCAATTCACCAATTCATAGTGATCAACATATCTTGTGCTGATGTCATCTATGTAGTCTGTGAAGGTTTTGCGAAAGCCCCATTGTAGAGCTACAGAAATGTAAGAATTTATGCTGAATTTACAACCCAAACCAAAAGGAATTGCAAGGCTATAACGAGAATAAGGCTTGTTATATCCAGGCATTCCTTGTCCTTCTGTGTTGAGAGGTTGCAATTCTATTGATTCTTCAATTTGAGATATAGGATTTATGATTGTTGTCTTTGGATTGAAGTGAAAACCTGCTAAACCTACAAAAATATATGGGGCAACTCTGTGTTTTCTACTGCCTGTTTGATAGTCCAAAAAGTTAAATTCTACAACCATACTAAGCTCTTTTATGTCGGAATAAAAGTTTAGATTTCGTGGATTGTTGAAATAAGCATCTTCTCCTTCAAGTCTTGTGAGGGTGAAGCTTGTATTTAAAACCCAACGTGGATTGAAATTGTAGCGAGCTGTAAGTCCCCAAGCGAAATTTACGTTATAAAAATCAAAACAAGACTCAAATTGATTCCATTGTTTGTTTGCTTCATTGCTGTTAAAGGCTGAATTTATATCTCCTACATAATTGCTGCCTCCGAAATTCATTCCTATTTCTAAGTTTTCTAATTGAGCCTTTGAACTAAAACAAAGACACAATAACATAATGAATGTGATTAGTTTTTTCATTTTATATTGTTTTTTTCAAATTCTAAAATATCTAAATCTTTTGCCTTGCCATTGTCAAGACAGAATTTAATCAAGGTGGACTTTAAATGAAAGCCTTGTCGTCCACATGCACCGGGGTTGATGTGTAGAAGGTCAAATTCTTTGTCGTAGATAACCTTCAATATGTGAGAATGACCACAAAGAAATATGTCTGGCTTTTCTTCTCTTAGCTTTTTTGCGATGTGTTCGGGGTAGTGCTTTGGATAGCCTCCGATATGTGTCATTAAAATCTTTGTTCCCTCAATTTCTAATGACTGAAACTCTTCCACATCTTCGAGTTCGTATCTGCTATCGCAATTACCCCAAACAGCAATTGTAGGTTTAAAAACTCTAAGCTCACAAAGAGCATCGCTACTACCTATGTCGCCACAGTGAAGTATTAAATCTACATCTTCAAAGAACGAATAGATTTGTTTTGGTATTAGAGAGTGAGAATCACTCATTACACCTATTTTTGTCATGCTATTGTTCAATTATGATTTCGTCAATAAACAACCAAGATTTCTCGCCTGCTGAAAGGTGCCACTTTGGATTTACTCCAAGATTATAGGCTTTTACTTTTATGTAGCGTGCAGAAAAACCTTTGTTTGTAAAGAAGGCTTTTGTAATGCTTCCTTCTGTTTTTTGATCTACATCATTTTTCACCGTTTCTAAAAGAGTGAAATTAACACCATCATCAGATATGTAATATTCTACGTGAGTTGGCATGAAAATCCAGCTTTTTTGATCTTGAATGAAGTTGCCTCCAACTTTTTTTACGGATTGTTTTTTTCCTAAATCGACAATTGCTTCAAGATCTTCGCCCCAGTATCCTTGCCAACAGCCAAGTTTCCAATTATCACTACCTCTTTTTAAATCAATTAGCGCATTGTCGCCAGAGGCTGTGTATTGTGAATTGACATCTGTTAGAACCTTTACGCTTCTTCCTGCAGGTATTTTGTAAAGTTTACATTCTATTTCTTGGGATTTGCCTTTGTTTTGAGCGTATGCTGTAATTGTTACGCTTTCTTTTAATTTCAATTTGCCTTTTCCTACAAAAGTGTAGTTCTTTCCATTAGATAAAGAAACGTATATTGTGTCTTTTGGGTTGTAGGCTTTGAAATTTACTTCTAATTTTTTAGTAAATGTTCCTGTGCCTTCGTATGAAATGTATGGAGTTGTGCAAAAATATTCGTTTTCTATCTTGCTATATGGTCTGTCTTCTTTTGCAGTTGCGAAGTCTTTGACTGCTTTATCGCTCATTGTGAATTGAAGTTTTCCTCCATTCTTTATGTCCTCATAATTAATGAAAGATTTGTTGTAGTCTTTACCATTTAGTTTTATTGCTTTAACGTATGGTGTGTTTTCTGCATTTGGTGCCTCTATTATTAAGTCTTTGCCATTTTCTAAGTGCATTGTGATTTTTTCAAACAAAGGAGAAGCAAATACATATTGATTATCCACAGGGCAAACAGGATAAAATCCCATTGCACTCATAACATACCAAGCTGACATTTGACCAACATCATCGTTTCCACATATTCCATCAGGTTTAGAGGTGTATAGAGTTGTTAGGATTTGTCTTACCAATTCTTGTGTTTTGTATGCTTGACCTGCGTAGGCGTAAAGATATGCTGTGTGTTGGCTTGGCTCGTTTCCGTGGCAGTATTGACCGATTAATCCTGTAACATCGGCTTGGTCTCTACCTGTTGTTTTTTCGTTTGTAAAGAAACAAGAATCTAATTTTTCGCAAAACTTAGCGTCTCCTCCCATCATTTCAATCAAACCGTTTACATCGCCAGGAGTATAAAAAGTATAATGCCAACCATTTCCCTCAGTATAGTTTTGATCTATTTGAGTAGGATTGAAATTAGGCATAAAACGACCGTTTTCTTTTGGTTGGATAAATGTGTTGTTTGGATTGAAAAGATTTTTGTAGTATTGCGCCTTTGTAATCATTGAATTGTAAACATCTTTCTTGTTTTGCAATTGAGCAATCTTAGCAACGCAATACATATTGTAAGCATATTCAACAGTTTTTGATACGCTTTCGTGTTCTTTGTCTGAAGAAATGAAACCGTTTTCAAGGAAATAATCAAATCCGAACTTCTTTTTGTCCATTGAACCTAACATTGATTCTAAGGTTAAGTCTTTATCGTGAATTATTCCTTTTGTATAAAGGTCTGCCATCATACTTATTCCGTGCATTCCTATCATACAATAAGTTTCAAACGAAGCAAGCTCCCACATTGGTAAGAATCCGCTTTGTTTATATATGTCTAATGAAGTTTTTGCAAAGTCTAAACTTCTTTCTCTATCAATTAGCGCAAGCAAAGGGTGAAGTGTACGATATGTATCCCACAAAGAAAATACTGTGTAACGATTATAATTATCTGTTGTATAGATTTTGTTATCCATTCCTCTGTATTTTCCATCTACGTCTGAGTAAAGATTTGGTGCAACCATACAGTGATACAACGCAGTATAGAAAGTAATGGTTTTTTCCTTGTCTTTGCTTTCAATCTCTATTTTTCCGAGTTCTTTATTCCAAAGTTGCTCTGCATTTTTCTTTGCATCTTCAAAAGATTTGAAAGTCTCAGCATGTAAATTATTTATAGCACCGCTCTCATCAACAGAAGAAATTGCAACAATAGCCTCTATTGAATTGTTTTCTTCGCTATCTGAATTTCCAAAATCAAGGAATAATCTCTTGCTTTGCTCATCGAATTTGCTATTTGCTATTTCGCAGTTGAATTGTGCAGCAAAATAAATTCTCTGATCCGTATTCCAAGCCTCAGAACGTCTATATCCTATAACAGTGTTTTGATTCACTATTTTATAGCTCATATCCAAAAGCTTATCTCTATGCTTAAAGTCAATTACTATTGCTTTTTTCTTTCCGTTTTTAGGGAAAGTGTATTTGTGATAGCCAGCTCGCTCCGATGCAGTAAGCTCTGAAATAATTTTATCTTCATTATATGCTTCTACTCTATAATATCCTGCGTGTGCATATTCGTTTTTGTGAGAGAAATTCAAGAAAAACTCCTTGCTTTCTGCATTTTTCATAGTAGGAGTAAAAAGAAAATCTCCATAATCCGAACAACCAGTACCAGAAAGGTGAGTATGAGAAAAACCATATATAGTATTATCAGAATAATGATAAGCACTACAACCGTCCCAGCCGTCAAGACGCGTGTCAGGTGAGAGTTGCACCATTCCAAAAGGGGCTATTGCACCTGGATATGTGTGTCCGTGAAAATCAGTTCCCACAAGAGGATTAACCAATTTATAATATTGCTTTTCGTTGTTTTGAGATGTTGCGGTAAAAACCAACAAACATAAACTGAGTGTTAAAAATATCTTTTTCATTCGCATTTTAAATTTTTCGGATAATCAAAATATACTGTCTTGTTTATAATAACGTTATTTTTATCTTTATCTAAATAATTTCCCTCTATTGTTATTTTATGTGTTTGTGGACTAAATTCCTTTATATCTTTCTTTGCAATAGAGAAAACAATGTTACTGCTCATTTGAGCTATTGAATAATTTTTTAGAGAAGAAGAATAACTTTCATTGTTTTTGTAATCTATTATTTTAACCCTTAGATTCACTTTTTCATCTTCCCAAGAAGAATTTATAATGTAAACAAATACACTATCACTGCTTGAATATTTATCAACGCTTACCACAATTGGAGCAAAGGACTGCTGAATTGTGTGATAAACATCTTTCTTTAAATAATCCACATCAATACAACTCCAACCAATTGCAGGATATGGCTCATTTAATTGCCAAGTTAAACTTCCCATACAATAAGGCATTGCTCTCAAATGCGCTTCTATTCCGATTGAAAAAGCGTCTGAGGCAACCAAATACGTCTTTTCTATGTAGTCTTCATTAGGTTTGTATCCCTCATAGCGTTCTAAAATTCTGTTTTCTATAAGTTCAAAACCTCTATTGTGCTTTTGGTGAATAGCAAATCCAGGATTTTCTTTCGTATATGGTAGAGTGTAGTATTTTTTTACCGTTTTCATATTAGGAGCAGACTGAAAACCATACTCACTCATAAAGCGAGGCACTTTTCTTGTATAGGTTTCAAACGTAGAATCGCCCCACCAAACTCCCCAATAATGACAATCGCCCTCTGTAAGGCTTTCTTTTCTTCCCCAACCATTAAGAGGAGAGGAGTGAGTATAGGCAGCTTTTGGCGAATACGTTTTTACAATTTCTGGAAGAAGAGTTTTAAATAATTTATTGTAATTTTCCACTGCCAAGGCTGTATCTTTAACTTCTTTGTCCCAAGACCAGTTTCCCCAGCCTTCCCAAATTTCGTTGTTTCCACACCAAATAGCAAGCGAAGCATGAGAAGAAATTCTCAAAACATTCTCTCTCGCTTCCAACTCTACTTCTCTAAGAAATTCTTCCGAAGCAGGATACAACGCACACGCAAAAGGAAAATCTTGCCAAATCAAAATACCATTTTCATCGCAGGCTTCATACATTTTTTCATCAACATAATATCCACCGCCCCACACTCTTAGCATATTCATATTACATTCTCTAACCAAATCAATATGCTTTGCCATTCCTTCATATCTTTCCTTGTGCATTGCCGAAGGAACAAGATTTGCACCTTTGGCAAAAATCTTCTTTCCATTAACAACAAAACAAAACTCACTGCCATACTTGTCTTTCTCTTGAGAAAGTTCTATTGTTCTTACGCCAAAGCGAGTTTTCACACTATCTATAATCTTGTTATCTCCTACATATAAATATATAGTAGCATCATAAAGATTTGGCTTGCCATATCCGTTTGGATACCAAATCAAAGGCTTTTTGATTTCAAAGTTTAAACGATGCAAGTTACCAGCATTTTTACTTATCTTACCCAAATCCTTTACAACTTCTTTACCATTGTTTGTTTTATAGGCTATTTTGATTTTATAATCCTCATCTTTAAGAAACTCACTCTTTAAAGTAAGCGACATATTAGCCTTTTTCTTTGATAAAACCTCTGTTTGCACAGAAGCAAATCTCAAATATTCTTTCTTATCCTCAAAGCTCAATTTCACAGGTATTGAAATCTCTCCCGCAAGTTGGCGAGGAGCCCAATCCCAACCGAATTGGAAAGCAGCCTTTCTAAAAATGGCTCTTTTTTCTGAATGTAATATATTGAAATCATCGCTATTTACATTTTGCCACTTTTGAAAAATTGGCTCAATTCTTACAACCAATTCATTTTTTCCCTCTTTCAAGAAATCTTTTACATCAAAACAGTAGGAGCGAAAGGCATTTTGAGTTTTTGCAACTTGTTTTCCGTTAAGCAATATAGTAGCGTAGGTGTCTATGTATTTGAAATGAAGTCTGATTACTTCTTTTTTCAACAATGCTTTTTCAACATTGAAATTCAAAATATAGGTTAAATGACAAGTATCTAAGAAAGAATAATGCGATTCGTTATCTGCAAAAAACATATTCTCATTATTCTTTTCCGCAAGCAAGTCATAAATATTTGTTTTACCATCTTTGATTTGCAAACTATCGCTATTGCAAACCAACACCCCTTTATTGATTTCTATTTCTTGACTATATGCAAAAACAGAAAACAAAACAAAGAGAGTTAAACCAATAAATTTTTTCATTTTTCCTTAAAATGTTAATGCTGCTGCACCTAAAATTGCAGAATTGTTTTCTTTCAAAGCCGAAAGCTCAACTTCTATTTTGTTTCTAAATACAGGATAAAGATTTTCTTCAAAATATTTTTTGAATGGCACTAAAAGCAAATCTCCTGCTTTGCTTAATCCTCCCGAGAAAATGACTTTCTTTGGAGAGGTAACAGCTGCCGCATTTGCAACGCCTATTGCAAGCATTTGAGCTGTAATATCCACACATTCAAGTGCGATTTCATCACCCTTTCTTGCAGCCTCGCAAATTGTTTGTCCGTCAATTTCTTCTTCTTTTAACGCTCTTAATAAAGAATCTTTTTGACTTGTCTTTAAAAGTTCAAGAGCCGAAAGTCTAATTCCTGTTGCAGAAGAATAGGTTTCAAGACAACCCTTTCTACCACAGCCACATTCTCTGCCGTTTCTTTCAACTACTGTGTGTCCTACCTCACCTGCAAATCCATCGTGGCCATATATCATTTTACCATTAGAAACTATTGCACTGCCAACGCCTGTGCCAAGAGTAATCATAATGAAATCATCTACGCCTCTTGCATTTCCATAAATCATTTCGCCCATTCCTGCGGCGTTTGCGTCATTTGTTATTGTAACTCTAAGATTCCAGCCCTCATTCAAAAGCAACATTTCCAACATATTCTTAATTGGAATTATTCCCTTAAAAGGAAGATTTGGTGCAAGCTCAATTGAGCCTTTGTAAAAGTTACCATTTGGAGCTCCAATGCCAATTCCCAAAATGTTTTCTTGCTCAGGGCAATGTGATATAATATCTTTTATATTGCTTACAAGCTCAGTCAAATAGTTTTCTAAAACAGGAAACTCTTTTGTTTTAAATTCTTTTCTGTAAACTATCTCTGCGTTTTCTGTTACTAAGCCTAAGCAAGTGTTTGTACCACCTATGTCTATTCCTATTGAGTATTTCATTTTCTTTCTTATAAATTTATAAAATCTTTCATTGTAAACACGCCTTGTTTTCCAACAAGCCAATGAGCAGCCATCACAGCTCCTAAGGCAAAACCTTTTCTGCTGTGAGCAGCGTGCGTTATTTCTATCTCATCTACCTGAGAAAAATAGTTGATTGAGTGAGTTCCGCAAACCTCACCCTCTCTTATTGATTCTATTTTAAGGTCTTGCTTTTCTATTGTGTGGTTTTGCACCAACGTATTTGCAAGACTGATTGCTGTTCCCGAAGGAGCGTCCAATTTATGTATGTGATGAATTTCTTTAATCGAAGGAGTGTAATCGTTAAAGTCTTTCATCAAATTTGCCAAATACGCATTCAATTTATCAAAAAGGAAAACTCCTATTGAAAAATTAGAAGCCCAAAATATTGTTTTATTGTTTTGTTTTGCTTTTTCTGTGATTTCTTCCAATTTGTCGTACCAACCTGTTGTCCCAACTACAATTGGAATATTTCTTTCCCATGCTTTTTCTATGTTGTCTAAAACTTTGCTTGGAATTGAAAAGTCTATGGCTACTACTTCTTTGCAAGAGGAATTTTTGTCAAATCTCTGCCAATCCGAATCTGTGTCTATGATTCCTATGATAGTATCGCCTTTGCTCAAAGCAATTTCCTCTATCATTTTTCCCATTTTTCCGTAGCCTATTATAAGGATATTCATCTCTAAAACATTTTTTTTACAAAGATAATAATTGTTTGTTTAAAAATACTATTTTTGCAAAAAAAAGAAAATGAAATATTTGTATTTTATAGTAGCAATTTTGTGTTTTTTCCCATTTGTTTCGGCTCCCATGGCCTTGTTTTGTGGGATAGTTTTCTCTCTATTGAAAATAGAAAAGCCCTTCCAATTCAAAAAATATAGTTCTCCACTTTTACAGTACTCTGTTGTGCTAATGGGATTTGGCATGAATTTGCAACAAGTCATAGAAGTATCTTCAAAGGGCATTGTTTTGACAGCCTGCTCTGTGCTTTTGGTTTTTCTTTTAGGCGTATTGCTTGGCAAAATCTTTAAGGTAGATAAGAATACTTCTTTTTTAATTTCTTCAGGTACTGCAATTTGTGGTGGAAGTGCCATTGCGGCAGTTTCTCCTATTGTTGGGGCAAAGGATAGTCAAATATCCTTTTCTTTAACCGTTGTTTTTGTTTTAAATGCCATTGCTTTATTTATATTTCCTTACATAGGGGAATATTTTAATATGAGTCAAGAAGATTTTGGCTATTGGTCTGCAATCGCAATCCACGATACCTCTTCGGTTGTTGGAGCCTCAGCAGCATACGGCAAAGAAGCCTTGCAGGTAGCCACCACAGTAAAACTTGCAAGAACGCTTTGGATAATTCCTCTTTCGTTTTTGGTGATGTTTCTCAATAGAAAAGAGAATCAAGGCAAGGGAAAAATCAAAATTCCTTGGTTTATTCTCTACTTTATCATAGCAATACTTATTGCAGGCTTTATCTCTGTTTTGCAACCTGCTTACAGCGTGCTTTCTTACATAGGAAAACGCGGAATGGTTTTAGCCTTGTTTATGATAGGTAACGGATTTAATCTCTCGGAGCTTAAAAAAGTAGGAATAAAACCCTTTATATTAGGCCTTGTTTTGTGGGTAATAATCTCGGTTTCGACCTTCTTATTTTTTTCCTAAGAGATAGAAAAATAAATCAAAGAAAAAAAATTTTTTTCCTAAGAGAAAATTTTTTAATCCTAAGAAAAAATATTAAGCAATTTAAGTCGTTTAAAATTAATGAAAAACAAATAAAAAAAAAGATATGGCAAACAATAACGTTTTAGAAAACTTAGAACCAAAAAGTCTCTTTAAATTTTTCGGAGAGATACTTTCAATTCCACGTCCTTCAAAACATGAAGAGAAAATGACTCAATACCTAATTGATTGGGCGAAAGAAAGAAATTTAGACTATGAAAGCGATGAAATAGGCAATGTAATCATTCGCAAAGGTGCAACAAAAGGAAAAGAAAACTCACCTTGGGTTTGCTTACAATCGCACATAGATATGGTATGTGAAAAGAATAGCGACAAAGATTTTGATTTTGAAAAAGATGCTATTGTTCCAAAAATAGAAGGCGAGTGGTTAAAGGCAGATGGCACAACACTTGGAGCAGATGATGGCATAGGAGTTGCAACAGCCTTAGCAATATTGGAGGCAAACGACATAGAGCACGGACCAATTGAGTGTTTATTTACAGTAGATGAAGAAACAGGACTTTCAGGTGCGGAAGCTCTTTCTCCAGAGGTGTTAAAGAGTAGAATACTTCTTAACCTTGACAGCGAAGATGAGGGAGAAATTTTCATAGGTTGTGCAGGTGGAATAGACACTGTTGCAAAACTACCTTTCGATAAAGAAGAAACACCAGACGCCCCTGCATTTAAAATTATGGTAAAGGGACTTAAAGGTGGACACTCAGGAGATGATATTAACAAAGGCTTAGCTTGTGCAAACAAATTATTGAACCGCATACTTTGGTCTTTGGATAAGGAAATGGATTTGCGTCTTGCTTGTTTTGATGGAGGAAATCTTCGTAACGCAATCGCAAGAGAGGCTTACGCAACCTTTGTAGTAGCAGAGCCTGATGTGGAATTAATGAAAGAGATTGTAGAAAAATTCACACAAGACTTAAAATATGAATTCAGAACAACAGAGCCTGATATGGAAATCACTCTAATGGAAGCTGAAAAACCTGCCTTTGTGGTAGATATGTTAAGTCAAGACAATTTATTGAATGTTTTGTATGCTTGTCCTCACGGAGTATTGGCAATGAGCAGAGAAATACCTGGATTTGTTGAAACCTCTACAAACTTAGCCTCAGTAAAAATGAAAGAAGACCTCTTTTTTATCACAACATCTCAACGCTCTTCTGTAGAAAGCTCTAAATACGCAGCAGCATACAGAGTAGAAAGTTGTTTCTTACTTGCAGGAGCAGACGTAGAGCATGGAGATGGTTATCCAGGTTGGGCACCAAATCCAGAAAGTAAGATTTTGAAAATAGCAGTTGATGCTTACAAAAAACTATTCAATAAAGAACCAATCGTAAGAGCGATACATGCAGGATTAGAATGTGGATTGATTGGAGAAAAATACCCAGGAATGGATATGATTTCTTATGGTCCAACTCTTCGTGGCGTACACTCTCCTGATGAACGTTTGGAAATAAAAACTGTTGAACTATATTGGAAACACACATTAGAGATTTTGAAAAACATTTAATAGAAAGGAAAGATTATGTACACATTAAAACCAAAACACATAGTAATTGTAGTGATTTGTCTTTTGGCATTTGTTGGTATAGGTATGTTTGGAATGCCTGTTTACAGAGTTTGGAGCCAAGAAATGCGAGGTAAAGCACAGCTTGCTGAAGCAGAACAAAACCGTAGAATTAAAGTAGAGGAAGCAAGAGCTAATTTAGAGGCTGAAAAACTAAACGCAAAAGCCGAAATCGAAAGAGCAAAAGGAGCAGCCGAAGCTATAAAAATAGAAAACGGTACTTTGACCTCAACTTATATTCAATATCTTTGGGTAAGAAACCAATCTAATTTGAATGAGAAAACAGTTATTTATATCCCAACAGAGGCTAATTTGCCAATTCTTGAAGCGGGAAAAAGAAATAACTCAATGCCAACAATTAATTAAAACAATTTAAAAACAAAGCATTATGTTCAGTAAAGAAACTTATATAAACAGACGTAAACAATTAATGAAAGATGTTAAAAGAGGTGTTATCTTAATTTTAGGTAACGGCGACAGCCCTTTTAACTATCCAGCAAATACATATACTTTTAGACAAGATAGTACATTTCGTTATTTCTTTGCATATCCTTTGCAAAACCTTGTAGGGGTGATAGATGTAGATGAAGGAAAAGAGTATTTGTTCGGCGAAGAAGTTGATATGGACGACATAATATGGACAGGTCCTGTTCCAAGTCTTAGAGATAGAGCAGAGGAAATAGGAGTTGATAATGTAGGAACAATAAAGGATTTAAGAGAGTTTTTAGATAAAGCAGTTTTTGCAGGAAGAAAAGTACATTTCACACCTCCTTACAGAGCAGAAAACGTAAACTTTATTTCAGAACTTTTACATATAGAAAGAGAATACGTAAAGGCATACGTAAGTGTGGAACTTATCAACGCATGTGTTAAACAACGTTCTATAAAGTCAGAAGAAGAAATCGTAGAAATAGAAAAGGCAGTAGATAACGCATATTTGATGCACACAACTATGATGAAAATGGCTGCAAAAGAAGGAACCTACGAATATGAAATAGCAGGGGCAATGGAAGGTATAGCACTTAGTGGCGGAGGTCCTGTTTCGTTCCCAATAATCCTTACAACACATGGCGAAATCCTACACGGACACGACCATTCTCTTCAAATCAAAAAAGAAAGAATGATAGTTTCTGATGCAGGTTGTGAAAACCCAATGGGATACTGCTCTGATATAACTCGTTCTGTGCCTGTGGGTGGAAAATTCTCACAACGCCAAAAAGATATTTATGAAGCGGTGCTTGCAGCTCAACAATTAGTACCAAGCCTTGTGAAACCAGGAGTGAAATACTCTGAAATTCATCTTGCAGCTGTTACACGTCTTGGTTCAGCCTTAAAAGAACTTGGCATAATGAAAGGAAACATACAAGAGGCTGTAAAGGCGGGAGCAATGGGCTTGTTTATGCCTCACGGATTAGGCCACATGATGGGCTTAGACGTACACGACATGGAAAATTATGGTGAAAACTATGTTGGATATGACAAGAAAAATGTACGTTCTACACAATTTGGACTTTCTTCATTAAGATTGGGAAGAGAATTGCAAGAAGGCTTTGTTATAACTAACGAACCAGGTTGCTATTTCATACCAGCACTTATAGATAAATGGAAAGCAGAAAATAAATGTAAAGACTTCATAGATTATAGAGTGTTAGAAACATTCAAAGACTTTGGAGGTATCAGAATAGAGGACGATCTTCTTGTAACAAGAGACGGTTGCAGATTGTTAGGAAAATACATTCCAAAAACAGTTGCCGAAATTGAAGCACAAAAGAATGAAATTCAAACCGAAATCGACAAAATGACGGGTGGTAGAGATAACCTTAACACCACACGTGAAAAGCTAACTGCCGATATTACTTCTTTAAAGCTTTCGGTAATCGAAATTGCTAAGGATATTGAATCTATTAACTTCAATAGCGAAACCTTGAATAAAACTATTCTTGAACGACAAGATAGAACCACCGCTATTGATAGCGAAATTGCCGCTTTACAGTTTAAAAACGAAAACTTAAAGGGTGAAATTGATTCGGTTAACGATATAGTTGAAGAATTAAAAATCAAAATTACCGATAGCGAAAAGAACATTGCCGATTATATTGAACAACGTAATCAAACCGAAAAATCAGGTGTAGAACTTCGTAACAGCGAACGTGAAAACACATTACAACGTGAAAAAATCGGTGGTGAACTTGCACGTCTTACTGAACGCAAGGAAGTTATGATGCGTGAATATGACGACGTTATCCGCCGTCTTTACGATGAATATGAGCTTACCCGTACCGAAGCTGAAAAAATTGGTATCGAGATTGAAAACCCCAATACCGCTAAAAAGGAATTGGGTGAAATCAAGAGTAAAATTCGCTCACTTGGTAACGTTAACGTTTCGGCTATTGAAGAATTTAAAGAAGTTAGCGAAAGATATAACTTCTTGTCAACACAAATTGCCGACGTTGAAGCTACACGTGCACAACTTTATAAGCTTATCAATCAGTTGACAAGCCAAATGCAAGAAATCTTTACCGAAGGTTTCACAAAAATCAGTCAGAATTTCTCAGTTACTTTTACAGAACTTTTTGGTGGTGGTCAGGCAAGTTTATCACTTGCAGACCCTGACAATATTCTTGAAAGCGGCAACCTTTGCGGTA
>CALCUN010000207.1 GCA_937906975.1 uncultured Bacteroidales bacterium
ATACCATCCCTGTGCAGAAAACGCAAGGTTAGACTTGCCGGCCTCCTGTGCAAAAGAAGTCGCACAAAACAGTGCGCCAAGCAAAACGGCAACCGCCACCGAAGTTAAAAACGAAAGAAAAATACCCTAAAATTATGTACATAAACATTGTTTATGTGTAAAGAAATAGAAAAAACGAATAAATAGTAGGATATATATGCAACAATTTGAATTAACCCATGAATTTTTAAGTCAATTGGAAGAATTGATCGACGCTGGGCAGAAAGCAGAACTTACCCAACAAATTGCTGATCTACACCCTGCAGATATCGCCGAAATCTTAGAAGAACTGAATAATGAAAGGGCTCAATTTGTTTTTTTATTGCTGGATTTCCTTCTTGATTAGTTATATCTATTTGCTTTTCAAATTCAGCCTTTTGTTCACTTAAAGCGTCTGCTTTAGTTTTCTTTGCTCCCTTTTCTTGTATGCTTGCTTTGTTTTCTTGTTCAAATGAGGCTAATCCTATTAGGTCTTCTTGCTTTAAGCAGTAGAATGAATAGAAATCTTTTATCAAACCTGCAGAAAATAACATTTTTATACGCTCTGCTCCAAGCGTATCTATGTTCATTGCTTTTTTTGAAACGAAATGTTGAAATCTTCCTAAAATTTGTGGTGGGCAGTGATTGTAATTAGGACAGTAGTGTGCGGCTTCTCCTTCTTCTTTTACAAGTTGAGCTCCGCAAATAGGACAATTCTCTAAAAAGGCAATAGGTTTGGAATTTTTTTCTTCATTTTCTCTTTCCACTCCTACTATTTTTGGAATTATCTCTCCACCTTTTTCTACAATTACTATGTCTTCTTCTCTTAAGTCTAACTTTTGAATTTGCTCCGCATTGTGAAGGCTTGCTCTTTTTACGATTGTACCTGCAAGTCTTACGGGTTCAAAAACTGCAACAGGGGTTACAACTCCCGTTCTTCCGACTTGATATTCTATTTCTAAGAGTTTGCTTTTTGCTTGCTCGGCTTTGAATTTGTAAGCTGTTGCCCAACGAGGACTTTTTGCGGTTGCTCCAAGTTTTTCCCATTGATTTGTGTCATTTAATTTAATGACTATTCCATCTATGTCAAAGGGTAGATTTCCTCGTTCTGTGTCCCAATAATTTATAAACTCCATTATTTCCTCTATTCCTTTGGCAATAGCGATGTATTTAGGAGTATTGAAGTTCCAAGAGCGTGCTTGTTGCAAGCGTTTATAGTGTAAGTTTTCTTCTATCCCTTCTCCTATTATGTAGTAAAGGAAACATTCTAATTTTCTTTGTGCTACTTCTTTGGAGTCTAATAGTTTTATACTTCCTGAGGCAGCATTTCGTGGGTTTGCAAAGGGCTCTTCTCCTGTTTCTATTCTTTTGAGATTAAATTCTTCAAAAGCTTTGTGTGGAAAGATGACTTCTCCTCTGATTTCAAAGCGTGGAGGTAGGTTTTCGCCATAAAGTTCTAATGGAATTGACTTTATTGTTTTTATATTCTCGCTCACATCATCTCCTTTTTGGCCATCTCCTCTTGTTAATGCCCTAACAAATTTTCCATCTTCATATAATAAACTAATGGCAACGCCATCGTATTTCAGTTCACAAACCCATTCTAATTCTTCTCCTTGCAAGGCTTGAGCAGTTCTGCTAACAAAATCCATCAATTCCTCTTTGGAATAGGTATTTGTTAGAGAAAGCATAGGAAATGAATGTTCGGCTTGAACAAATCCTTTACTCACCTGTCCACCTACGCGTTGGGTTGGAGAATTTGGCGACTGAAATTCGGGATATTGCCTTTCCAATTCCTCTAATTCTTTCATTAGAATATCAAATTGCCTATCCTCTATGGTAGAAGCGTCTAAGACATAATATTCATAATTATATCTATTGAGCAGTCTTCGCAATTCTTCTATTCTACTTTGAACAAGATTAGATTGTTGGTTCATTATAATCTTTTTCTAATTCCATTGTGATGTCTTCCTCGACAATATTTTCTCTACTTACTCTTTCCAATGTGTTAGATGTAAGTTCGTCATATTCTCTTCTGTTTTTGGTAATATCCAAAGCCAAGAAAACCGCATTTCTAAAGCTATCAGCAGAAGCAATGTTCTTTCCAGCAATTTCGTATGCAGTTCCGTGAGCAGGAGATGTTCTAACAAAAGGTAATCCCGCAGTGAAATTAACTCCTTCTGTAAAACTCATAAGTTTAAATGGTATTAAACCTTGGTCATGATAAAGAGCCATAACACCATCAAAGTCTTTCATAGTTCCATTTCCGAAGAAACCATCAGCAGGATAAGGACCAAATGCTAAAATGCCTTTATCAAAAGCCTCTTGTATAGCAGGAGCAATCACAGCATCGTCTTCCTCTCCGATTAATCCTCTATCTCCCGCATGAGGATTAAGAGCTAAAACAGCAATCTTTGGCATTCTAATTCCAAAATCTCTTTTCAAAGAATCATTCATTACCTTTAGTTTTCGCAATATTAAATCCTTTGTAATAACTTGTGGAACTTGAGCAAGAGATAGGTGATTTGTCATAATGCCTATGTGTAAATTACCACAAGTCATTATCATCAAACTCTCATCTACGCCAAATATTTTTGTAAGATACTCAGTATGTCCTGGGAAGTTAAACTTTTCGCTTTGAATATTCTTTTTATTGATAGGGTTTGTTACAAGTGCATCAATTTTTCCATTCATCAAATCTCTACAAGCTGTATCTAAACTCATTGCAGCTAACTTTCCACCGATTTCTGTTGCTTGTCCTATATCAATTTTTACTTCTTCTTGAATGATATTAAGAATATTGAATTTATTTGGTTCAGCTTGTTCAACAGAACGTATATTTACAAAAGGAAAATCAGTAGCATTTATTAATTTCTTATGATATGATGCTATTTTTGACGAACCATAAAGAATAGGTGTACAGAAATCAAACATTCTGTTATCAGAAAAACATTTCAACATCACCTCATAACCAATTCCGTTTATGTCTCCTTGTGATATACCTAACTTTATATTTGAAATTCCCTTATCTTTTCTATCTTGATTAAATACTTTCTTATTATTTGTGTTGTTCATTTTTTTTCAAATTATAATTTACTTTTCTCAATAAGACTTTTTACAAATTCCACCATTAGCCTTAAACCATAGCCGCTCGCACCTTTTAAAATATAATCCCTTTTTCTATCAGACATTGCAACACCTGCTATATCTAAATGTATGTAAGGATAATCTGTAAAGTGAGCTAAGAATTTTCCAGCCGTAATCATGCCAGCCTCTGCTGGACCACAGTTTTTAATATCTGCAATATCTGATTTTATCAACTCATCATATTCGCTCCAAAACGGAAACTGAGCAATTCTCTCGTATGTTTTTTCTCCTGAGGCTTTCAACAATTCCATATATTCCTTAGCCTCTTGCTCCACGGCTGCAATTCCGTATGGGCCAATCGCTCTTGCTGCTGCACCTGTAAGAGTTGCTGCATCTACAACAAGAAATGGAGAAAGTTTCTTAGCATAAGAAAGAGCATCTGCCAAGATTAGTCTTCCCTCTGCATCGGTATTAACAACCTCAACATTAGTTCCGTCATACATATTTATTATATCACCACTTGCGTATGCGTTAAAACCAGGACGATTATCAGTTGAAGGGAAAACTCCCACAACATGAATTGGCAATCCCAAAGAAGCAATAGCATAAATAGCACATGCCATCATTGCAGCACCAGCCATATCCTCTTTCATATCGTTCATGTAATCACCAGGCTTTAAGTTCAATCCACCTGTATCGTAAACCAAGCCCTTTCCTACAAATACCAAAGGAGATTCATTTGTCCCCTCAGGACGATAACGCATAATAGTAAAAGTTGGAGGGTCCACACTACCTTGATTCACAGCAAGAAGTCCACCCATCTTTTCTTCCTCGATTTTATCCTTGTGCCAAACCTCCACATCTATGCCAGCCTCACGCGACATATTTACAAAAGCAGTTGCTAAGCCCTCTGCGTTCAAACTACAATAAGGCTCATTTACCAAATCTCTGTATTTTTCAACCGCTCTTGCAACAACAATACTTTGTTCAATGTCATTATTTTCAACATAAGGATTTATCACAAACAAATTATCAAAAGGGTGAATTGTTTGCTTCGCATCGGTTTTATAATTATCAAAAGTGTAACTTGCAAGCAACATTCCTTCAAGAAAACCTATTGCATATTCCTTTTGGACATCGCTAACAAATTGCAAATCCTTTATATACTCCTTATCACAGAAGTCCAAAATTTTCGCACCCAACTTTCTAAAATCCTCAACCTGCTTATTCAAGTCGTCTTTCTTCTTAATAACAGCCACACACAGCCATTGCGACAACTGATTAAAAGCAAAAAAATCTTTATCGTTTTCTTGTATTTGTTGATTTACAAAGTTCAAAATATCATGTTCAACAAGCTGAGAAGAAATCAACTCATTTTCTTGTTTAACAAAAACAAAGAGTTTTGAAACTTCTGGTTTTATCGTTATAAGCCTTTCAATACTTATCATAATTCCACAATTATTCATTTTAATCGTACAAAAATACAAAATAAAAGTAAAATAACTATCTTTGCACCACAAAAAACGTTGTATTATATGAAACAATTCATCATTGCATTACTTATTTGCATTTTTATTCCCTCAATTACATTTGGCGAGAAAGTAGATAAAGAAAAGAAAAAAACAGAAAAAGAAATAGAAAAACTGCTTTCCCAAATGACTATCAAAGAAATGGTTGGACAACTCATAATGATAGGAGCAGACACCGATGTAAACAAAAAATATTGTGAAAAAATCCTAAAAGATATTGACTCAAACAAAGTAGGAGGTGTTTGTTTTTTCAAAGGAAAAAGCGACAATTTGCCAAAACTTATAAACAAATACAACTCTGTTTGCAAGATTCCTTTACTTGTTTCAATAGATGCCGAATGGAGTCTTTCAATGCGTTTTACAGACTTAGATCCTTTTCCAAGAGCTATGGCATTAGGAGCATTGGATTCTAACGATTATTATTTGGTGTATAAGAAAGCCGACATCATAGGCAAGCAATGCAAAACCCTTGGCATACATATCAATTTTGCACCCGATATTGACATAAATCTTAACCCAGCAAATCCTGTCATCAACACACGTTCATTTGGTCAAAACAAGTGGAAAGTTTCCCTCCTTTCAGAACAATACATCAAAGGCTTACAAGACAATAACGTAATGGCAGTTATAAAACACTTCCCTGGACACGGCGACACCGACCTTGACTCTCACCTAAACCTTCCTACAATAAATCACAGCAAAGACTTCATTGACACAGTAGATTTAATACCTTTTAAATACAATATCGAAAAAGGCGTTTGGGGAGCAATGATTGCACACTTAAATGTCCCTGCTTTAAACAAGAATTACACCTATCCCGCTTCCATAAATCCAGATATAATTCAAGGATATTTAGTAGATGAATTAAAATTTGACGGTCTTATTTTCACCGATGCGATGAATATGAAAGGGCTAACAAACGATTATCCTGACGGACAAGCACAAGTTTTAGCTCTAAAGGCAGGAGTAGATGTCCTTCTTATGCCTAACAACACAGATTCTGCAATGAATGCCATTCTTACTGCAATAGAAAACGGAGAATTAAGCAAAGAATTAATAAAAGAAAAGTGTAGAAAAGTTTTAGAATGGAAATACAAACTCGGAGTAATGAAACCAACACAAGAGCCAAAGCCTTTGAGCAAAAAGCAAAAAGAAGAAATTGGCAATTTATGTGATAGCATTGCTCCAAAGGTGCTAACTCTATTAGAAAACAACGCAAACATACTTCCACTTGAAGAAAAAGACACAAATGAAGTTATTTTCGTAAGTTTAGACGAAAACGACTACAGCGATTTCATAAAACAAGCAAAGAAACATAAAAAAATAAAAAACTATTGCATTAACAAAAAAACAAAAGAAGAAGACTATGAAAAAATAATGTGTGAGATTGACTCAACAAAAACCGTAATCGTTGCAGCAAGTGGCGGAGTTAATTCTAAAAAATCAAACAATTACGGAATATCCTCTCAAAGTCTTACAACTCTTTACGCTATTCAAGAAACAAAAGCAAAGAATATTTTAGTCCTTTTTGCAAATCCTTATGTTTTAGAAAGCATTGACACAATATGTGATTACAACGCCTTAATAATTGCTTATCAAAACACACCACAACTACAAGTTGCAGCAGCAAAAAGCATATTTACACCTCACAAATTCACAGCTACACTTCCTGTTGATGGGTCTCAAACCTACAAAGCAAGTCCTGATTTTGCAATAGAGCTACCAAAACAAGCTCCTTCAAGATTTAGCAAAATAGACTCTTTGATAAATTTAGGCATTGTCAAAGAAGCCTACCCCGGAGCACAAGTGTTGATTGCACAAAAAGGCGAAATCATCTACAAAAAGAACGCAGGTTATCAAACATACGACAATAAAATTGCAATAAACGATAGCTCTATTTACGATGTGGCCTCATTGACAAAGGTAATGGCAACAACCCTTGCAGTAATGAAGCTATATGATGAAAAAAAATTCGCACTCGATGACAGATTATCGAATTATATTCCTTGGCTTAAAAAGACCAATAAAAGAAAAATAACAATAAAAGAAGCTCTATCGCATTGCGGAAGAATGAAGGCTTATTTGCCAATTTGGATTCACGCTCTAAAAACAGCAGAACAAGACAGCACTCTTTTTGCTTGGAAAACAGAGAATACAGATGAGTATTTCCAACTAACCGATTCGCTTTATATTCACAAAAAATACAGAGAAGATATATTTAAGCAAATAAGTGATTCACCTTTAAACCCAAAACACAAATACGTTTATAGTGATTTAGGATTTATCCTACTTGGAGAACTTGTTGAGGCATTGTCTGGACAAACCCTTGACATATATCTTGAAGAAAACTTCTACAAACCTATGAATTTAACCCACACTTGTTTCCGACCAAAGCAGAGTCAAAACATTGAAAACATAGTTCCTACAATAGAGGCTGTGGATTTTAGAAATTCTCAAATAAGAGGAAACGTTCATGACGAAACTTCTGCCCTTCTTGGTGGGGTTGCAGGACACGCAGGCTTGTTTTCTACAAGTGAAGACTTGTTTGCAATTTGCCAAATGCTTTTAAACAAAGGTGAATACAAAGGAAAAAGATATATCAATAAAGAAACAGTAGATTTATTTGCGATTGCTCACTTCAAAGAACACAACAACCGCAGAGGATTGGGCTGGGACAAACCTCTTTTACACTCAAAATCATCTCACACCTCGCAATATGCAAGCAAAAGCAGTTTTGGACACAGCGGATTCACAGGAACATATTTATGGATTGACCCAAAAAATGAAACAATCCTTATCTTCCTTTCCAATAGAGTGTACCCTGATGCAAAAACCAATAAATTGGCTCAGCTAAATATAAGAACTGATATTCACGACTTGATTTACGAAATACTAAAAGATGAATCTAAATAAACTTGCCGAGCAATATCACAACAAAGACTTTATAAAAAGCGATCCCGTTCAGTTTCCACATCTTTATTCAAAGAAAACAGATGTGGAAATATCGGCTTTCATAAGCAGTTGGATAGCATACGGCTCGCGAGTGCAAATAATAAAAACCTTAAACAAGATTCATCAAGAATTTAACAACAATCCTACAAATTATATCAAAGAAAAAAAATACGCCCTCTTTGAAAAGGGCGAGGATTGCCTATATAGATTTTACAAAAACAAAGACTTCTTTCAACTATGTGAGAGTCTTCACACTATTTACTTTGAAGAAAATTTCCCTTCCTTAGAAGATAAAGTTCAATCCTTGATTTTTGACAAACCAAATGCGTTAAATGTTTTGGAGGCTTTAACAAAAATTTTCCCAAATCAAAAAGGTATTCCTCAAAATACTAAGTCGGCTTGTAAGCGTCTATGTCTTTTTTTGCGTTGGATGGTAAGAAAAAATAGCGAGGTGGATTTTGGCTTATGGCAAATCGTATCTGAAAAAGATTTAATCATACCTTTGGATACTCATGTGTTTAGAATTTCAAAACAACTTGGGCTTACAAATCGAAAACAAGCCGATATGCTCTCTGCAATTCAAATAACAGAAGGGCTAAAAGCCTATTTTCCAGACGATCCTTTGCTTGGAGATTATGCTCTTTTTGGCTATGGCGTAAATCTCTAAGAGAAAAAAAATTTTCTCTTAGGAATAATTTACGTTTTCTTTGAAAAAATTTACGTTTTCTTTGACTTATTTTACGAAGTCTTTCATTAGTTTCAACACCTTTGGACTAATTGTTTGTTCAATCTCATAATACTCGTTTGGAGAACCTGTTTTACATTCTTGAAATAGGTGATTCATTCCTTTAAGTTTATGTATTTCGTATGATTTATTACCACCTTTTTTCAGTGCTTTTTCGATTGCAGGTAGGTTTTGTTTGTATAAGACTTGCAAATCCTTTGTTCCATTCAATACAAGTACAGGTTGCTTAACTTTTTCCAAATAAACAGAAGGTTCTAATTCAAGAAAACATTTCATCCAAGGGTGAGAATGCCCCGCTAATTCCCCATTTTTTAAAGCCTTTAATTGTTCTTCTATTTCTTTTTTAGAATATCCGTTTACTTTAAGTATGGCTTTTGTCTGTTCTACTAAAACTTCCATTCCGTTTACGCCCGGTCCAGCCAAAAGAATTAAGAAATCAACTTCCGAATTGCGAGATGCAACTATCGGAGCTATCAATCCTCCTTCACTATGTCCTACAAGTCCTATTTTATCTGCGTCAATATTTGGGTGATTCTTTAATGCGTTTAAAGCAGACTCTACATCGTTTGCATAATCAAAGGTTGTAGCATTAAAAAGTGCCGTATCCTCTGTACCAAATCCTCTATCGTCATAGCGAAAAACGGCTATTCCATTATTTGCCATATAGTCTGCTATCACCGCAAAAGGTCTATGTTGCATTATTTCTTCATCTCTGTTTTGCAAACCTGAACCACTAATCATTATCATCAAAGGATATTTTCCTTCTTTCTTTGGATAGGTAAGCGTTCCTTTAAATTCGTAATCTACTCCTTGTGTTCTGAATGTTATTTCTTCTTGAATGTAAGAAGGATTTGCAGGAGGATTTTGTGGACGATTTATAATTATTTCAGGTTTTTCTTTTTTTACTAAACATAAAGGTATTTCTACAAACAATTGTTTAAAATTTCCACAAACTGTATCTTTGGTTTCATTTATTTTCCCTTTGAATGTGGCTTTTAATTGTTTAACAGAAAACATTAAAGAGTCGTTTCTTAGCACTATTTTCGTTGCAGGAATAAGTTCTTTTGTTTGTGCAGGCGAGCCAAGAAAAGCAATAGTGTCTTTATCTATTGTTACCTCTAAGGTTAATGGTAGTTTTTGTCCTTTAAACTCTAAGTTACCTTCGTAATAGTTAGATTGTTGTGCTGAGACTATTGTTGAAAAAGCCAAAAAGGCTAAAATGATTAGTTTTTTCATATTCTTCTTATTTTGTTTTTAATATTTCGGAAATTATTATTGCTGTTGCTATAGAAGCATTAAGGCTTTCGGGTTTATTATCTGTGCGAAAGCGTGGGATTGTTATGTTATGATTTATGTATTTTCTTATTTCTTGACTTATTCCGTGAGATTCGCTTCCTATTACAAGGATTGAGTCTTTTTGAAAGCTTTTTTCATATATGCTTTCTCCGCCTTCTACTATGGAACCATAGATTGGAGTTGATTTAGGTAAGGATTCAAAGTAGGTTTTTAAGTCTGTGTAATTTGTTTTCGTTCTAAATATTGAACCCATTGTGGATTGAACTGTTTTTGGATTGTATAAATCCACGCAGTCTAAGGAACAAATTATTTGTTCTACGGCAAACCAATCAGCTAATCGGATTATTGTTCCTAAATTACCTGGGTCTTTTATGCCATCTAATACTATTGTTAAGCCTTTTGTTTGATTGGAAAAGTTTTCTTGTGGAATTTTTACAAGAGAATATACTTGATTTGGTGTGGAAAGCAGAGAAATTTTATTTAAGTCGTCTTCGCTTATTTCTACTACCCTATTTGCAACGCCCTTTGTTTGAATTATTGTCTTATTTTTTTGAATCCATTGAGCAGTTGCATATATTGATTGTATATCGTATGCAGATTCTAAAAGTTCTGCCACCATTTTTTCGCCCTCTACAACAAATAATCCGTCTTGATTGCGAAATTTACTTTGTTTATAACGACTTACGCGTTTAACTTCTGCTTTCGACAACATTTTACTCAACTTTTAGGTAAGAAAAAAAGGAGAACTCCTTTGAAAAAGGAGAACTCCTTTGCTATTTCTTCAAAAGAAGATTACTCAGCGTAAACTTCAAATGTAATTTCTGATTTTATTTCTTTGTAAACAGATACAATAACTTTGTGAGTTC
>CALCUN010000208.1 GCA_937906975.1 uncultured Bacteroidales bacterium
GGACACACTATAATACATTCCAAAATTTCAAAGTTATACCATTTAACAAACTTACAGATACAACACTTTTTGGATATAGAGATATTTATGAAAAATATAAAGCTTATGTAAATCCAAAACAAGATACAAGAATAAAAGCAATACCCGAAAATACACTTAATATTTCTACACTTGAAACAAAATTTGAAGCAGCGCCTTTAAAATAATCGTAAGTGTCTACTACATTTACTCCTGAATAGAATAAACCAACAAATGCCCATATAAAACCAAAAACTAAAGAACCATAATATAATACCTTATCTCTATTTTTGCAGGCTATATTTACAACAAATGAAAGAACAAGAGCAGTCAAACTGAAAGATATTACAGAGAAAAGACTTTCAATATCTAAAACATCATTATACAATACAGACGAAGTATACTCAACTACAAAAATATTATCATAAATCCAAGTAGTAATATAATACCAAACTACTGCTACTATAGGTAAGTTAATCACCTTAAAAATAGAAGTAAATATCGCCAAACCAGATTTATCACCTTTATTATTATGATGGTCTAATACAAGAAGTCCTATATAAGACAATGCAATAGCAATCATAGACAACAAATTACCTACTTCTGAGTCTGCTGTTTCTGTTGTTACCATCAAACAAATACACGACCAAGCCAAGACTACCCAAGAGATTGCCTTCAAGAATTTCTTATCATTCATATAATTTCTGATAAGAATGGATAGTTGGTGTCTTAGTTCGAGATTTTTTCTTACGCAGTTTCTTCTAAGGTCTAAATAACGGTATTTCATTCTTAATTCTTCTCCTCCGTCTGTATTGTCTTCTATTGTGAATGGCGGAGTTTTGGCTTCGTTCAATACTGTTATTTGTTCTACTAATATTTCTATATCCCCTGTTGGAATATTTTTGTTTTTATTACTTCTTTCAGAAACAACACCTTCTACTTGCAATACATATTCTCTTCCAAGTGTTCTTGCTTTTTCGCATAAGGCAGAATTTGTTTCCATATTAAAGACAAGTTGTGTTATTCCGTAACGATCTCTTAGGTCTATAAAGGTCATACCGCCTAAATCACGAGAGCGTTGCAACCAACCTGCAAGTGTTACTTTTATACCACAATCTTTGAGAGTTAATTCTCCACAAGTGTGAGTTCTTAACATATTACGTTACTTATTTATTTTGATATTGTTTACTTAGATTAAAGTTTTCAGGATATTTTGCTACTTTATCCTTATAAAATTCTTGAATTTCTTTTAAGTCTGCTTCGTAATTACCTGTTGGATAGAATATTTTACCACTACCACCTTGCTTTTTTTCATAGTCTAACCAAGATAAATAGATAGGTTTTTCAGCTTTCATTGCTATATGGTAAAAGCCTTTTTTCCAATTCTCTGTATATTTTCGAGTGCCTTCGGGAGTTATGATTACAGAGAAGTTACTATCTTCCTTTAATCTTTTAACTGCTTCATCTACAAGCCCTGCTCCTTTTTTTCTATCAACAGGAACACCCCCTAATGCTTTCAAAAAAATTCCCAAAGGAAAGAAAAACATTTCTTTTTTAATGAAAAAATGGGCATTAACGCCTAATTTCCATAGTCCGCAACGCCCCCAAACGAAGTCCCACATAGATGTATGTGGGGCTTCTATAAATACACAATTTTTCATCTCAGGCTCTGGTTCTCCAATCAGTTTCCAACCACCAAGCCACATAAGAAAATCCGCAAATTTCTTCATTTACTTTTTCACAATTGAATAAGTATCTTGTGCAATTACTAATTCTTCATCAGTGGTTACAGAAAGAATTTTTACTCTACTGTTTTCTTTTGAGATAATTCCGTCTTGTCCTGCCATAGCTTCGTTTTGTTTTTCGTCTATTTCAGCACCTAAAAACTCTAAACCACGACAAATTTCTTGTCTTTGCCACCAAGCATTTTCTCCTATACCACCTGTGAATAAGATTGCATCAACTCCACCCATTGCAGCAGCGTATGCTCCAATGTATTTTTTAACTCTGTATGCAAACATATCGAAAGCGTAAGTTTCTCTTTCTTTTCCTTCTCTTTTGCCTGCCATTATATCACGCATATCAACAACTCCACCTGTGATTCCGTTCAAACCACATTTTTTATTTATGAAATTGTTCATATCCTTAGTGGTCATATTTTCTTTTTCTGCTATGTAAAGAAGTACTCCAAGGTCTAAGTCTCCACATCTTGAACCCATAATTAACCCTTCAACAGGTGTGAATCCCATAGATGTATCTACTGATTGTCCGTTTTTAACTGCACAAATTGAAGCACCTGATCCTAAGTGACAAGAAATGATTTTTGAATTGTTTATATCCAATCCTGCCATTTTTGCTGCTTTTGGAGCAACAAATCTATGAGAAGTTCCGTGGAATCCATAACGACGTACTTTGTCTGTTTGGTAATATTCGTATGGAATTGCATATAGATAAGCCTCTGCTGGCATTGATTGATGGAAAGATGTATCAAATACTGCTACTTGAGGAACATTTGGTAATATTGCTTCCATTGCTTCTATTCCTTGAAGGTTTGCAGGGTTGTGAAGTGGGGCTAAGGCAAATAAAGCTCTGATTTGTTCCTTTTCTTTTTCGCCTACTAAAACTGATTCTTTAAATATCTCTCCTCCGTGTGCTACTCTATGTCCACAAGCATTGATTTCTGTCAATGAAGCTATCACTCCTATTTTTTCATCTACCAAAGCGTCTAACACCATCTTAATACCTGCTTTATGATCTGGTATTGGTTGTTGCACATAGTATTTATCCTTTCCAACAGGTTTGTGAGTAAATTCTCCCATTTCCAAACCTATTCTTTCTAATAATCCTTTTGCCAAAAGATTGGCATTGTTATCCATATCTATCAATTGATATTTGATAGAACTACTTCCACAATTTAGTACTAGTATTTTCATATTTCTTATTATATTTAGTTTTTATTTTCTACTTTCAATTTTTTATAAACCTCTTCCAAAGAATCATAATCATCTGTCATTATAAGAAGTTTATCTTTTGCATTCAATTCTGTTTTTCCTGTTGGAACAAAATATTTTTCTTCACGTTTGACCATAACAGCCAAAGAATTATCTGGCAATTTTATATCCATCAAACGATTTCCTATCTCAAAAGTATTTTCATTCAATTCAACCTCTGCCAAAACCGTTTTAATATCATTTGAAACATCTATATCAAAATCACGAAGTTTAGAAACGTTTGGAGATTTATCTGCTAACTTCAACCAACGTGCCACAATAGGCAACGATGTTCCTTGCAATAAAAGAGAAATCAAAGTACAGAAAAATACAATGTTAAATATCAAACGTGCATTTGGCAAATCTGCTGCCAATGGCATTATCGCAAAAATAATAGGTACTGCACCACGCAAACCAACCCAAGAAATATATGTTTTAGCCTTAAAAGTCATTTTTCTAAATGGCAACAAACACAAATAAACTGTTAGAGGGCGTGCAATAAATATCATCAACAAACTAATTATCAACGCTGGCACTATCACAGGTAACAGCTCGTGAGGATTAACCAAGAGTCCTAACATCAAGAACATAATGAGTTGGAAAAGCCAAGCTAAACCATCAAAAAATTTAATAGAAGAACGTTTATGCACAAACTTAGAATTACCTATTACCAAACCTGCAATATAAACCGCTAAATAACCATTACCCTGCAAAAAGTAAGTTGCAGAAAAAATAAATATACAAAAAGTCAAGACTAATATAGGATAAAGAGAGTCATTTCCTATTCTGATACGGTTAATCACAAAGATTGCAAATTTTCCAAGGCTATAACCCAAGCCCATACCTATTGCAATCTGCATAATCAACTTCCCAACAATAGACCATACGCTTGAAACCTCTCCAACCATAAGAATATCCACAAGAGTTATAACTAAAAGATAAGCCATAGGGTCATTACTACCACTTTCCAATTCAAGCATTGGACGAAGATTTTGTTTGAGATTCAATCCCTTGGAACGCAAAATAGAAAACACCGAAGCAGAATCAGTTGAAGACATAATAGAGGCTAAAAGCAAAGAACTAATAAATCCAACCCCTGCACTAGCATTCGTTTTTCCTAAAACAAACCAAACCAGCACGCCCATAATCAAGGCAGTGATTAAAACTCCAAATGTAGAAAGCACTATTCCTTGAAGAAGAACAGGTTTTATTTCGTTGAACTTTGTATCCATACCCCCAGAGAAAAGAATAATACACAAAGCAACAGTACCTATAGCCTGAGCCATGTATATATCATCAAACTCTACGCCTAAACCATCGCTACCCGCTAACATTCCCACACCCAAAAACAAGAGCAAGGAAGGAACTCCGAATTTAGAACTCGCCTTACCAGCAAAAACGCTTAAAAAAAACAAAAAAGATAAGACTAATAAAATAAGTTCAACTTGAATCTGCATAATATTCTGTTTAATGGGTGCAAAAATACGTAAAATTCTTTTTTTTACCTAATTAACGTCAATATATGATAAAAGTTGTTTTAAAAACAAAATTGTTTTATCTACCATAACCCAATGGCCACAAGAATTTATAGTTACTATTTTTGAATTTGTAAACATCTGTCCAAACACATACAAATCTTCCTCTTTTGTAAACTCCGAACTATCGCCACGAATAAGAAGAGTAGGCGTTTCGATGTTATTAATCTCTATTCTACCTGCCACTTCAGTCATTTTCTTTGCCAACATAGGAGCATTGGATTTCCACGAGAGTTGAATTTTATTCTCCGCTTTAGAAATAATATTAGTTTGTACGTTTTGCATTATCAAAGCCAACCACCCTTTATCAGAAATATGTGATTTTAGATAACCAAGTAATTCCCCACGAGTTGCAAACTTAGAAATATCTATACTTAGCAACACATCTGCCACACCACCTTTATTCAACAAAAAAGGATAATCTATCGGCAAAATATCAATCACGACTAATTTTTCATAATCATTTGGAAACAAATCCGCCATCTTCATTATCAACTTCCCTCCCATTGAATGACCAATCAAAATTGGTTTATCAGATATTTTTTTTCGTTCAACAAAATCGTGAAGAAAAAGAGCAATTTCCTCGTATGAAAAATCCTCAGTATGAAAACTTTTTCCGTGATTTGGCAAATCAGGAATTAAAACATGAAAACCACAATCCGCCAAAAACTCTCCTATTTTCAGCCAATGCTCTCCCATTCCGAGCCAACCATGAGCAATTAAAATAGTTTTATTACGCCTATTATCAGAGGCCATCTCCCTATAAAAAAAATCCATGTCGAATATTTTATTTTTACAAAGGTAAAACAAAATTTAAAAACAAGAGTTTTTTACTAAATTTTAAAAATATTATATAAAAAATTTGCTTTTTATTTCTGCAATTAAATAAAAAACATTAGTTTTGCAAAAAATATAAAAAAATAAACTATGGAATACGTATATATTATCATCTTTGCAGTATTCGTAAACAACGTAATACTATCTCAATTCCTTGGAATTTGTCCATTTTTGGGCGTTTCAACAAAAGTAAGTACAGCAGCAGGAATGGGAGCTGCGGTAGTATTTGTAATGGCTCTTTCAACCATTGTAACCTACTTGCTACAAGAATTTATACTTGTGCCACTTCAAATAGAATTTTTACAAACCATTGTATTTATCTTAGTGATTGCCGCACTAGTGCAAATGGTTGAAATCATCTTAAAAAAGATTAGTCCATCATTATACCAAGCCTTAGGAGTATTCCTACCTCTTATCACAACAAACTGTGCAGTATTAGGAATATCTATTTTGGTTGTTCAAAAAGGATATAACCTTTTAGAAGGAATTACCTACTCTATAGGAATATCATTAGGATTTACCTTAGCGATGGTTATATTTGCAGGACTAAGAGAACATTTAGAACTTGTTGAAGTGCCAAAAGGAGTTAAAGGAATCCCTATTGCCTTAATCACGGCAGGTATTTTAGCTATGGCATTTATGGGATTTGCTGGTTTAGTTAAGATTTAAAATCAAGTTTTAAAACCTCGCTCTATGATAGACAAGAAAGCTAACAAACAATTAGCAAAAGGCTTAAAAGAAAAACCACGTAAACCAGGTTGGTGGGCTAAAAGAAGCAGAAAAAACTTAATTAAAAATATTCTTTCAGCATTAGAGGAATTTGAAATAAAGGAAGCTTGGGCACATAACGCATTTGTTTCAGCACAAGAAAAAAGACCAAAAAACATTACCATATACGTAAAATTCAAAGGCAACAAACCCGATGGATTTGCTCACAGAGTTGATATGGCAATGGACAAAGCTTTCCCTAAAAAGAAGATTAGCATAATAGATGTAAGGACTTTGCAAGCTGCAATAAAGGAATTTGTATTCAAAGACGTAGAAAAGATATTATAATTCTATATGCAAATCTCCGCAGTCATTATTACCTTCAACGAAGAAGATAGCATCGCCTCTTGTATTGAATCAATAGAAGAGGTTTGCGAAGAAATAATAATTGTAGATTCCCTTTCGACAGACAAAACTGTTGAAATCGCTAAACAATACCCAAAAGTAAAGACCTATTCTCAAAAATGGCTTGGCTATATTGAACAAAAAAATTATGCCAATTCACTAACCTCATATAATACCATACTTTCCATAGATGCAGACGAGTTATTATCCAAAGAACTCAAAGAAAGCATAAAAGAAATCAAAAAATTAGAAGAAGATTCCTTTAAAGTATATGAAGTTTCTCGACTAACAAACTATTGTGGTAGTTGGATAAAACACTGCGGTTGGTATCCCGATAAAAAAATCAGGATATTTGATAAACGAAGTGTAAAATGGCAAGGAGAACTCGTTCACGAAACCTTATTTTTGCCAGAAAACACCCAAATAATAACCTTAAAAGGAGACTTACTGCATTATTCTTACAAATCAAGTACCTCTCACATAGAAAGAATCAATAAATACTCTTCCTTAACAGCAAAAGAAGCCTTTAATCGTGGTAAAAAATCCTCTATTTTCGATATTTGGTTTCGACCAAAATGGAGATTTTTCAGAGATTACGTTATTAAAGCAGGATTTTTAGACGGATATGCAGGCTATCAAGTATGCAAAATGTCTGCTTACATAACATTTGCAAAATACATCAAACTAAGAGAATACGTAAAACACAAAAGAATTACAGAATAGTAAACAAACTATTTTCCGTTATACATATTCATTGTCCTATCCATTCCGATAGTAGCAAAAGACTTAATTATATCGCAACACATATCCAACTTAGGATCTACAATCGCCATATCATCGCCCTCTATCTTACCAAGAACAAAATCGACCTGTCTTCCCCTTGCGAAATTGCTTCCTATGCCAAAACGAAGTCTATTAAACTTATTATGACCTAAGCAAGCAATAATATCCTTTAAACCATTGTGGCCACCATCTCCGCCACCCATTCTTAGGCGTATTGTTCCCAAATCCAAAGCCAAATCATCAACTTGACTGATAAGCAATTTAGCAACCTGAGTGGTAATATCAACATGGTTTATGCCCTGTTTTATGAAGTAGTCATTCAATGCTTTCATGTCTAATTTAACATCGTTCGGAATGACATCCAAACAGGCACCAGTGTAAACTGCAGCAAATATTGCCTTAAATGCAGCATCAAAACCAATTGAAGAGAACTGGCCGAATACATCCTTTTCGGTTAAATTATAAGTTCTAGTATAATATGAAGATAAATTAACAAGTGCTTTTCTAACTGTTTTAACACCTTTAGGAAGGCCGGTTGTACCACTAGTGTATAAAATACAAGCCAAATCACCAT
>CALCUN010000209.1 GCA_937906975.1 uncultured Bacteroidales bacterium
GAACTCATACCGAAATATTTGTTAATAATTAGTCCAACTTTTTGGGGTCAGTTCATTTTCTAAAGCTAAGAAAAAATTTCCTAATCCTAAGAAAAAATTTAAGAGTACAAAAAAAGAGAGAATTTCTTCTCTCTTTTTGATTTTTATGATGTTAAAAAGATTAGTGTCTTACTACTAATTTTTTTGTTGAGATTGTTACTCCGTCTGCTACTATTGAGTAGAAATAAACTCCGTTAGGCAATTCTGCTGTGTTTATGTTCACTGCTGATTTCACTCCTACTTTTGCAGGGATTGTTTGAATGGTTTTTCCTACCATATTGCGCAGAGAGATTTCTGCTTCTGAGTAATTTGCAGGTATTGAGTAAGATAATTTTGCGCTATTAACTGCTGGATTTGGATAAGCACTCAAAGAAAGGTTTGTTGCTTTTGCTTGTTCTAATCCTACTTCGTCATAGAATTTTACATAATAGCTTTCTAATGTTTCGTATTCGCCTTCTGTTGCTGAGGCTTTCATTATGTTTACTTTTAAAATAAGTGTGTTTGTGTTTGCTGGATAGTAAGCTATGTCAAATTCAGTAAATTCTTCGTTTGGATTAAGTGTAACAGGTCCTGCAAAGGTTCCTTCTGTGCAATTTCCAAAACACATTAAGATTTCTGTATTTTCATCTCCAAATGTTTTTTCATAACTAATGTATGTATCGATAGGGTTTTCTGTGATGTTGGTTAGGAAGAAGTATGCTTTAGATTCTTCTCCTGGAACGACTTCTATTTTCAAGGTGTCATTAGAAACAAATTCTTCTCCTTGATATGTCATTCTGAAACTTTGTGCACTTGCTCCTAAAACTGTTAGTAGCATTGCTAAAACTAAGTAGGTTTTCTTCATCATATTGTTTTGGGTTTTTATTGTTTTACAATTTATAATTCTATTTCGTTTACTTGTAACACTTCTCCTGTTGCATTGTCAATTATCATTACAACAACAGCACAATTGTTCATTATCCACTCGTCAGAGCCTGTAATCAAATAATTTTTCTCTATTACATCTCCTTGTTTAAAAGAATTAGCAAGCGGCATATCCTTTAACGGATTTTCTCTCAATACATGCTTGAAAGTATATTGTTGAAGAACAGTTGCAACGTTTTGAATACCTTCTATTCCGCTTTCTGTAACATATAAAGTCAAAGAAAGTTCAGAGTCAAGTGAAGATAAAACTTCTATTTCTGTGCTTACTAAGATATTTGTTCCGCCTTCAACTTTTGCTCCTAATGAAATGTTGAATTGATGTGGAGTTGCAGCCATTTTTTCTGCTATGTTTGCAGACCAATCTCCAATGCTTGTAATTGGAGTGCCTTGTCTGTTAATCATTATCGCAGGATAAGATGTTACATTGAAGGTTTGCTTTAATTCATCTCCATAAGGGGTGCGAAAATCTAAGTTATTGTTTTCATTAGATGGTCTTGCAAAAGAGCCTGTGTGTACAGCAGAAACTATTAATCGTTCTCCGTAGGTTGCCATTTCGCTTTCCAAAATTTCTGTTCCGCCTGGACAGTTTGGACAATTCCAACCTGTGAAATCTTCTACTAAAATAGCTTGCTCAGTTTGTTGTTTGGTAATCGGAGTTGTTAAATCGGTTTCTCCTATTATAGGAATCAATCTTTCGCTTTCGTCATAGTTTTCACAAGACGCAAAAAGAATAGAGCCTATTACCAATATTGTACTTAATATCTTTTTCATTTCTATTTATTATTAAAAGCTACTTGTTATTGTCATAAATAAACCATTTGAAGCTGGCACTTCTCTACAAACTCCTCCTATACAAATTATACCGCTTCTTTGTTTTCCATAACTTAACGACACTCTTGTTGTTTTATATGTTGAACCTAATGAAACATTGTAGTAATGTGTTTTATCGCCTACTTCGTTTCCGTAATTCCATTGGTCAGATAATGCAAAGAACCATTTACCTGCGAAGTTGTATTCAGCAGTTGCTTGTAACCAATCGCCTGTTGCCCATTCTCCGTAGTTTTGTTCTGTTAATAGCCATTGGATTTCTCCTCTCATAGAGTGCTTTTTAGAAATTTTATATGTAGCATCAGCAACAAAAATGTTAGCATAAACATTTTCTTTCTCAGGGTGGCCAAAAGCAATTGGGTTGAAAATTTGGTTAGAGTACATAAAATTTAATTTTAAATCACTACTAACTTTTTTCCCTACTTCAAAATTAATTTCTTGGAAGTATAAATCTTCTCCAACCTTAAAGAAATTTGAAGTATATCCGTCTGTACCCATTTGATTCAAAGCATAACCCTCTATTGGTTGTTGATCAATGGAGTGAACTCTTGAATAGTTTAATTTTAATTCAGTTCCGTATTTACCTCCCAAAAGAGTGTTCTTTTTTATCTTATACATGATGTCGGCTTGTATGCCCATTTCTCCATTAACTTGTGTTGCGTAAGGATACATCGCCATTAATGAATAGGCATGCTGACGAGTAATTGCAGGAAGGTAATTAACATTTAACATATTTCCTGTTTCAGTTCTTTTAGACTTGAAACTCATATTGTCAATGCGTTTTGCTTCAAGCGAAATTCCTAATCCCTTCATAGAATATGAAGCTTTCAAAAGCAAAGCATTGCCCGGCTTGTATATATATCCATTTACAGCATTTGGATCTTGTCCTTTGTAAGCATATTCTCCTGAAAGGAAAAAGGCTTTGTGAGAAAAATCGAAACGAGCCGCCATTGCACCAACATTTTCTGGGATAATCATCTTATACATATCGCCATTCAATTCTATGGTTCTTGGACTTGCTTGTTCGTAAACCGATACAAAACTTCCTCCCAAGGTAAGTCTTGTTGGTTTATCGCTCCATTTTGTGATTAATTCGTTTAAAGAAACTTCTGCATCTAAGCCTCGAATCAAGCCATTATTGTTTTCCCAAATGTCTTCCCAATAATATCTTTGTTTTCCTATAACTCCTTTGATTGCAACACCATCTACAGGTTTTGCAACTAATCTTAATCCGTCCATTGCATTGTCTAAACCTAAGTTTCTTTCTTCGTATGAACGGAAAATTAAGCCATTTCCAAATTGTTCGTAGTAATTACCTACTGTTACTTCTAAATAATCTTTCTTATAAGAGGCATAACGATATGGAATGCCTGCTCCTTTGTATTGAGCATCAAATCCAAGAATTGGATTAAGATATGATTCAAATCTTAATCCAGCAGAAAAATCTCCGCTTGTGTAATTGATGTTTGCAAAGGCGTTAGATAAAAGTTTTTCATACACTTTTTCAGCCCCAATTATGCTATCTTCTTTTGAGGCTTGAATATCCATTTGGAAATTCCCTGTTACCTTACCTCCTAATATGCTTTGAGCATAAGAAGATAAAGAAAACAAAGCAAGAAATAAAATTACTGATATTTTTTTCATTTAATTCTTATTTTTGTTCTGCGATAACCTTACGTATAGCTTCAATCAATCCTTCTTCATCGCCAGGAGCGTAACCCACGTGTTGCCAAACAATTTCTCCTTTACTGTTTACAACAAATGTATGTGGAGGATTGTTTACTCCCATTGCTCTTTTAAATTCGCTATTTACGTCAAGTAAAACTTCATACTCCCATTCTGCTGTATTAACCAAGGGTTGTACTTTTGATTGTGTACGACTATCATCTATTGACACAGCATAAATTTTCATTCCTGTTTCTTCTTGCCATTCTTCGTAAAGTTCAGCAAAAGTACTCAACTCCATTAAACAAGGTTTACACCAAGTTGCCCAAAAACATACCGCAAATGGTTTTCCCTCGTTGCTAAGGTCTTTTGTATTTATTGATTTTCCATCAAGGGTTTTTAAATCCACGCTTGGAAGTGTTTGTTGTGCGTATGTCATCAATGAACATACTGTTACTATTAAAAATAAAGCTACTTTTTTCATACTCATTCGTTTATTTAATTATTTCTTTCTATTAATTGTTCTACTAATTGTTCTAAGGCTTCTCTGCATTGATTTTCTGGCAAATGCTTTAAAACTTCTTTTGCTTTGTTACTGTAACATTTTACTTGCTCTTCAGTTTTCTTTAGACAGCCAGAATTTACTACATCTAAGACTAATTTCATAACTTCTTCGTCTGATTTGTCTTTTTGTTTGACAAAATTTATTACACTTGGTTTAACTTTATCATTTAACTGGTCAATATAGTCTAATATTGGCAAAGTAAACTTACCTTCCTTTATATCGTTTCCGCATTTCTTGCCATTAACTTGGCTTATCTCTAAATCCAAAATATCGTCCTTGATTTGGAATGCTCTTCCTAATAATCTACCAAACTCTTCTGCATATTGGGTGTAGTCGTTGTTTGTTAGAGCAGTTTTTGCTCCTATGTAAGAGGAAGCTCCTAATAAAGACGAAGTTTTATAATCGATTACGTTAAAATATGCCTGACGAGAAATAATTCCTTTCTCCAAAACATCTTTTTGAAGCAACTCTCCCATAGGCAATTCTCTTGCTATCTTGGAATAAATAGGCAAAAGTTCAAAATCTTCCTTAGTATGAATTAATTGAAGAGACTTTCCGAAAAGATAATCTCCATACAATATTGCAGCATTGTTGCCCCATTTTGCATTTATTGTCGGTTGGTTTCTTCTCAAATCGCTATTATCCAAAACATCATCGTGAGCCAATGATGCGGTGTGAAGCAATTCTACAATAATTGCCGAGCGGTAGGTAGAATCACTAACACCTCCACAGGTCTTTGCCATTAACAATGTGATAAGTGGGCGTATTTTTTTGCTCTTTTGCGAAAGGGAATACGATAATATATCAGAAAGCATTTCAATATCGCTTTGTTTGCATTCCTGATACATAGTTTCAAAAGTGCTTAGCTCGTTTTCTATAATTTTTGCTATATCTTTTAATTCCATTCCCTTGGTAAACTAAACGTTTTAACGTGCAAATATACAAAAAATATAGAAAACCAATATTTTTTCTTAGCTTTAGAAAAATATTTCTTTGCTTTATTTTATTTTTTCTTAGCTTTATTTTATTTTTTCTTTGAATTATTTTTAATTTTGTAAATTCTTAGAAATCGTAATTAAAGTAATGAAAAATTTAAAGGTTTGGTTAAAAAATGCAAGAATGGTTTCCTTGGCTCAAAGTTTGCTTCCTGCAATTTTAGCGGTAATCATGGCAATCAATGAGCAAGATTTCAATATTTTTCTTGCCATCTTAGCAGTGTTAGGCGTTGTTTCGGCTCACTTAGGAATGAATTTGGCTGATGACTTTTTTGACTACAAGGTCAATACAGCCGAAAGCAGAAAAGAACTTAATCGTCAAGGATTTAGAGCAAGGATTGTAAAATATCCTTATCTTACATCTAACGAATCAAGTCTTAAAGATTTGAAAAGAGCTATCACACTTTTTCTTCTCTTTGCCGCAGTAATGGGAGGAATTATTTTGATTTCTCGTTTCAATTGGCTGATAGTTTTAATCGCTTTCTTAACTTTGTTTTTAGGAATTTCGTATTCTGGTTTTCCTTTCAAATTTTCCTACATCGGTTTAGGCGAATTGGTTATTGGAATCATCTTTGGACCGCTTTTAATGATGGGGGTATATGTTGCAAGTGTCAATAGATTGGATTTATCTGTTGTTTTGGCTTCTATTCCTGTTGGATTGTTGGTTGTAAACATTCTTTTTACCCATAGCTTCATTGATCAAAAAGCAGATGAGAGTGCAAACAAGATGACTTTTGCAAGATTGCTAAAAACAAATAAGGCAAATTTAACTGCAAGCATATTATTTAATTTCATTCCTTATTTAATCATTGTCGCAGGTGTCATATTGAAATACTTACATCCTCTTTATCTTTTAATTTTCCTTGTTTTGCCAAGAAGCATTTGGTTAATAAAAAGTTTGATTGAGTTTACTAAATCAAACAATACAACTCTTGCAAAACCACCTAAATATATGGGTAACATGGGTGATTGGGAAAAATTCCAAACAGCAGGAATTGATTGGTTTATGGCTCGTTGGCTTGCAGCGAGAAACATACTTTCTTTATTTTGTATAGTAATAATTATAGTTAATATCATATTATGGTTAAGCAAATGTTTTATTTAGCCAAATGGTTTTTTGGTGCTAAATTTTTTAATCAAAGAAAACCACTGCAAAGTGTAATATTTATATCTGACAAATGTAACCTTGCTTGTAAGCATTGTAACGTTTACAACTACGAAAACCCAAATATTAAAACCTTTGAGCAAATAAAAGAAGAAATTGCTTATTGTTATGAGCAAGGTTCAAGGTTTATTGATTTTGAAGGCGGAGAGCCTTTTATATGGGAGGATAATGGCAAGAGAATTGACGATTTGATTGATTTGGCAAAGTCAATGGGATTCTATTCTTGTACAATAACGACTAATGCTCAAAAGCCTTTTATTAATTCTCACGCAGATAGCATTTGGGTTAGCCTTGATGGAGTAGGAGAATATCACGAAAGAATTAGAGGAAAAGGCACTTTTGCAAAATTAGAGCAAAACATCTCTACTTGTAATCACAAGGCATTGAGCGTAAATATGGCAATCAATACTTTAAACTATGAATCGGTTGCTCAAACAATAGAATACGTAAAAAAGAGCCCTTATATAAAATCTATTTCATTGAATTTCCACACTCCTTTTGAAGGTACAGAATATTTGGCTTTGGATATGGAAAAGAGAAGAGAGATAATTGATATGATTATTTCTTATAAACGCAAGGGTTATTCAATTATGAATTCTGTGGCAGGCTTAAAGAAGATGAAGAATCTTGACTTTACTACTCAATGTTGGGTAACTAATTTTATTTTCTCTGACGGCACAAAGAAAACTCAATGTATTGGAAACGAACAAGGTGTATGTGATCAATGCGGCTTTTGTATGGCAGGGGAAATGAACGCTGTTTTCAACTTCCACCCAAGTACTATTTTTGCAGGTCTTAAATTAAGATTATAATATGATAAAACGCCCAATTATTATCCCTCTTATTTTTCTTATAATAGGGATAATAATTGTGGATTGTTTTCTCCCCGTTTTCTTTGTCAATGAACATTATTCTTCTCATTTTGACAAGGCAACTGCTTTTCGTTATTTAATTACAGATAATTATAAACCAAAAAAGAACTGGACGACTTACAAGGCAAAGGTCGTTGAGTATTTTGATGGGAACTCTTGGCAAAAAACAAATGGTAAGGTTTTAATAAATTTTTCAAAAGATAGCGAGGTTTTAAGCTATGGAGATGTGATTGAAAGCAAGGAAAGAATGCAGAGAATAAGAAACTTTGCAGGCTTGGAGTTTGATTACCAAAAATATATGAATCATAAGCGGTTGTATCATAATGTTTACTGCAAAGATTACAAAATAATAAATCACAATCAAGGAAACAAAATTATCAAATGGGCAAAAAACGCAAATGAAAGTCTTAAAAACAGGATTAAATCCTCGGATATTTCTTCTCAAAACGCCAATCTTGCAATTTCTTTGTTGCTTGGAGATAAGTCAAAGCTTGATTTAGATATAAAAAACAGTTTTTCCGTAACAGGAATTGCTCATATATTGTGTGTTTCGGGGCTTCACATTGGATTGATTCTTGGTTTTATTCAGTTAATCACAAAATTTATTTGTCTTTTTGGACTAAGGTTTTATTATTTTAGACAAATATTATTGGTTGTTATTGCTTGGGTATTTGCTCTTATTATAGGCTGCACTCCTTCTGCGTTAAGAGTCGCTTTAATGTTTACAATATTTACTATTTCTAAGAATTTACCTATTCAAACTAATCCTTTAAATACTCTTTACTGCACTGCTTTTTTATTATTGATTACAGATCCTTTACTTTTGTTTGACATAAGTTTTCAACTCTCGTTTCTTGCGGTCTTAGGTATATTGATTTGTATGCCAATCTTAGAAAAGATGCTGGCAAAACGTAGAATGAAAGAGTTTTCCAAGGCAATGATAAAAAATATGACAATAAGTCTGTCGGCACAAGCCTTTACAGCACCTATTGTCATTTATAATTTCAAATCGTTCCCTATTTTATTTCTACTTACTAATGTTATTGTTATTCCTTTTCTTGGTTTTATTTTAGTAAGTGTGATATTATTAATAGTTTTTGTAGATATTGGTTTTCTAAATTCGGTTTTATCATTTATTATTGATGTGGAATTGAATTTTTTAGTTGCTATTGCAAAATTTGTTGAGAGTTTGACAAATGCAATCGTTACTTAAATAGTTGCAGCTTTGATTTTGAATAAGTATAGTAAACATCTCTTCCGTTAAGTGTGGCTTCTTCTGAAAAACCTGGGTAAATTACTACAAGAGGTGTTTCAAAACTAAAAATTATTCTGTCGGATACTTTAACGATTGAAACAAATGGCAAAATACTATTGTAGTTCATTCTTCCATCTTCGCCTTTTGTGTATGCGGCAACGGACATTTCACCTAAATATTGGTAATTACGATTTTTTATTGAAACAACATCGCAACCAATGCTATAATCTACTTTTTTATCTAAAAGTAAAATGAAAGTTTTTAACTTAGAATTGTAATAAACCTTTGGTGTTACAACTACATCTTCTTCACTCGCTTCGTATTTGTTACCAAATATTTCCAATTGGCTATTGCTTATTTGTTTTAATACGAGAGTGTCTTTTTGTACTACGTATATTTTTTCTCTATCGTTTGATAATTGTTGTGAAAAGTCCACAACTTCAAAACTGTATTGCGAAAACGCATTCAAACTGCAAAGAATGCAAATCAAAAAACTTAATGCTATTTTTTTCATCATCCTCTTGGTTTTAATAATGTACCATCTATATCATATATTTCTATTCCTTGTGGAGTGCCGTCCGAAAGATAGTATTCCCATTTACCTATTTTCTTTCCCATTTTATATTGTCCTTTTATTAAAGTACCACCTTCTTTTGTGAAAACTTGGTAAATGCTATCTTGCATACCATCTTTATAATAGTGTATAGAGTTTATTTGTCCGTTTTCATACCAAGAGATACTTTCTCCTTGTTGAATGTTTCCTCTTGTATTGATTTTTTGACAGATTGTAAAGTCTTCAAAAAATTTGTAGAAGGTTTCGCCTTCTGCTTTCTTAATTTTTATATCGCATAAGCCATTATCTTTTGCAAAATGCAAGAAGTCTATTTTGTCTTCTGGAAAAACGATTTGTTTTCCTTTATTATCGTAAACTTCCCAGCCTTTTCCTATTTCTGAGCCTGTGAAATCAGCAGAGGCAAACTTACTTCCTGTTGAGAAATAAAAGTCCCATCTTCCTGTTTTTTCACCTTCTTTATCAAATTCTCCTTCTAATCTTTTTTGTTTGTTGTCATAGTAATGGATTTCTTTTGTTTTGATTTTTTTGCCGTTGTCTTCTTTAAATAAATAGACCAATTTAGCCTCTCCGTTATCGTATTTTTCTATTATTTCTTCTTTTGAGCAAGAGAGCATCAAAAAACAAATTCCTAAAATCCAAATTAAATTATTTTTCATAACTACTACGTAATTTATTTTTGGCAAAGGTACAACAAAAGCAAAAAAAAATATCAAAATTTAAAACTTTTCTTGTTTTTTTATTGTTATTTCAAAGAATGATGTATCTTTGCAAAAGTTTTAAACCTTAAATAGTAAAGAAATGGCTTACAAAATTACAGACAGTTGTGCTGCTTGTGGCACATGTATCGATGAATGTCCAGTAGGAGCAATATCAGAAGGCGATATCTATGTAATAGATGCTGAAAAATGCGTTAGCTGTGGAACATGTGCTGACGTTTGCCCAATGGAAGCAATTCAACCTGAAGATTAATTTTCAGAAGAAAAAAGAAATTCAAGCCCTATGTATTCTCATAGGGCTTTTTTTTAATCTAAAAATAAGGAAAATTTTATGGATACTTTGAGTTTGTGTAAAAAAATAGTAGAAAAGTCTAATCTTTTAAACACTATTGAAAATAATACAAAGGAAGCTTTTAAGAATTTTAAAACAACTGCACAAGAAATAATAAAGCAAATGCAGAAAGAGGCTCCTGATACAAAATTTGTTTTTCAAAATAAATCTGAATACGAGTTTGAAATCCGTTTTGGCGAAGATATTTTAATTTTCACTATACATACAAATGTTTTTGAGTTCTCTCGCCAACACGAAGTAATGAAATTGCCTTACGTTACCCAAGACAAGGAACGTTCTTACTGTGGAATGATAAATATTTACAACTTTTTATCAGATTCTTTCGACTACGACAGAGATTATGATATAGGATACCTAATAGGAAGAGTGTTTATAAATAAGGATAACCATTACTTTATAGAAGGCAAACGCGAAGTTGGTTTACTATATTCAAACTTCAATACATCTATTATAAATAAGGAGTCAATTATTAGCATAATTCTCTCTGCAATGGAGTATGCAAACAATTTTGACCTATTAGTTCCGCCTTTTGATGAGGTAAAAACGATAAGTGTTGGCGAAATAAAGTTAAATTCGTCAGAAAAACGTTTTATTACAGCAAAAAGATTAGGTTTTGAGTTTCAACAAGATAGAGAATAATCAAAGAAAAAAATTAATTTTTTCTTAGGAAAAATTTGGTAGTAAAGAAAAATGTTGTAATTTTGCATCGTCAAACAAGATAGAACGCCCCGTTCGTCTAGTTGGCCTAGGACGCAAGATTTTCATTCTTGAAATCAGGGGTTCGAATCCCCTACGGGGTACAAAGATTAAAAGAATAGAGAAAGAGAAAAGGAAATGGCAAATCATAAAAGTGCAATAAAAAGAATTCGTGCGAACGAAAAAAAGAGAATAGCTAACCGCTATTACGCTAAAACAATGAGAAATGCTTTGAAAGATTTCAGAACAACTGAGGACTTAACAGAAGCAGCTGCTAAATTACCTAAATTGGTTGCTCAAATAGACAAATTAGCTAAGCGTTCAGTTATTCACAAAAACAAAGCAGCGAATCTTAAATCAAAATGTATGAAGCGCGTTGCTTCTGTAAGATAAGAGAATTTGTAAACAAAAACATAAAACCTCTACCCCCTTATTCTAAGGGGGTTTTTTGTTATATATTGAATTATGAAGTTGATTGACACGCACACTCACTTATATGAAGAAAGTTTTACTGAGGATTTGGACTTGGTAATAAAGAGAGCAAACGACAATGGCATATATAGAATGTATATACCAAACGTTGATGAAAGCACAATCGAGCCTTTGATTTCCCTTTGCGAGAAATATGATTGTTGCAAGCCGATGATGGGACTTCACCCTACAAGTGTAAAAGAAAATTTTAAAGATTCCCTATCTATTATCAAAGACACACTATTTCAAAATCCAGAAAAATTTTGTGCAGTTGGCGAAATCGGAATAGATTTATACTGGGACAAAACCTTTTTAGAAGAACAAATCATCGCATTCAAAGAACAAATTTCTTGGGCTTTGGAATTAAGAAAACCATTCATTGTTCACGCACGAAAAAGCTTTGATGAAATCTATCACTGCTTAAAAACCATAAACAAAAACAAATACTCTGGAATATTTCATTGCTTTGGAGGAGATTTAAGACAAGCAAACACCCTCATAGAAATGGGATTTAAAATAGGCATTGGCGGAGTTCTCACCTTTAAAAACGCAAAATTAGCAGAAATCGTAAAAGAAATAGACATAAAAGACATAGTTTTAGAAACAGATTCGCCATATCTTGCACCCGTACCACACAGAGGAAAACGCAACGAAAGTGCTTACATATTAGACATTGCAAAATTCATAGCAAACATAAAAGAAATATCATTAGAACAAGTAGCAGAAGCCACAACCCTATCAGCCCTAAACATATTTGAAAATGAAAATTAAACCAATCATTATATTGCTGATTGCAAACCTGATTTACCAATCAGCATTGACAGCACAAGAAACTCAAACGCAAACAAATGGCAAGCCAATCATTCAAGTATTTGGCGATTTCTATGCAGACTTTAAAGAAAACAAAGAAGAATTAGGCTTTGACCTAAGCAGAGCATACTTAGGCTATCAATACGAACTAAAAAAAGGCTTATCAATAAAAGCAGTTATGGACATAGGCGAGTCGAAGCAAGTAAACGACTATCAACGCATTGCCTACATAAAAAATGCTCAAATCTCATGGAAACACAACAACCTTACGCTTAACGCAGGCTTGATTTCCACAACACAATTCAACGAAATAGAAAAATTTTGGGGCAAAAGATACGTAGCAAAATCCTTTCAAGACGAATATAAATTTGGACACAGTGCAGACTTAGGGCTATCGGCAGCATATAAATTTGGAGAAATTATCTCAATTGATGCAATCATAACAAATGGAGAAGGATATAAAAAACTACAACAAAACAATAGTTTTCAATATGGCTTAGGAGCAACACTCAATCCCACAAAAGGATTATTCTTTCGCCTTTACGCTGGAATAAACGATACAAATACCATAAATTATTCCTTTTTCACAGGATACAAAAACGAGAATTTCTCACTCGCAGGGGAATATAACATAATGGAAAACAGCAAGCAAGGAGTATCTCTTTACGGCACAGTGCAATTAAGTAAAAACAGCGAATTTTATGCACGTTACGATATGTTAGAGGAAAGAGAAGATTTAAGCAATAAGGACTATTCTTGCGTAAGAGGGGGATTTCAATACACCTTCAACGACAAAATAAAAATATCTCCAAACATTAAAATAGAACCCCAACCACCTGGACCAGGATTTCCAGAACATGCACCATCAGTATACATATTAACAAATTTCATTATACTTTCCTCTTAAAAATTATTTGTATAATTGTATCACGCAGTTCCGGATTAAAGAAACCATTATTGCCCAACTGTATCGCGTTTTCGTATACTGGTATCGCATAATCTGCCGGTAACATTGCCTTGGAATATTGTAATGTCATTACCGCAACTGGTTCAAAAGTAATCATTGAAATATTTTGTTTCAACTCTGGAGAATATGTACTATTATTAATAAAATATAACGTCTCATTTTCATAGTCTGCAACTCTGTTTTCACCAACAATACTGCACGTACTAATGGTGGTGCATTATACTGGGCAGGTGTTGATGGTGTATTAACCAATATACGACAAGTCTTCATTCGTAGTGCAAATTCATTTAATTTTTCATGGTTTTGATTGAATGAAATTTTATAAAGATAACTAATATTTGAGACTTTTTTGGCATCATCTTGATACATATCATAGTATCGATTTGCGTACTCCAGAAGTTTTTCTTGCGACAAGTTGAGACGCAGGATAAGTTCCTTTGCCTTTGCAAAATTATGAGATTTAGGACTTCCCAAAAGAAGTTCCTCTATTTGTTGATTGCACGTATCTGGATCACCAGTTGCAACTAAATATTCTTGGTCAATAGTTACCCCCAATTCTTGTGCCTTATTTATCCAAAATAAGGCTTTGGAAGGGGACGCATATTTGTTATGTCTTTGACAGTAAAAATCAATCAACTCTAATTGCGCTTCAATGTTTCCTTGTAATCCAGCCTTAATCAACCAGGTTTGATAATGTTTTCTGTTTTGTCTAATCCCATTACCATATAGATATGCATGCGCCAGGTCTACTTGAGCCTGCACATCACCAGCCTCTGCTTTTTTCTTGATATCCTCTATATTCATTATCTCCCTTAATCTTACACTTGAAGATATTAGGTTGGTCAGCAGAACCAATGTACCAAATATCAAATCTGTAAGACATTGCTACACCACCCATTGGGTGAAGAACTTTATTTCTTACTGGGTCATCATAGAATGGGCCAACATCAATCTTAACTCTTACACCATTAGGTGCCTTGTATTCTACAAATTGGAAACCAGCAGATAAAGCATTACTATGAAGCTTAGATTGTACTCTTTCTACAGCCTTAACAGAACTGTTATCTACTACAAATGTAGACCAACCACTTACTGTTTGAAGTACAGCCTTATGGAATAAGATAGCACCTCTTTCACCTGTCTTGATTACAAATGTTCTTTCACCTATAAGTGCATCATTATATAAAGTTTTAGCGGCTTCTTCAACGTTATCTGCAATCTTATTAAATAACTCTACATCAATCTGATGATTTAAAAAGCTATCTACTCTTAATACATTTTCATTAATAACATATCCGTCTTCTAA
>CALCUN010000210.1 GCA_937906975.1 uncultured Bacteroidales bacterium
CATATTTTAAGAATTTTTCTTTATCTATGTATTCAAATAACTCGTATGCCTCGCTATTCCAAGTCCACCAAATATTTTTACTTAGAGTTTGGAGAAATTCTAACTTTGAAGGCATTTTTTGTTTTACGAATATTTTTTTCCAATTAGGCGACTCTCCCCAATTTATCTTGTTTTTAAATTCCTCACAACAAGCTTGCTTATGACTATATTGCTCTTTTCTTGTCTCTGCTTTTGAAAGGGCAATGTTATAGGCTTGAAGATAGTTGTCAATCAAGTTTTTCCACAATACAAACAAAGAAAGATTCATTGCTTTTGCCTTTAAGTTTTGACTTTCTTTGCTATCGTTTTTCAAAAACTCTTCTATTGTGGTTTTTATCTTAGATATAACCTCTTCTGTGTTTTCATCTGTTCGCTCAATGACGCTAAGAGCTTTGTCAATGTCGTATTTTCCATTTTTCATCCAAAGACCAAAACCTGCAAGGCTTGTGGTTATACTCGGAACACCAAAGGCTAAGCTTTCCATTGGCGTATATCCCCAAGGTTCGTAGTAAGATGGAAAAATAGAAAGGTCAAATCCTGTTAGAAAATCAAAATATGCAATATTAACAAGGCCATCTTTTCCATCTAAATACGATGGTATAAAGATTATCTTTACCTTATCTTCTTGCGAATTATTAAGATTGTTAGCTTTTATTTCGTTTAAGATTGCGTCTTTTTGACTATTTACATTGTAGGCTGGCACCGCAATAACGGCTACTACGTCTTTTTCTATTTTTGATTTATTTACCTCACCTAATGCTTTAATGAAAACGTCTATTCCTTTGTTTTTAAATTCATAACGTCCAGAATTTATGATTAAAAAAGCATCTTGTGAAATTGTTGTAGAGGTTAGCTTTTGTGCTATTTCGATTATTTTTTTGCGAGCATTGTTTGATATTTCTTTATACTCGTTTGCTTGTGGCACAAAGTCATTTTCAAATCCGTTTGGCGTAATTACATCTGCCGATTTCTTGAAAAATTGTTTGCACTCATTGTTTGTTATTTCGCTTACGGTGGTAAATACGTCTGCATTCAAGGCTGAGAGTTTCTCCATTGAGTATTTGGCTCTCATGTTAAATTGATTTGCTATGTTTTCGCCCTCATAGTATTGTAAAGAGCTATATAAAGACATATTATTACCGGCTAAACATCGCCCTAATACGCTTGCGTGTGTTGTAAAGGCGGTTGCTATTTGTGGACAATGTTTTTTTAAATACAAAATACCACTCCCTGTCATCCATTCGTGGAATTGGGCTACGATTTTATCTTTTGCTTCGGCGTAAAATTCATAAAAATTTTCTATCACCTTTGCCGAGGCGTATCCAAACAAACAAGGCTCTATGTAATCCCAACCTCCCGTTATGCTATCTAAGCCATATTCTTCCCAAAAGTCTGAAAAAATATCGTCTTTTTGGGAAAAATATTGCGAAAAATCGACTAAAACCACAATAGGCTCTCCAATAATTTTCCATTTGCCTATTCTAATTTTTAGCCCTTTTGATTGCGCGTATGATTTCCAAGATTTGAATAAAGAATAATCCTCCTCAAATTCTTGATTCTCCATATTTTCTTTGCGAATATCGGGACCTATTAGTATTAAATTACTATTTAATTTCCCTACTAAGGTCTTTGCTTTGGTGGATACAACAGTGTGAATACCGCCTACTTTATTGCAAACTTCCCAACTCGTTTCAAATAAATAATCAGGGTATTTCATTTTAGTATTTTATGTTCATCATTCTGCGACTTGCCTTTTCAAATCCTTGTTTCAAGTCTTCAAAAATTTCTTTTACGCTTTTTAGTTCGTTAAGAAGGCTTGCTACTTGTCCAATTTCTAATTCTCCCTCTTGCAAATCACCCTCAAACATTCCTATTCTACTTCTTCCTATCCCTATTAATTGTAATAATTCTTCTTTGCTTGCTCCTTCTGCTTCCGCTTTTGCAACCGATTCAAAGAATCCTCCTTTTAAAAGTCTTGTTGGCGAAAGTTTTCTAAAAAACAACATAGTATCTCCTTCTTTTGAGGCGATAACGGCTTGTTTAAAGTTGTCATGGGCAGAGGATTCCTTACTTACAGCGAATGCAGAGCCGATTTGAACTCCCTCTGCTCCAAGAGATAGCATTGCAAATAATTGTTCTCCACTTGCAATCCCCCCTGCTGCAATTACAGGTATTTCAACCGCATTTGCTATTTGTTGAATTAAAACAAGAGTTGTTGTTTCTTCTTTTCCATTGTGTCCACCTGCCTCAAAGCCCTCTGCTACTATCGCATCACAACCCGCACTTTGTGCCTTTAATGCAAATTTTTCGTTTGCAACTACGTGAACAACTTTTATGCCATTGTCTTTTAGTTTTTGAGTATATAGAGCAGGGTTTCCGGCAGAGGTAAATACCACAGGGACTTTTTCCTCTATTACCTTTTCTATATGAGCTGCACTATTAGGATTCATAAGTGGAATATTAACTCCAAAAGGCTTTGTGGTAGCTTGCTTAGTTTTTCTTATGTGTTCCACAAGCAATTCGGGCGTCATTGAACCTGCTCCAAGTAATCCTAACCCCCCTTGATTAGAAACCGCTGCGGCAAGTTCCCAACCGCTACACCATACCATACCTCCCGAAATTACAGGGACATCTATTGAAAATAATTCTGTGATTCTTGTATTCATATTTTTATCTCTTTGATTTATTAAATTTTTTCTTTGCTTTTTTAGATTTTTTCTTTGCTTTTTTTAATTTTTTCTTTGCTTTTTTTTCTTAATTCTTAGACTTTTTTTTCTGCAAAAATAAAACAAATCTATGTATCATAAGTTCAAAAAAACATAAAAAACTTTGCGTGTATTATTTTTATTTGTAATTTTGGACTTTCAATTATATTAAAAACTAAACACATAAAATTTAAAAATGAAGAAAATATTTATCTTTTTGAGCTTAGTTATGCTATTCTCAATCAGTGTATTTGCTCAACGTGGTGGCGATTGGAGAACAGGAAAATGGCGTAGAGATTTTCCAGAAAATTTATTAAACATAAGCGCTTCATCAAACTTAATAGCATCTCATCAAAGCGTTACAAATCCTTGGGGATTTGGTGTTAATGTTGGTTATCAAAATAGAGTAAGACCTTATAGCAAAACAAGAACTAGCACATGGGGTTGGGGAATCCATACAGGTATTCATGTGTATCCAGGTTTGAATATAAGACATAATGCAACAGGCGCTAGCGAAGAGGTGAAATTTGGAAAATATAAAACATATACTTATGTGCCTTTAATGGGTAGCATCGTAGGTTATTTGATTACTCGTCCAACTGCAAGTTTATTTATGGAAATATCAGCGGGAGGAAATATAATGCTTGGACAAAAAGATTTCTCTACAGGAGGAAGAATTTATGTTCAAGAGGACCCTGCTAATTCTATAAAGGTTACTCATTTTATTCCAACAGTGAAATGTCTTGTTGGTTTTATGACAGAGATTTCTACTAACATTAGATTTAGAGGTGTTGTTGGTTATCAAGGAGAATTGTTTGGTTATACTGATACTTATTCAGGATATTATGTGAATGGTGCGTATAAAGAAAGAGAAACTGTATTTTCAAATGACCCAACACATGGTATAGTTTTTGAATTAGGCTTGGCATTTTCTCTTTAACAAATGTTATGCACTTATTTTACACACCGGATTTTGAACTAAACGAAGGAGAATATTATTCTTTAAATAAAGAAGAATCTACTCATTGCATTAAAGTTTTAAGACTTAGAGAAAAAGATACAATCTGCCTTACCAATGGTAAAGGCAGATTTGTTTTTGCAGAAATATACGATACCAATCCAAAATCTTGTAGCTTTCTTGTAACAAAGGTGCAAGATGAATATGGTAAACGCGATTTTAAAGTTCATATTGCCCTTGCCCCTACCAAGAATATGAATAGAATGGAATGGTTTTTGGAAAAAGCCGTTGAAATGGGCGTAGATAAGATTTCGTTTTTTATAGGTGAGCATAGCGAAAGAACATCTATCAAAAGGGAACGTTTAGAAAAAATTATGATTTCCGCTCTCAAACAATCGCTTAAAGCCTATATGCCCGAACTTGAGGAGAATGCCTCTTATAAAGATTTGATTAAATCTTGCGAAGGAAAGAAATTCATTGCATATTGTAAGCCTGAGGGACGAACAAGCATAAAAGAGTCTTACAATAAGGGAGAAGATGTATTGATTTTAATAGGTCCTGAGGGAGATTTTTCAGAAAAGGAAGTGGAACTTGCACTTAATAATGGTTTTCAAGCAATAACATTAGGAGAAAGCCGTTTAAGAACAGAGACAGCTGCACTTTTTGCATTGCAAAGCATACATTTTGTAAATATGTAGTAATGAAACAAAGGATATTGTATATAATTATTAGTTTGTTATTACTAAATAATTCCTATTCTCAAACCTCTATTGCATTATTAAAATACAATGGTGGTGGTGATTGGTATGCAAATCCTACATCTTTAACAAATCTTATAAAATTTTGTAATGAAAATCTACAAACCAATCTTTCGGAAAATTATCCTACCGTAGAGGTTGGAAGTAGTGAAATATTCCTCTATCCTATCTTGCACATGACAGGTCATGGTAATGTGGTTTTTTCTACACAAGAGGCAGAAAATTTAAGAAACTACCTTTTGGGAGGTGGTTTTTTACATATTGATGATAATTATGGCATGGATAAATACATAAGAGAGGAAATGTTGAAAGTCTTTCCCGAACTCAAATGGGTAGAACTTCCATATTCACACCCTATTTATCATCAAAAATATGATTTTTCAAATGGTTTGCCTAAAATTCATGAACACGACAACAAAACCCCACAAGGCTTTGGTTTGTTTTATGAAAATAGATTAATATGTTTTTACTCCTTTGAATGTGATTTAGGAGATGGTTGGGAGGATGAGGCAGTTCATAACGACCCTTACGAAAATAGATTAAAGGCTCTTAAAATGGGAGCAAATATTGTTCAATTTGTATTTATGCAATAAAGATAAAAAGATATGGGAATAAATTTCACAGAAATATTAACCGCCTTTATGGTGTTATTTGCGGTAATAGATATTACAGGCTCTGTACCTGTTATAATAGACCTTAGAAGTAAATCAAAAAAGATTCAAGCAGGAAAAGCCGCTTTAATATCCTTTGCACTAATGCTTGTTTTCCTTTTTGTTGGAGAGGCAGTTTTGAAATTCTTTCACGTAGATGTTCACTCCTTTGCAATAGCGGGTGCGATAATCCTTATTGCCATTGCAATAGAAATGACATTTAATGTGGAACTGTTTAAAAACGATGGACCAACTGAAAACTCCACAATAGTACCATTGGTATTCCCTCTTATTGCAGGGGCAGGTGCTATGACAACCGTGTTATCTCTTAGAGCAGAATGCGAAACTATCAATATAATTATTGCAATTGCTTTAAATATGCTATTTGTTTGGTTTGTTATCTCAAAGGTGCAATGGGTAGAACGCATACTTGGAAAAGGTGGTATTTATATTTTAAGAAAATTCTTTGGAGTTATATTATTGGCAATGAGTGTTAAATTGATAGTTGCTAATTTAATTCCATTAATATCGTAAAATAATTTTTTAATCTCGAAGAATAATTTTTTAAATCAAAGACATACTCTTACTATGCAACGTAAATGGACAGCAAACGCACAAAAAGTTATTGAAAATTCAAGAGGTGAGGCTATAAGATTAAGAAATCAATATATAGAAACGGAGCATCTTGTTCTTGCAATGTTGAGATTGCCACAATGTAAGGCGGCAAATATCATAAATCAATTATGTGAGGATATTTCTCAATTAAAAAGAGATTTAGAAAACTCTGTTTTACGCAATAGTATCGAAGAAAATGCTTACGAAGCACCAGATGAAATTTCGTTTTCAGAGGATTGTGATTTAGTAATCAAAGCCGCAAATATAGAGGCTATGAAACTAAGCAATAATTCCGTAGGTACTTTTCATCTTTTGCTTGGAATGTTTTTCAAAAGTGGTAACCAAGCGGCAGAAATCTTAAAACAATATGGCATAAACAAAACAAACATAAACAAACCCTTGAATGAGGGTGGCATAACTATTAAAGTTACTACAAAAGAAGTAAATGATGTATTTTCAAAGAAAGAATTGATAAATAATATTGAAGAGTTCTTTCACGATATTATGCTATCGGACGAAAATCCATCAATGAAAACAATAAATCTTTCCTCAGAGGAAAAGGAAGAAAAGACAAAAACAACAGAAACTCCTTTCTTAGATAGTTTTGGTAAGAATTTAACAGAGGCAGCAAAGAATAAATTACTTGATCCCGTTGTTGGAAGAGAAAAAGAAATAGATAGAATTTGTCAAATCCTAAGTAGAAGAAAGAAAAATAATCCAATCCTAATTGGAGAGCCAGGCGTTGGAAAATCTAGCATAGCAGAGGGACTTGCAATCAAGATAGCAAATGCAGATGTGCCTTATACCCTATTGAAAAAGACTATTTACACATTAGATTTAGCCTTGGTGGTTGCGGGAACTAAATATAGAGGACAATTTGAAGAAAGAATAAAGGGCTTAATCTCCGAATTAGAAAGAAATCGTAATATAATTCTTTTCATAGACGAAATACACACAATAGCAGGTGCAGGAAACTCAGAAGGAGGCTTAGATGCTTCAAACATATTCAAGCCAGCGCTTGCACGAGGTGAAATACAATGTATTGGAGCTACCACAATAGAGGAATATAGAAAGTATATAGAATCAGATGGTGCGTTAGAGAGAAGATTTCAAAAGATATTCATTGAGCCAACCTCAGATGCAGAGGCACTAAACATACTAAAAAACATAAAACACAAATACGAAGAATATCATAAAGTGAAATACACAGACAAAGCCTTAGAGGCATGCGTATCACTTTCACAAAGATATATCACAGATAGACTTTTGCCAGACAAAGCCATAGATGTAATGGACGAAACAGGTGCTTCAAAACACGTAAAATCCATTAAAATTTCAGATAAACTAACCCAAATACAACATAGCATAAATTTAGCAAAAGAAGAACTAAAAGAAACTTCTCAACAACGAGCTTTTGAAAGAAGAAGTCAAATACTAAAACAAATAGATAGCCTAAGAGAACAATATTTAGAAGAAGAAAAACTATGGGAGCAAACTATGATGAATAATCCCGTAGAAATAACAGAAGAAGATATAGCAACCACAATTTCACTCATAAGCGGAGTTAGCGTAGAGAAAGTAAACAAAGACGAAACTCAAAAGTTGCTTATGATGGAAGAAAGATTAAAAACCATTGTTATTGGACAAGAAAAAGCGGTTGAAAAGGTTTCAAAAGCAATTAAGCGAGCAAGAGTAGGATTAAAAGACCCTTTCCGTCCTATTAGTTCGTTTATGTTTGTAGGACCTACAGGAGTTGGAAAAACACTCTTAGCAAAAGAAATGGCAAAATATCTTTTTGATTCAGAGGACAACTTTATCCGTATAGATATGAGCGAATACATGGAAAAATATAGTGTTTCCAAACTCATTGGCTCACCTCCAGGATATGTAGGCTATGAACAAGCAGGACAATTGACAGAAAAAGTAAGACATCACCCCTACTCCATTGTGCTTTTTGACGAAATAGAAAAAGCACACGAAGATGTCTATAACCTACTTCTTCAAATCCTTGATGAGGGTCAATTAACCGATTCAGCAGGTAGGAAGATAGACTTTAAAAACACCATTATCATAATGACTTCTAATGTTGGAAGTAGAAAACTAAAAGACTTTGGAACAGGAGTTGGCTTTTCAACAAGTGCTGTTATAGAAAATCAAAACATAGCAGAACAAAACATAATAGATAAAGACCTAAACCAAACCTTTTCGCCAGAGTTCTTAAATAGAATAGACGAAATGATTTACTTCAACTCGCTAACAAACGACCATCTAATACAAATCATAGACTTAGAACTAAACAAACTAAGAAAGAGAGTAGAATTACTAAATTTGAACTTAGAAGTAAAGAAAGCAGTCAAAGAACATATCATATCTACCTTGAAAGACCTTCATTATGGAGCAAGACCAATAAGAAGAGCTATTCAAAACCTAATAGAGGACAAACTATCCGATATATTATTGGCTAATCAAGATAGTGAAAAGACTAAAATACTAATCACACTCAATAAAGAAAAACAAATAAGCATAACATTAAAATAACAAACAAAAGAGTGAAAAAGATAAAATACTTTTTTGAAGATTTTGGAGCATATCTTTTGTTAATGAAAGAAGCCTTTCGTTGGCCTCAAAATATGCACATATTCAAAAGGAAGCTTTTATTTGAAATTCAAACCTTAGGTATAGACTCTATCCTTATAGTTTTTTTGGTTTCGGTCTTTGTTGGAGCAGCCGTAGTTATACAACTATTAATCAATCTTCAAAACCCAATCTATCCAGATTGGATTTATGGCTATTCTGCACGTAAAACAATGATGTTAGAGTTCTCTCCAACAATTATTTCTCTTATCTTAGCAGGTAAATGTGCTTCAAAGATAACCTCAGAGCTTGGAACACAAAAAATAACCGAACAAATAGATGCCTTAGAAGTGATGGGAGTAAACACACCCTCCTATTTAATTCTACCAAAGATAATAGCCTGCATGATAACCTTTCCTTTACTAATTATAATGAGTATATTTGTTTCCATTTTAGGAGGAGCGGTTGGAGCACTCTCAATAGGCTCACTCTCAATGGCGGCATACATTGATGGATTACGCTTAGAATACACAAATATGGACGTAATATTTGCCATTGTAAAAGTATTTGTTTATTCAATCATTATTTCCACCATAGCATCTTATAGAGGCTTCACTCTAAAAGGAGGTTCGGTAGAGGTAGGCATACAATCTACAAAAGCAGTTGTGCAAAGCAGTATCGTAATTATGATATTTGATTTAATAATTACCAATCTATTTATGTAAAAACACTAACCAATATGATTAGAGTAGAGAATGTATCTAAATACTTTGGAGAAAAGAAAATTTTACATAACATCAACACCGAATTTGAGACAGGTAAATGCAATCTTATCATAGGAAAAAGTGGAAGTGGTAAGACTGTGCTTATGAAATGCCTTGTTTCGCTTTACACACCCGATGAAGGATATATATATTTTGACGATAGAGTATTAAGACACTTAAACAAAAAAGAAAAAATCAATCTTCGCAAAGACATAGGCATGCTTTTTCAAGGAGGAGCGCTTTTCGACTCAATGAATATTGAAGAAAACATAATGTTTCCTTTAAGAATGTTCCAATGCTCCGATATAAAAACAATGAAAAAGCGAGTAGAATTTTGTTTAGAGAGAGTAAACCTAAAAGGAATCAATAAACAATTTCCCTCAGAGTTAAGTGGAGGAATGCAAAAACGTGTAGCTATAGCAAGAGCGATAGCAACACAACCAAAATACCTTTTTTGCGATGAGCCAAACTCAGGCTTAGACCCTCAAACCTCAATAGTGATAGACCAACTCATAAAAGAAATCACACACGAATACAACATAACAACCATAGTCAATACACACGATATGAATAGTGTGATGGAGATTGGAGAAAACATAAACTACATACATCAAGGGCAACTATGGTGGAAAGGAAATTCGGAAAACATACTAAATACCGACAATCAAGAACTCAATGACTTTATATTTTGCACAGCCCTTACAAAACGATTAAAACAAAACAAAATATGAATAGCATAAAAAGACACAATACGATAATGATACTAAAACGTAGTTTACAAGTGCTTGTAACTGCCATTATCATTGTCATAGCCTTTCCAAATAAATCCGTATTCAAATATGAATTTACACAAGGCACACAATGGAGACACGAAACCCTTATATCCCCTATTGATTTTCCTATTTTAAAAACCGAAAAAGAACTTTCAGAGGAAAGAAAACAAATAGAAAAAAACCGAGTTCCATACTACAAGAAAGACAATAAATTAGAAGATAGCATATATTCAAAAATTCTTGAGGCGAAAAACCTTTCTAACTACGAAAAACAACAACTAAAAAAACAAGTAGAAAAAATCTACACCATAGGCGTAGTACAAAAACATGAATTACTACAAAATGAATCTCAACTAATCGTAATAGAAAACAACATTGCAAAAGAATATGAGCCAGAAGAAATATTAGATCTACAACAAGCCAAAGAACAACTCTTAAAAATCACAAAAAATGAGGATATATTAAAGGCTTTACACGCCAATTTAATCTATGATGAACAAACAACAAACGACATATTACAAACAAAAATAAAAGAAATCACTCTTAACAAAGGCTTAATTAGTCAAGGAGAACAAATTATTGCAAAGGGAGAACAAATAAGTGGTGAAAAAAATCAAATATTACTTTCTTTCAAATACGCATGTGAAGGAAATGACGTAGAAAAGGCCAATCACCTAACCATTCTTTTAGGAAGATTTATCCTTGTGTGCATTACCCTTTTAGCAATGATGCTTTTTATTAATCACAACCGCCCAGATATATTTCCAAACGATAGAAAAGTGTTATTAATCTTCTTTGTCGTTTTATTTATCTGCTGTGTAATGGCATTTATCATTAACATAAATCCAAAATACATATATGCCGTACCGGTTTGTATTGTTCCGATAGTTATAAAGACCTTTTTTGACACAAAAACCTCGCTATACGTCTTTTTAGTTTCTATAATCACAATAGGATTTGCCGTTCCTAATAGTTTTGAATATGTTTTTTATCAACTAATCGCTGGAATAATGACAATTGTAACGGCAGAAAGTTCAAAAAAACGTTCAATATTTTTACTTACCTCTTTGATAATCTTTTTAACCTACGCCTTAATCTATATTGCAAACAACCTAATGCAAAACATAGAACTTACCTCAATAGATGTAAATATGATATTGATGTTTGCTCTCAATTCAATAATGATAATGTTTGCAATACCATTTATTTATATACTTGAAAAACTTTTTGGACTCATAAGCGACTATTCAATAATTGAATACACCAACACAAATAGCAAAATATTAAGAGAATTATCCGTAAAAGCACCTGGTACATTCCAACACTGCATACAAGTTGCTAATATAGCAGAAGATTTAATCTTAGAAATTGGAGGAAATGCCATGCTTGTAAGAGCAGGAGCTTTGCATCACGACATAGGAAAACTTACTTTCCCAATGTTTTTTATAGAAAATCAAAACACAGGGTTTAATCCTCATAGCGAAATAACATACGAAGAATCAGCACAAGCCATTATTTCTCACGTTATAAACGGAGTTAAACTTGCTTATAAACACAAACTTCCAGAATCAATTATAGATTTCATTCGCACACACCACGGAACAAGCAAAACAAAGTATTTCTACAATAGATATGTGGCAGAAAACCCAGATAAACCAATAGATTCATCAATATTTACCTATAAAGGACCACGACCATTTTCGAGAGAAACAGCCGTTGTTATGATGGTAGATGCTGTAGAGGCAGCCTCTCGTTCACTAAAAAATCATTCCGAAAGTGAAATCGGTAAATTGGTAGATAATATCATAGCCTCACAAATGGCAGATGAACAATTCTCCAATTCCGACATTACCTTCAAGGACGTGGATAAGATAAAAGACCTTTTAAAGAAGAAATTACAAAGCATTTATCATGTTCGCATAGAATATGAAATAACAAAAAAATAATAAACTATGGAAGCAATGATATTTGCCGCAGGACTTGGCACAAGGCTCTATCCCCTAACAAAAGATAAGCCCAAAGCCTTGGTTGAAATAGCGGGTAAAACACTCCTTGAACGTTGTTTAGAAAACCTTGTAAAAATAGGCTGTAAAAGGGTTGTGATAAACGCTCATCATTTCTTAGAAAAAATTGAATTTTTCTTAGAAAAAAAATATTTTTCCTTAGAAAAAAATAATTTTCCCTTAGAGATAATTCTCAGCAAAGAAGAGGTGCTTTTAGATACAGGCGGAGGATTAAAAAATGCTAAAAAATACTTCTCATTAAAAGAGAATATATTGATTCATAACGTAGATATAATTTCTCAAATCGATATACTTGCAATGCAAGAGGAGTTAAACAAAAGCAATGCCTTAGCAATTTTGGCAGTAAGCGAAAGAAAAAGTAGCAGACAATTGCTTTTCAATCAAGAAAACTTGCTTTCGGGTTGGCAAAACACTCAAACCAATCAACAAATCATAACAAGACAAAACACCTCACTAATGCCCTTAGCATTTAGTGGTATTCACATAATAAAACCTGAGGTTTTGGAATTAATGCCAAAAGAAGACAAATTCCCAATCATTAATCACTATTTAGAACTTTCTAAAACAAATGATTTACTTGCCTTTAAGCATGAGAATGTCTTTTGGAGAGACCTTGGAAAATATGAACAAATCGCTGAAATAGAACAACAAATAATCCAAAATTGTATCTAAGCATAAGCAAAAGAAGATTCTTTGGTTGCTTGTAATAGATAAAATGTTTTAAATACCCATAAATTACATGAAATTGGTAGCGAGTTTTGCTATTCCAATTAAACCATTGAGGTTTAAAGTAGTAAACTTCATATTTTTTTACAGAATTTACCCTTCTTGACGCATTTCCATCAAGGCTTTCTTGTCTATAAAATGCCGTTACCATATCGGTCTTTGCAAAAGTGAAACATTCAAATAGCCTTGCCCAAAAATTAGTATCCTCTCCCTTGATTAAATCCTCACGAAGATAGCCAACTCTTGCAAAACACGAAATATGTACAACGGCAGAGGAAGAAGAAATGACTTGTTTCTTTGCTAACCAATCGGCATGTAAGTCTTTGATTAAATAATGATTAAACTCTTTGTTTGCATTCTTTATTTTCTCCTCCACACCCTTAGAGTCAAAAAAACTATCCAAAGAAGAAGACAACACCAAAGCTAAAGGCTCGCTTTCAGATAAACAAGCCATTGTTTCTAAATGCCATTTAGCCCAAATATCATCACCATCTAAAAAAGCAATCCAAGGATTTTTTGCTAATTTCACCCCTAAGTTACGAGCAGAGCTAACACCTCCATTTTCTTTTTCAACAAGGCGTATTCTTTCATCGGAAAACTCTCTTACAATCTCCGCACTCCCATCGGTACTACCATCATCTACCACAATTAATTCAAAGTCCTCATAAGATTGATTAAGAACGCTTTCAATACAATCTCTTAAACTATTTCTTTTATTATAAAGTGGTATAACAATGCTAAATTTCATAACTTATTTTTCTAAGCAATCAATCAAAAATCCCTTACTTTTATCAACTAATTCAAAGAGTTTTTTTCTTAATTTTTCGTAATCAATATCCTTGAAAAGCAAATCTTTGTTAAAATCCTCCATTCCCTCAATCAATCTTTCTTCTAAGCCTAAGCTTGTAAGCAAAGAAAGAAATCTTGAACTACCTCTTTTTTTGTTTAGCACAACCAAGAAAGGTTTTTCAAAGATAATGGAAAACACCATTCCGTGAAAACTATCGGTTAATACGAATTTTGCATCATAAAATCCTCTTAACCATTTTTCAACAGCAGGAAATTCCTCGTTTTCCTTTGCCATCACGGAAAATGATTTCAATTTCTTTTCGTTTTCAACGATTTTTAATATTTCTTGTTTTTCTTCCGTAGAATCAAGTATATAGGTCATTAAGTTTCCTTCGCTTTTCTCTGTGAAATTATCACTAAATAAAGCGATATAATCCTCTTTTGACAAAAGCAATGTAGGGTCTAAAACCCATTGTGCTTTTGTTTCTAAATTCTTTTCGCATAATTCTACCGCATCTTTTTCTCTTACCGAAACGGCTCTAAATTTCTTTATTAGTTCTTTTAGTTTTGAGGTTCTTTCCTCGTCAAATTGCCAAGTATTTAGCCCAAACGAAGCGGCGTATGAGAATATCTTTTTATCCTCTGTTTGTAAAAAATCTCCAAAGTATGTTTCTACTCTTGAATATGAGTCTCTCCACACTTGATCTGAGCCAATTATAAAGGTGTCAAAACGAGAAATCATTTCCTTTGTTGGAAAAGTTTCTCCATTGAAAAAGTCCACTGTATCAATTCTTTGCTTTATGAATTTTGAAGTGTTACTACAAATTCTTTTCCACGATTCTTCTGTTGGATAAAACGGATTTGGATTGACGGTTTTTCGTCCTAAAAGATGGTAGGCTACCATTCTTTTGGATTTGTCTAAGAGTTTCTCTGAAAAGCTAAGAAATCTACGTGGGTATTCATCGGTTACTACTTCGTAATTCAATGCTTTTAAACATTTTTGTAGTGCATAGGCTTGTAATAAACAACCATAATTGCACCATAAAGGCTGTGTTAGGATACAAATCTTTTTACTTCTCATATAAAAACGCCTATTTATTTAGTATTAAATAGTTAAGTCTTGGTGGATTTATCTCTAAAATCTCTACATTGTTAGGGATATTAGAGTATTTTACTCTTAATTTCTTTTGATTTGCTACATCTTCTGTGCATAAAACGTAGATGTAAAAATTATTTGGGTCAATATTTTTATATTCCTTTATCGGTAATCTGTATTTTACGCTCACCTTTGTAGGAAATACCTTAATGTTTTCATCTATTCCTTCTTTTACAATATTTACAGGTAATTCTACTGTGTTTTCTGTAACTTGTTCAACTTCAATCTTAATAGGAATATTTTTTGTTTGGAAAAACAATTCTTTATGTTGTTTTTCTATCTTTAAAGGTATTAAATTTACGTGATTTTTATCGATATTGGAAATTGTAATATCGTTGGTGTAGAGTGTATCTATGTTGTTTAACAAATTTAATTCGCCCTCAATCTTTACTTCATCAATAAGTAATTGTGGCTCTTTTATTATTCTATATGAATTTTTAGTTTCAAATTTAGTTGCATTAACAACGGGCACAAGTTTTGAATATTTCTTTTCCCAATTCAATACTATGGTGTCGGGAGATAAAGAAATATCCATATCTTTCATGTTTAAAAATTCTCCAATATGTGATTTCAATAAATCGGAAGAGAGTTTCATCTCTCCTTTTGAACGATTGATTGGAAGGTTGTTTACATCAAAATGCAAAATGCTTTTTTTCTTATTGTAACCTCCCTTGAAAATAAAATTAAACCCTGTTGCCTTAACACTTGCTGTGATAATACTATCTTTTGTTGTGTATTTCTCCTCTGGTTTTATTGTGTTTTCAAATTGAACTAAAACTTCAAACTCATGTTGTCTATAATCGGAAAATGAAATGAATAGCCAAAGTATAAAACTAAAAAAAAGACACATGCAAACCGCTCTGAACTTGGTTGATTTCAGAATGTTTTTAAAGAAAAGTAAAAAACTATTCTCTTTCATAAATAGTCTTAAAACAAAAAATTAAGCGTCCTTTACTTGAAATAAACGGACGCTTAACTCTTCTTTTGATTGAATTTTATTTTTGTTGATTTGCAACAGTCATTGCAATCGATGCTTTTTCCATTTCTATTCTTACATCGTGTGCAACTTCAATAACAACAGTTGTTTCTTTAACCTCTACAACCTTTCCGTGCATTCCTCCTATTGTTACTATTTGTTGTCCTTTTTGAAGCGAATCTCTAAACTTCTTTTCTTCTTTTTGACGTTTTTGTTGTGGACGAATCATAAAGAAATAGAAGATTGCAATCATTAGTATAATCATTATTATACTGCTTCCTGCGCCTCCACCTTGTTGAGAGCTCGCCATCATTAAAATGTTCATTAAGTTCATGTCTTTTGTCTTTTATTTGTTTTAGTTTATAATTAATTTCTAACGTACATCTGCCATTATTTTAAGTTTTGTCTTTGCTGGCGTAGTGTTTGCGTTTACTGTGATTTCTTTTGTTATTCTCATTCCTGAAGAACCCTCAGAATCATATCTTACAGAAATCATTCCTTGCTCACCAGGTGCGATTTCGCCTTTCGGATAGTCAGCCACAGTGCAACCACATGTTGTACTTACATCGTAAATCACCAAAGGATATTTACCATCGTTTGTAAACATAAAGCTACCTTGCACCACCTCTCCTGCATCTACTAACTTAAAATCCAAAACCGTTTTCTCAAACTTGATTTCTGTCATGTTTTCCACAACAGAGGCGTCAATTTGTTTCTCATCAGAGGATTTCTTACAAGAAACCATTGAAAATAAAGTCAAGGATAAAAAAAATAATGCTATTAAATTAAACTTTTTCATTAGTTTTCTGATTCAACTTCTTCGTTTTCTAATTTTCTAATTTTTCCCGCTACTCTTAAATCAACCAAAAACTTATCCAACAAACCGTTTACAAACAACTTACTTCTATCTGTCGAAAATTCTTTTGCCATTTCAATGTATTCATTAAGAGTAACTCTCACAGGAATTTCTGGACAATATACTAACTCAACAATTCCCATCTTTATTATAATCAAATCTAAAAAAGCTAGTCTTTCAATGTCCCAATTCTCAATGTGTTTCTCAAATAAATAATCAAATTCATCGAAATGAGTAACACATTTACGGAAAATGTCAAGGGCAAACTCTTTTGATTCTCTTTCTTCTTCGCTAAAAGATTTCACAATAACCTTTGCGCAAGTATCGTTTTGCTTAAATTCTTTTAGGAACTTTAAAAATGATAGGCCGATGAATTGAAAATCACTTTCCCAATAAAGTTTTAATTCGGCAAGATAATCAAGGAAATTTTCATTTTTTAGAAGATAATTCTTTAGAAGTTGAATTACCACTTTTTTGTCATCATCGTAGGTTAAATCAGGCTTAATCATATATTCCTTATAGGAATTAGAAGCCTTGAATCTATTTAAAACCCTTTTTAAAAGGTCTTTTTGTTCGCTCCAATTTATTTTTAAATTTTCAATAGCTTTTGTTAATTCTATGTTTTCAGACAATTGTCTAAACAATTCATTATTAACAAAACGCATATTAGGATTCTTTTCCTCCTCTGTTGGGAAAAACTTTCCTTTTGCATCCTCTATTTGATTCTCTGCAATATCTCTAATTTCCAAAAGAGCGGAATAAAGATACACTTCTAAATCATAGGTTTCTGAAATACTTTTAATTAATTCTTTTTCTGCAATATCCAAAGAGATGTTACCACACATTTTGTTAGCATATAACAGTTGCAGAACTTTTACACGTAAGAAATGACGACTTAACATTTA
>CALCUN010000211.1 GCA_937906975.1 uncultured Bacteroidales bacterium
CTTTTATGCATTAATGATGCTGTTGTTGTTTGTTACCCCATTTTTAGCAGAAGATATCAAAGGATCATATTCTTGGATAAAGTTGGGACCAGTAAGTTTGCAGCCTGCTGAGTTTGCAAAATTCGCTACAGCGTTGGCTTTGGCAAAATTTGTTAGTGCCAACGGCTTTACTATGAATAAGCTGAAAACGTCCATTCCTGTTTTCTTTATGATTCTTTTGCCAATGGTCTTGATTATATTGCAGCGGGAAACAGGTTCGGCATTGGTTTATTTAGCTTTCTTCTTAATGCTCTATAGAGAAGGAATGCCTGGTTCTATATTGTTTGCAGGGATTAGTGCGGTCGTCTATTTTGTGGTTGGGATTCGCTTTGGACAAGATATTATGCCCGATGAATGTACACCTTTAGGTGAATTTGCAGTGCTAACTTTGATAACATTTCTTTGTGCGTCGTTGGTGCATGCTTATTGCCATAAGCAAGGAGTCGTTAGAAATATTCTTCTATATGGAGGAGGAAGCATTGTATTGGCTTTGCTTTTTTCGTTGTATGTTATTCCGTTTAATCTGATTTATTTCTTGTATATAGAATTTGTAGGTCTTCTTGTATATCTGTTGTACCTCTCTTTTCATGAGAGAATCATGAATTATTTCTATATTGCATTGTTTGCTGTCAGTTCGGTTGCTTTCCTCTATTCCGCAGACTATGTGTTTGAGAATGTATTGCAACCTCACCAGCGTATTCGTATAGAGGTTTTATTAGGAATGGAAGAAGACTTGGCAGGTGCAGGTTATAATGTGAATCAAAGTAAGATTGCTATTGGTTCTGGAGGCCTATTGGGAAAAGGTTTCTTGAATGGTACTCAAACGAAGTTGAAATATGTTCCAGAGCAAGATACGGATTTTATTTTCTGTACGGTTGGTGAAGAGCAAGGATTTTTAGGCGCTGCTATCGTTCTATGTCTTTTTATGTTACTGATATTACGATTGATTGCCCTTTCGGAACGGCAGCATTCTCGTTTTGTCCGTGTTTACGGGTATTGTGTTTTGAGTATTTTCTTTTTCCACCTGTTTATTAATATCGGTATGGTATTGGGGCTTACTCCAGTAATTGGTATTCCTTTGCCTTTATTTAGTTATGGTGGCTCTTCTTTGTGGGGATTTACTATCTTGTTGTTTGTTTTTCTCCGAATGGATGCTGGTAGAAGTATCCGTTAAGGATGTCTTTTAATTTGTAATCCGATATCCAAAATATCAGGAAGAATACTATCTTTCATGATGTGTACAATGCGAAATTCGTCAATGGAGTCTTGGGATGATTGGTTATTTTCCCATGGAAGTGTTAATTGTTTGGTATTGCCAATTCCTTTTCCTTGCCAATTTCCAATAGAATCGGCTAAATACAAATGGAGAGTATCTTGGTTGATAGTCAACCAAAGGTCTCGATATTTATAAGTGTCTTTATGACGAATTCCTATTTCGTAATCATAATCCAATGAGTTGATGGGGGTGGAGAGAGAATACACGAGAGTATCATTCTTATGCCAGCCTGCAGTAGAGGCAGACTGGTAAGAATGATAATATGTGTTATTCTGACAAGCTGTAATAGCCAACAGGAGAACTAATAATACGTAAACCGTCCGATTAGTCTTGAGGTTGTGCATTTTCATTGACACCTTTTTTAACTTGTTTTTCCGACGGAGCTTCTGTACGCTTCTCGCGAGGACCGTTCGGTTTTCTGTTATGATGTTTGTTGTTACGCCCTTTTTCGACCTTGTTGCGATTGTCACCTTCTTTTTTATCTGTATTTAGGGTGTTCTCTTTCAACTTAGGCTCATTGTTTTGGGGTTTGTTCTCTTTGTTTGGTGTGTTTGGTTTGCTTTCCTCTTTAACGCCTTCTTTGTTTGGAGGAGTTACTTTTTTCTTCTTTTTGCGAGTGTTGTTGTTCTTGCGTTTATCAAAGCGTGTCAAACTTTCTTGTTCTACCAAGTCGAATGTCTTTTGCGATGTGCTGCTATTAACGTCAACCAAGTTTTCTGGCTTTTCACCTCGCTTGTTCATGTTGATGATTTCAAAGGCATTGCGGGATGTAATAGTAACGGCATTAGCCATGAAGTTCTTGTCGGTAGAATAAGTAATAAGACCTTTTAGTATATCGGCTTTGAAGAAATAATAGGTTCCTTCTGTTGTTTCCAGAGTAACTTCTTTGCTTGGTAAACGTTTTTGGGATTCTACATAAACATCTACTTCATAATTCAAACAACACTTTAACTTGGCGCATTGCCCAGCTAACTTTTGAGGATTCAATGAAATATCTTGGTAGCGTGCTGCACTTGTTGATACAGATACAAAATTGGTCATCCAGGTAGCGCAGCACAATTCGCGACCACAAGGGCCAATTCCACCAATACGGCCAGCTTCTTGGCGAGCGCCGATTTGCTTCATCTCAATACGTACACGGAATACTTCAGCCAAAACTTTAATGAGTTGGCGGAAATCCACACGTTCATCCGCAATATAATAGAAGATAGCTTTATTACCATCTCCTTGATACTCTACGTCTCCAATCTTCATGTTCAGATTCAGGCTTAGGGCGATTTGGCGGGAACGAATCATTGTATCGTGCTCTTTAGCCTTGGCTTCTTCATATTTCTCCATGTCGACAGGCTTAACCTTTCTGTAAATACGCTTGATCTCTACGTCTGGTTTTAGGTTGGCTTTTCTCATTTGTAGGGGGACAAGTCTGCCTGTCAGTGTAACTACACCGATGTCATGTCCTGGACTTGCTTCAACGGCAACAATGTCTCCTTTGGCTAATTTGAGCTTATTGCTGTTCTTGTAGAAGCCTTTTCTAGTATTCTTGAATTGAACTTCTACGATTTCTTGTTCTTCTGCATTACCGGGAATATCGGCAAGCCAATCGTATGTGTTCAATTGTCTATCTTGTCGTCCGCAGCCTTTAC
>CALCUN010000212.1 GCA_937906975.1 uncultured Bacteroidales bacterium
GTTTGAGTCTTCCCCGCATTTTTTTCCATTCCTACGAAGGAAATGCTTTTGTATTTTAGAACTTCCTCAATAAAAGGCATTCCTTCAAGGATTTATTTAGTTCTTTTTCACTCTTTCGTGGCGTGCAAGATGTGATGGCTCTAATGATAGTTTTTCTCCTTGTAATAAAGAAGCAACTCCATCATTTTTGATTTCAGTTCCTTTTAAGAAATCTACATCACATTCACCTGGTATGTAGTTTTCAGGTTCTGTGTATGTTGTTATCACTCCTTCAAAGTTTCTTAACACTACTCTGTTTGGTGATTGAGAAACTACATATTGTGGCATTACAGGAGTCTTTCCGCCTCCTCCTGGTGCATCTACTACGAATGTAGGTACTGCATAGCCTGATGTATGTCCACGAAGGTTTTCTATGATTTCAATACCTTTTGATACAGGTGTACGGAAGTGTTCCAATCCCATAGAAAGGTCGCATTGATAGATGTAGTAAGGACGTACTCTCATTTTAACTAATTCGTGTACAAGTTTTTTGAATACTCTTACATCATCGTTTACTCCTCTTAAAAGAACTGATTGGTTACCTAATGGAATACCTGCATTTGCTAAGCGTTCGCATGCTGCTTTTGCTTCTGGAGTACATTCATTAGGGTGATTGAAGTGAGTATTTAACCATATTGGGTGATACTTCTTCAACATATTTACCAAATCATCAGTTATTCTCATCGGACATACAACCGGTGTACGAGAACCAATTCTAATGATTTCTACGTGTGGGATTGCTCTAAGACGTTGAATAATTGATTCTAACATCTTATCGTTCACCATAAGTGCATCTCCTCCTGAAAGTAATACGTCTCTTACTTGTGGAGTTTTTGCTATATATTCTATACATTTGTCTATTCTGTCTTGTGTTGATTCACAGTCGTTTTGTCCTGCAAATCTTCTACGAGTACAATGACGACAATACATAGAACACATATCTGTTATAAGGAACAATACTCTATCTGGGTAACGGTGAGTAAGTCCTGGTGCTGGTGAATCTTCGTCTTCGTGAAGAGGGTCAAGTAAGTCTGCGTCAGCTTGATGTAATTCTGCTCCTGTTGGAATTGCTTGACGGCGAACAGGGTCATTTGGATTGTTTACATCAATCAAACATAGATAGTATGGAGTGATTGCCATTCTTAATGTTTTTAAAGCATTGGCAACTCCTTCCTCTTCTTCCTTAGTTAAAGAGATATATTTCTTTAAGTCTTCTAAGGTTTCTATACGATTTTTAACTTGCCATTTCCAATCGAACCATTGTTCGTCCGATACGTTTGGAAACAACTCTTGACGTCTATTAACTTGCATCGTTTTTTATATTTAAAATTAAGCGTATAGTTCTGTGAATATTTTTCTCAACGCTTCACATTCTCTTAATTCTTGAAGAGTGATTTCAGCGTGTCCTTTTGTATATCCGTTTCCTACTATCATTGTAACGTCAGAACCAACTCCTTCTGCTCCTAAGGCTGCTTTTGTGAATGAAGTTGCCATAGAGAAGAAGTAAACAACTCCTGTGTTTTTAGTAACAAGGATAGATGTCATTTCTGTATCAGGGATATTTACGTTGTTGATACAAACATCTGCCATTTGTCCGTTAGTTAATTCTTCTATTTTCTTCATTACAGGAACTGGTTGAGTAGCATCTGCTGAGAATACTTCATCACAGAATCCTAAATCCATCATACGTTTTGTAGAACGTTCGCTGTGGCATATTCCGATTACTTTACCTGTTACGCCAGCACGTTTTTTAGCTTCGTAGCAGCAAAGCATACCAGATTTTCCACCTGCTCCAATGATAACAACTGTATCACCTGGTTTAACAAGTTTTGCAGTTTGAGCAGGAGCTCCTGCAACGTCTAATGCAGATAAAGCTAAGTTTTCAGGTAAGTCAGCAGGTATTTTTGCGTAAATTCCTGATTCAAATAAAATAGCTTTACCATCTATATCTACTTGGTCTATATCAGGACGAATATCTTTGATTTTGTCTATACGAAGTGGAGTTAATGATAAAGAAACCAAAGTAGCTATTTTATCACCAACTTTTAAATCAGTTTTTCCAATTAAAGCATCACCTATTTTTTCAACTGTTCCAAGTAACATACCACCAGAACCAGTTACAGGATTACGATGTTTTCCTTGTTTTTCAACGATAGACATCATTATCTTTGCGATTTCTTCTTTGTCGCCTTTTGCTTGTTCTTCAATTTGAGTAAATGAAGCAGAGTCAATGTTTAAAGTTTGAACATCAATAAGGATTTCATTATCATAAATTTCGTCCATATTGTTATCTACCTTGTTTGCTGGTTGAGGCAACACTCCTTTTGGTTCAATCACACGGTGAGTACCGTATCTACATCCTTTTTTCATATTACTATATTTAAAATATTGGATTATTAAATAAAAAATTAAATTCTTTAAGTTTGCAAATATACGTTATTTTTTGATATTCACTCATCTTTTTTCAAAGAAAACGCAAAATAAAGCAAAGAAAAATAAAATTTTTTCAAAGAAAAATAAAATTAAAGCTAAGAAAAATTTTAAAAATACTTTCATTTATTTTCTTTTTTCTTATACTTGCAAACTTAAATTTTAAAGTATGCAACAAATCTCTAACGAGTCTTTACAATCAAAGGTGATTTCTTTTTTAAGATTTCCATTGATTGTCGGTGTGATTTTAATTCACACTCAACTCCCTAACTCAAACGAAGACTTCGTTTGCTATGAGAGTACGAGATTTATTTTTTCTAACATCATAGCACGAATTGCAGTACCTTTATTCTTTGTTTGTTCGGGATTTCTTTTCTTCTACAAAACAAGTGATTTTTCTTTTAACACCTATTTAAATAAATTGAAAAAGAGGATTAAATCATTGCTTATTCCTTATTTAATATGGAATACATTATTTATTGTAGCCTTTAATATTATAAGTGGAGGTTTTGTTATCGGAGAGGGTTTTGGTTGGAAAGATTGGTTAAGAGTTTTTGGAGGAAATTGTTTTCATCACCCTTCTAATTATCCACTTTGGTTTATTGGCGATTTGATGTGGGTTATTCTCTTTACTCCTATCATTTATTGGCTAACAAAAAGATTAAGGATTTTCTTTCCTTTGATTTTAGGAGTTTTATGGTTGATTAACTCTAATATTTGTTGGAAAACAGAGGCGTTTTTCTTCTTCTGTTTAGGAGCATTCTTCTCTATTAACAAGAAATGCTTTACCGATTTGGTTAAATCTCATACACTTGTTTTAGGCTTGATTTATATTTTGTTTGTAATAGCAACCTTTTGTGCAAAAGACTATGCTTTTTGGATTTATTTAAGACGCCTTAGCGTAGTAATTGGTATGGGATTTGTAGTTAGCTTGGTTGCAAAATTCGTTGAAAATGAAAAATGGAAAGAAAACAAATTCCTAACAGCAGGAAGCTTTTTCCTATACCTTCATCACGCTATCCTACTACCTTTATATAAGAATATATTATTTGCAATCATTCCCCCAACCTCCGATTTACGAATGACTGTACTTTATTTTCTTTGGGCAATCCTTACAATCATCATAGGATTAGGACTTTACTATATATTAAAACGCCTTATCCCCAAGACAACATCTTTCCTTATGGGCGGACGATAAAGAGAAATTGTAGGTTTATTTATTTTTCTTATATTTGCACTGCGTAAAAATGAAACAATATATATCATCCAAGTTACTGCAAAAGGCAGAAGAATTTAGAGACAAAATCATTGCCTTGCGACCATTTCCCGAAGAGACTTTAAAATCTCTTAGAGAATATTATCGCATTGGTCTTACTTATTCAAGTAATGCCCTTGAAGGAAATAGTTTGACAGAGTCAGAAACTAAGGTGGTTATAGAAGATGGTTTGACGATTGAAGGCAAGCCTCTACGTGATATATATGAAGCAGTAGGACATGCTCATGCGTATGATTACATTCATACCCTTTCTGCAAGCAAACCATTGGAAGAAGCAGACATTCTTGAACTTCATCGTTTATTTTATGAGAAAATAGATGGCGAAAAAGCAGGGCATTATCGAACAGTCCCTGTATTTATTAGTGGTAGTAAATATGCTGTTTCGCCACCTGCAAAGATAGAAGATGATATAAGAAAATTTATAAAATGGTTCAATGACAATGAACACAAAATTCCAACTCCTGAGTTTGCTGCACTTGCTCATCAAAAATTTGTGTTTATTCACCCATTTATTGATGGCAATGGGCGAGTTGCTCGTCTTATACTTAATTTAGCACTTATTAGAGGTGAATATACAATAGCACTTATTCCAGCCATATTAAGACACGAATATGTTCAATCTCTTGAAATATCGCATAAAAATCCTAATGTTTTTGTAGATTTTATAGCAGAAAGAATAATTGCTACTCAGTTGGATTTACTGCGTCTTTTGAACGATGGCGGTGTAAATAGCAATACAAATGGCGGTGTAAATAATAAAAGTGGCGGTGTAAATAATAAAAGTGGCGGTGTAAATTTAGAAGAATTTATATATAATACCATAAAAAACAATCCTGGCATCAACACTCCTGCCATTGCCGAAATATCACAAAAAAGTTTAAGAACAATTCAACGATACTTAAAGGCTCTTTCTGATACAAAGCGAATAGAATTTCGTGGTGCATCAAAAAATGGCGGTTATTATATTATGAAATAAAAAAAATTAAATATCATGAAAAAATCACTTTTAACAATTATCGCAATTTTGTTTGCTGTAAGTTTATCGGCACAAAGCGTAAACAAAAATCATTCTTTTGGTTTTGGTGTTCAATTCAGTTCTTTTCCTTTAACATACGCTTATTCCGGAAGTTATGAATTATCTGGTGGCAGTTTCGACCTTGCAAATGCTTTTGCAATTGGCGTATCTGCTAAATATGAATATGCTTTCAATAGAGCGTTTTCTCTTTCTTTTGAACCAGGTTATCTTTACACGAGATTATCTTACAAAGAATATCTAACATATCCAGAGCATGCGTTAGTTAGCAATACAAATCTAAATGTGCATCAATTGAATATTCCTTTAATTGCTAATTTCAGTTGCCCTATGGTTGAGAATGTAAACTTCATTGCCTCAGGTGGAGTTAATGCGTTAGTGTCTTTACAAAAAGAAATTAACTTTTCTGAAACACCAACAGCATCTTATGTAAACGGATTAAATGCTTTGAATTTTAAATCTTCAATTACTCCCGAAATAGTAATGAAAGCAGGTTTTGAAATTGCAACAAAACGAAAAATAAGAGTAAACGCTTGTTATTATTTACCTCTTACAAAGAATGCTTACTACTCTATGAATTTACCAATTGACAAAATAGAGTATGATGCAATGAGGATAAGTCGTTTAGCTTTTGAATTATCGGTATTGTTTTAAAAAATAAAAAAGGGAACTAAATGATTTAGTTCCCTTTTTAGTTTTATATGCTTAATGCTTTATTGTTGCATTGGGATTAGGTTTTCTGATATGATTAGTTCTGCTTCTGTTGCGGCTTGAACTTGTTCTACTGTGAATTCTGGGTGAATTTCTGTCAATACTATTCCTTTTGGTGTGATTTCCATAACGCCCATTTCAGTGATTATCATATTTACTTGACCTTTTGCTGTTAATGGCAATGTACATTTTTTAAGGATTTTTGGATTTCCTTTTGCTGTGTGTTCCATTGCAAGGATTACTCTTTTTGCTCCTACAAGCAAGTCCATTGCTCCTCCCATTCCTGGGATTTTCTTTCCAGGTATCATCCAGTTTGCCAAGTCGCCGTTTTCATCTACTTGCATTGCTCCAAGGATTGAGGCATCTACGTGTCCGCCTCTGATTAAAGCAAATGAAGTTGCTGAATCGAAGGTTGCGGCTCCGTCTATCATTGTGATAAATCCACCGCCTGCGTTTATCAATTCTGGGTTTTCTTCTCCTGGTTTAGCATCTGAATCCATTCCTATCAATCCGTTTTCACTTTGAAGTAATACGTTTACTCCTGGTTTTAGGTAGTTTGGTATTAGGGTTGGTATTCCTATGCCTAAGTTTACTACGAATCCATCTTGAAGTTCCAAAGCTGCTCGCTTTGCTATGACTTCTCTTACTTGATTCTTATCCATATTTGTTTGTTGTTTTGTTCTTGGTTTGTTTTATTTTCCCATACGTCTTGCCAACTCTTCTACTACGTATGAAGCTACGTCGTCAGCGTATGTGTTCATTCCAAAGCCTGCATCGTATCCTAATTCTTTTGCAAGTTCGTGTGAGATTCTTGCTCCGCCACAGCATAGGATTACTTTGTCTCTTAATCCTTCTGCTTCTAACATTTCAACCAATTCTACAAGGTTTTGAATGTGTACGTCTTTTTGTGTAACGGTTTGTGATACTAAAAGGGCATCGGCTTTCAATTCTATGGCTTTTGCTATAAATTCTTCATTTGATACTTGTGCTCCCATGTTTAGAGCTTCTATCATTTCATAGCGTTCCAATCCGTAGTGTCCTGCATAGCCTTTCATATTCATGATAGCATCGATTCCTACTGTGTGAGCGTCTGTTCCTGTTGATGCTCCTACTACTACGATTTTTCTTCCGATTCTTTCTTTGATAAATTCGTCTGTTTCGTGCATATCCATAACGTTAGATTCTACTTTTGGAACATGGATTGTAGAGTAATCTACTGTATGCACTGTGCTTCCGTAACAGTTAAAGAATGTAAAGCCTTCTGTTAATTCTTTATAATATACAACTTGTGGGTTTTCAAATCCCATCTTTTTCATAAGTTGTTTTGCAGCTTCTATTGCTTCATCTCCACAAGGAACAGGTAATGTAAAACTTAATTGAGTTTTACCATCGTTCATTGTATCTCCGTATGGTTTTACTTTGGTTAAGTCAAGTTCTGTATCGAAGTTCTTGGCTTCCATTGAATATAATCCGCCACTCATTATTGTTGTCCTCCTTTTCCTTTCATTAAGTCAATAAATGGATTGTAGTAGTGTTCTCCTTTTGCGAATACTCCTGCTAATCCTTTTCCTCCATCAAACGGACGTTTTATATCCGCAAAGATTCCTTTTTCTAATGCTTTGAACAATCCTTCTTCTGTCATCTTTTCTAATAACTCAATAGCATCGTCCAATACTTTTTTAGCTCTTGTTTGCATTATTCCGTCTTTTTTGAACTCTAAGTCATCGCCTATGTTTTTCATATTACGGAATATGTATTGTGCGTTTTCTATTGATAAATATCTATCTGACATAAATGGAGTGTGGATTGCTTCTGTCATCATTCCTAATAACTGTAAGCCTTGTCCTGTCCAAATAGCAATTTCATTAAATAAAGCATCTTGAATATGTCCACGGAATATGTTTCCTGTCATGAACTTTGTTGGTGGCATATATTTCAAAGGTGCTTTAGGGAAGATTTCTCTTATCATTTGTGCTTGTGCAAGCTCGTAAAGGAATCCGTTTTCTAAATCTGGTGTCATTTCAAAAGCATGACCAAGTCCCATTTGTTCTTCTGGCAATCCTGCTGCAAAAGCTAATTGTTCGTTGATAAGGTCAGAAGCTAACACTGTGTGAGCTTGTTCAAAAGCATCAGCAGTTGTTAGATAGTTATCTTCTCCTGTATTGATTATAACTCCTGCAAAGCCGTTGATTACACGTGAAAAGTATTGGTCAATAAGAGTTCTTTGCATATTGATATCACGGAATAAGATACCATAAAGTGCATCATTCAACATAACATCTAACCCTTCCAAAGCACCCATTACAGCGATTTCAGGCATACACAATCCAGAGCAGTAGTTACATAATCTAATGTAACGTCCAACTTCTTCTCCAACTTCGTCTAAGGCTTTACGCATTATACGGAAGTTTTCTTGTGTAGCGAAAGTACCACCAAATCCTTCAGTAGTTGCACCGTAAGGAACATAGTCTAATAAAGATTGTCCTGTTGTACGGATAACAGCAATAATATCTGCACCTTGTCTTGCACCAGCTTGAGCTTGAATAACGTCTTCATAGATATTACCTGTTGCAACTATAATATATAAGTATGGTTTTTGACCCTCACCTATTGTTTCAATATAGTTTTCTCTACGTTTTCTATTTGCTTTAATTCTTTCCATTGATTGATCGATGAATGGTTGTAAAGCCTCTTTTGCTTTTTCCATATCACCTTGTGGCAAAGTTGCTAAATCCAACTCACCTTTTCCAACCAATTCTGCAATTTCGTTTGGAGTTTTTCCTGTTTGCATAACAGCATTTCCAAGCACAGGTAAAACACCATTTGAAAGCATACCCTTTTCTTTAAGGTAATCAACCAAAACATTTGGCAATGGAACACCGCTTTCATCTATTCCATCAACACCCATTAAACGGCACAAAGTTCTTTCGCAAGCAACAGTTGAATAACCATCAACAAAATCTTGCACTTGGTCAGAAATAACCTTAGCAAGCTCTTTTGCATGTGCCACTTTATTAAAATCTAAGCCTAATTTGCTTTTTTCCATATTGCGTTAAAGTATTTTTATCAATTAAAACAATTTAGCATAATTCTTAGCTTCTCTTTTTTGCCAATCACCCTTGTGATAAACGTATGAAGCAATCAAAGGAACAACAGTTGTAGCCTCAGCATAAACCATTTGTTCAAAAGTAGTATCTACCTTACCCCATGAGCAAGCTTCTTTCAAAGTAGAAGAAGAACAAGCACCATCTCTCACATCAGCAACAGTGATTTGAACAGCATACTTGTGCATATCAACATCTTTTCCTAAAACCTCAGCACAAACAACAGTATCTTGTGCAAAGTTTTTAGGAACACCACCACCTACCATAAACAAACCTGTTGTACCAGCTTTGATTTTGATTTGAGTCAATTCCAAAAAGTCTTTTACGCTATCAATAGACAAATGCTTTTCAGGATTTGCCACTTGGTGCATTACCAATCCGAAACCAGCAGAGCAGTCAGAGAAAGCAGGCACAAAGATAGGAACGTTGTGTTCATAACAAGTTTGAATCAAACTATCTTTTTTCTTAGCATTACCTTCTGACAACCACTTACCAAGTTCCCAAATAAACTCTCTTGAAGAATAAGGACGAGGCTCCAATGAATCAGCAATCATCTTAATTGTAGCATCGCAATTTTGAAGTTCTTCCTCATCAATGTAAGTATCATAAATTCTATCAACATAGTTACTTCTCAAATACTTATCATCAATAAAAGGAGTTCCTTTGTAATGTTTGAAACCTAAGGCTTCAAAGAAATCCATATCAATTATAGAAGCACCAGTAGAAACAATGCAATCTACCATTTTATTTTTCACCATATCAACATAAACTTGCATACAACCAGCTGCAGAAGTACTACCAGCCAATGTTAATATAACAGAACATTCCTTATCGTTCATCATTCTTTGAAAAATATCAGCAGCGTTAGCAGTATCTCTTGAAGAGAAACTCATATCACGCATTGCATCAATAATTTGTGTAGAATCAATTTG
>CALCUN010000213.1 GCA_937906975.1 uncultured Bacteroidales bacterium
CTTTTTGAATCGTTTTCGCTATATATTTGCTCATGATAAAGAGTATCTTTTCCTCCTTGGGCATTATCAGCAAACATAGTAGCGTAGCTATCGCTTGAAGAATGATTATTTCTTATATTGAAACTTGAATAAAAGCCAATATGAAGTTTTTCATTCCCCCAAACGTATGAAAGATGTGGACTAATGTTTCCAAGAGTGTTTACTCCACTACCAAAACTTATAAAATGATTCTTTTTAATCTTGGCATTAGTTATGATATTTATCACACCACAACCAGAAGTATTTGCATATTTTGCAGGAGGGTCTGTCATTACCTCTATTTTTTTCAAAGCATTAGCAGGCAAGTTTTCTAAAAAAGTCTTTAAACCGTCTTCTTTAATCTTTGAAGGCTTATCGTTAAGCCATATCTCTACGCAATTTACTCCTTGCAAAGTGATATTTCCTTCGGCATCTACTTGTACTCCCGGTGCATTTTGCAAAGCATCGGTTGTTGTACCTGTTTGAATACTTGGGTCGTCTTCTACGCTATATACGGTTTTGTCTCCGTCCATTGAAAACAAAGGACGTCTTTCTACTATTTCATAACCCTCTAACATTTGCGCTGCTTGTGTTAGATAGATTGTTCCTAAGTCTAATTTACCTTTATAGTTGATTGTCTTTTCATAGGTTTCATAACCTATAAAACTAATCTTTAAAATATAGTCACCGTCTTTTACGCCTGTAATTCTAAATTTACCGCTTTGGTCTGAAACTCCTCCTTTTACAATACTGCTATCCTTTGGATTAAGCAAGCCAATATTGGCAAACATAACGTTTTCTTTGCTGGTGCTATCTTTTAATGCTCCTTTGATTTGTGCGTTTAAGCCTAGGCTTGTGAATAAGAATGATGCTAAAATGAAGATTCTTATAAGATTTTGCTTCTTCATAAGATTACGTATTTATGATTTTGAGTTGGCAAATCTAAAAAAAAAAATACAATCTCCAAATTTATTAAGAGTTTTTATTAGAAAGTCTTAAACCTATTCCCCACTCTATGTATTGTGCTACGCTAAAATGTTGTGCTCTTAGACCTAAGCTCGCAAAGAAATGCGGATTGAATTGATACCTTATCCCAACGCGTTGAAAGAAATTAGGAGTATTGTCATATATACTTCTATAAATGTAATACCCTGGCTCAACAAATAGCATTAAACGATGTATTCTATATTCGTAACTAAGATATGCACTTAAATTGAATTTCTCCATAAGGTTTGCTTCACGAAAGACCAATTCCCTATCGTGTATGTAATAGGTTGTTCCTATGTATTGATTGTATCCTAAGCCAAAGCCTAAGCCGAAAGAGTGTTTTGGGGTAAATCTTTTTAAGAATCGCTTGTCTAATCCAAAGACTAAGTAGGATTTGGCTTGAAATGGTTTGTTTACTTGATTTGGTGCTAAAATTGTTAGTACGTTATGCGAGCCAAAAAACAATGTTGTAAGGTCGTCTATTCCTTTTTCAAAGGGTGGTAATGGCGATTTTGCGTATTCAAATTCTCCGTATGGCTTGTATTTTAGTGTAAGTTTTGGAGCTATTGTGTTGATTCCTTTGTTTGGTTTTTTCATTGCCCCATTTGAAAAGTGAGATAGGTATGCTCCAAATCCTATTTCAAAGTTTTTCCCTATACTTCTATATGCTGTCAATCCCGCATCAATATAACATGACATCGCTCCACCCATTGCCTCATTAAGTGGGGTTTGTGGAGAAAAGTGTTGCCAATTGAAACAAAGTCCCAAAGAAAATTCTGCTTTTAGGTCCCATTTTTCTTTATCAAAGACATAACTACTCATAAAACCATATAGGGATATGGGATAGCCTAATTGATTTCTTACATTAAAGCCTGCAATGTATAGTCCTAAGCCGTAAGAGGGATAATCATAGAGTTGATGCCATGGGCGTGAACCATCGGTTTGTCTTTCGTATCTTAAAGAAAGGGTGTAAATGTTTGAGATTGGTATTTCTTCGTAATTCTCTCCTCTTACATAACTATTGGTAGGCAAAACCCAACCGCTTTGCCCAAAAATGGAGTACGAATCCAAAAATCTATCTTGTCCTATTGTTCTTGTGAGGATTAACAATAGGAGAATCAATATAGAAACCCTTTTCATTAAATGGTTACTTTCTACTTAAATATTCTAATATTTGAATAGCGTTTGTGGCTGCTCCTTTTCTTAAATTGTCGGCTACAATCCAAAGGTTAAGTCCGTTTTCTACCGATTCGTCTCTTCGTATTCTTCCAACAAAGACTTCGTCTTTACCCTCGCAATATAATGGCATAGGATAAAGGTTTTCGCTTGGTTTGTCCGCTACGACTACTCCTTTTGTTTCTTCTAACAATTTGTAAACGTCTTTCAATTCAAAAGGTTTAACAAATTCCACATTTACCGACTCACTATGTCCTCCTTTTACGGGTACTCTTGCAACGGTTGCGGAAACGGCTATCGATTGGTCATTAAAGATTTTTCTTGTTTCTTTTACAAGTTTTTCTTCTTCGGTTGTGTAACCATTTTCAAGGAAATCGCCTCCGTGAGGTAGTATGTTTTCAAATATTTGGTGTGGATATACTTTTTCACATTCTTGATTTGCTCTTTCGCAATCTAATTGTCTAACCGCCTTAACGCCTGTTCCTGTTACGCTTTGATAGGTTGAAACAACTATTCTTTTTATTTGATATTCTTTGTGTAAAAGACTTAGTGCTAAAACCATTTGAATGGTTGAGCAATTAGGATTTGATATGATTTTATCCTCAGGTTTGATTGTGCTAGCATTGATTTCTGGTACTACAAGCGGGATATTTTCTTGCATTCTCCATGCTGAGGAATTGTCAATAACGATTGTGCCTTTTGCGGCAAAGAGTGGTGCATATTTTTTAGAGGTTGCTCCCCCTGCTGAAAAGATTGCGTAGTCGCACTCTTGCTCTATGACCTCTTCTACACTTTGAACAATCAATTCTCTATTGGAAAATTTTATTTTTTTACCGACACTCTTCACTGAGGCTGCAACTAAGATTTCTTCTTGTGCAAATCCTCTTTCTTCAAGCACCTTTAACATTAAACTTCCTACTAAGCCTGTTGCTCCAACTACTGCTATCTTCATTTTTTTTCTTTTTTATTGGAATAATTCTTCGTTTTTTATTCGTTAGACCACTCACGAATGTATTTTTGATAGGCAGAAAATATATTTGCTCTCGAAATAAATCCTAAGTATTTACCATTTTCTACCACAACTAAGGTGTATCTATCTGAGATTTTGAACTTTTCTACTATTTTTTCCATAGGTTCATCTATCTCTACAATAAATTCATCGGAATAACGCATATAATCTTTTATATAAACGCTATCATATCGTTCCGAGTCAAAGAGAATAGAACGCACGTCATCTAAAATTACAACACCTTTAAAGATTTGGTTTTCATCTACCACAGGAAAGAAACTTCTTGATGAGATTTTAACCGCTTCTACTATATCTTTGAGTTTTGCCTCTGGCGATAAGGTTACGAAATTAGTTTCTATCAATTTGTTTATATCGATGTAGTTCAATGCGTTTTTGTCTTTGTTGTGTGTTGTTAAATCTCCTTTTGCTGCAAGCGGTGCTGCGTAAATTGAATACTTAGTTAATGGTTTTACAACAAGATATGCGATTGTGGTTGCAATCAAAAGCGGAGTAAACAAGGCATATCCTCCTGTGATTTCTGCAATAAGGAAAGTCGCTGTCAAAGGTGAGTGCATTACTCCTGCCATAACGGCTGCCATTCCTACCAAAGCGAAATTGCTTTCTGCCACTTCTACCATTCCTGTAAGGTTTACCACTCTTGCAACAAAGAATCCTACAAATCCTCCTAAGAAAAGACTTGGTGCAAACGTACCTCCAACTCCTCCCGAACTACAAGTAACGGCTGTTGCAATGGCTTTGAAAAATACAATAGCAACAAGGACTATCAAAAACGTCAATTCTCTATCTACATACGGATGGAAGAAACTGTTTTCAAACATTGTATCCACATCATTATTCAAAAGTGCGGTCAAGGCTGAGTATCCTTCGCCGAATAGTGGAGGAAAAATATAGACTAACAAACCTAAGATTACACCTCCTACTATAATTTTTGAGGATTGTTTATATTTAGAAAATTTCTTGCTAATCCAACGATTGATTCTAAGGAAATAAAGTGCCATAAAGGCTGAAACAACTCCTAAAAGCACGAATGCTGGAATTTTTGAAAGTTCAAAAAGTGTATCTACTTTGTAATAGAATTGTACTCCTTGACCAAAAAACAAGTAAGATAAGAGTGCGGAGGTTAAGGCTGAGAGTAAAAGAGGTGTTGCTACGCTTAGGGTTAGGTCTATCATCAAAACCTCAAAAACAAATAAGACTCCTGCAATTGGTGCTTTGAAAACACCCGCTATTGCACCTGCTGCTCCACAAGCAAGCAAGGTTATTGCATTTTTTCTACTGATACGGAAAAAGCGACTTATGTTTGAACCGATTGCACTACAAGTTAAAACTATCGGTGCTTCCAATCCGACACTTCCTCCAAAGGCTACGGTTATTGAAGAGGTGATTACGGAAGACCAACAGTGATGAAATTTTAATCTTCCACCTTTTCGCGAAATAGAATACATTACTTTACTAACCCCATGCGAAAGATCGTCTTTGATAAAGTATTTAATTAGCATCACGGTTAGGATAATCCCTATTGTAGGATAAACAAGGAAAAGAATATTACCTCTATCGGGTGAAAACCATGAAAAACCGCTGATAATATTGTATGTGAAATGCAGCGTGTTTTTTAGAATAACTGAGGCAAAACCGCTAAATAATCCAACAACAAGGCTTAATATAAGTACGAATTGGTATTCGGTTAAATGTTTCAACCGCCATAGCATAAAAGCCTTATAATAAGGATTTAGATTTATTTGTCTTATTAAATTTAATAGTCTTTTTATCTGCATAATCAAGTGCTAAATTATTACTTTTTTTTGATATAGAAATAGTTTTCTTTGATATTTTTTTATTTTTGCAAGGATTTTTAATTAGAATGTGTAGTATGAAAATTATTTCCTATAATGTAAATGGCATAAGAGCCGCTGTAAGTAAAGGTTTTGTTCAATGGTTAGAAGAAGAAGCGCCAGATGTAATCTGCATTCAAGAAACCAAAGCTCAAAGCGAACAAATCCCCGTTTTTGAGTTTAATGCCTTGGGCTATGAGTGTTATAGCTTTTCGGCAGTCAAAAAGGGATATAGTGGAGTTGCTATTATCACAAAGCAAAAGCCAGATAATGTGGTTTATGGTATGGGAATTGAGGCTTATGACAATGAGGGAAGATTCATAAGAGCCGACTTTGGAGATTTATCCATTGTAAGCGTTTATCACCCTTCGGGAACAAGTGGAGATGAAAGGCAAAATTTCAAAATGAAATGGTTAGATGATTTTCAAAACTATGTAAACGAGTTAAGAAAGGAAAGAGCGAATCTAATTCTTTGTGGAGATTACAATATTTGTCATAGAGCCATTGATATACACGACCCTATTCGCAATGCAAACAACTCGGGTTTTCTTCCAGAGGAAAGAGAATGGATGGAAAACTTCATAAATAGCGGTTGGACTGATAGTTTTCGTTTTATAAATCCTGAGAAAAAGGATTCTTATTCGTGGTGGAGCTACCGTTTTAACGCAAGAGCCAACAACAAAGGTTGGAGAATTGATTATTGTATGGTAGCAAACGAAATGAAAGATAAAATAAAAGGAGCAGAAATCCTAAATGACGTTGTGCATTCAGACCACTGCCCCATTTCTCTACTTATAGAGAGATAACAATTCTTTTATCTTAGAATTTCTCTTGGCTGACGATTTACGCTGCTGTACGCATCGCAAGTGTGATGTGCGCAAGATTCTAATACAAAACTAACTGCTAAAATAGCCAATAGGCCTAAAACTACTTTTTTCATCTTATTTTCTAAATTTTATTAATTCTGCTGCAAAATTACACAAATTAATCAACATAGAGATACAAATCTTGTGGATATTCTACTTTGAAAAGAAATAACGCCTTGCCAGGAACGCTCACTCCCGCTTGATTTCTATCTTGTCTGTCTATGATTTGTTTAAATTCTTCTACGCTTATTTTTTCTCTTCCTACTAAAAGCATTGTACCAACTATTGCTCTAACCATATTTCTCAAAAATCGGTTAGCACTAACCGTGAAAATAAGCTCTCCCTCCTTTCTTTCCCAATATGCTTGCGTGATTGTGCAAATATTATTATTTACTTGCGTATGTAGTTTACTAAAAGAGGTAAAATCTTGCGTGCCTAAAAGCAATTTACACGCCTCATTCATCTTTTCTTCATTTAGTTTCCAAGGGTGATAATAGACAAAATCATTATTAAAAGGCTGTTTTTCTTCGCTAATGTAGTATTTGTAAGTGCGACTTATAGCATCAAATCTTGCATGTGCGTGTGGTTGCATTTTATATAGCCCATATATCAAAACCTCGTGCGTGAAATATCTATTTAAACGAAAGACAACGTTTTCTATTTCTTTATCGCTTAATTCTTTATAGTCAAAATGTGCATAGCAATCGCTTGCATGCACTCCGCTATCTGTCCTTCCGCAACCTGTTAGCTCGATTTCTTCGTGTAAAATATGTTTTAAAGCCAACTGCAAGGCTTCTTGAACGCTTGTTTGTCCATTTTGAATTTGCCAACCATGGAAATACGCTCCGTTATAGGCTAAATGTAAAAAATATCTCATAGTGCAAAAATAAGGTTTTTTCTTGTATCTTTGCAACTCAAAGTAAATATTTATGAAAAGAATAGCATTAGTTTTTTGCCTTATAGGAATGTTTTTTGCTTGTCAAGATTCAAACCACAAAACCAAACAATCACAAGACGCAACCTTAGAATTTACAGACTATTACAATAGAAAGATTAAAGTAAAGCAAGACCCAAAAACTATTATCTCTATTTCACCAGGGATTACCGAACTTTTATTTGATTTAGGCGTTGGAAACAAAATCATAGGTAGGACAACATTTTGCAATTACCCACAAGAGGCTTTGCAAATTGAAGCAATAGGAGGAATAAGTGATGCAAACTTAGAAAAAATCATTACCCTAAGTCCCGAAATCGTGATAACCTCCTCCATGGTACGCAAAGACTTGGTAGAAAACATTGAAAAAGCAGGCATTTCCATTATTTGCCTACCCGAAAGAAGCAATGTAGAGGGTGTTTTCAATACCTTAGAAATTTTAGGTAAGATTTTTGGTAAAGAAAACGTTGCCGACAGCCTTATAAACAATATGAAAAACGAATTAGACAAAATAAAATCCCTCTATAATAAAGAAAGCGACAAACCAAGCGTGTATTATGTTGTGGGATATGGTGCAACGGGCGATTTCACTGCAGGAAAAAACACCTATATCAATGAAATAATAGAATTAGCAGGTGGAATAAACATTGCAAACAACATAACAAATTGGTCTTATAGCAAGGAAGAACTTTTTTCTAAACAACCTGATTATATAATTGTTAGACAAGAAGACTTAAACTCTTTCATCAACACCTCTCCTTACAAGGATTTGAACGCTGTAAAGCAAAATAAAGTTCTTGGAATAAATAGTTCTTTAATGGATTGTCAAACTTGTAGAAGTATCGAGGCAATAAAAACTATCGCTTCTTTTATTCACCAAACAAAATAACTACAGAATCTCCCGTTCTCACGCTTAGCAAAGAACTATAACTACCCTCCCTTAGAGCAAGTTGCAAATAACCCGAAGAGGATATTGTAAGCAAAGGAAATCCTACAACAACATCGGCGTATGAAAGTGAAATATTATTCACTTCGTATCCTCCGACTCTTATTTTAAAGCCCCTATTGTTTCTTATCTTGTTAAACTCATGGTCTTTTATGTTCAAAAATATATTTCCATACTTATCAACATAAATAACCTGTGCAATCAATTCCGAATTGTTGTTTCGCGTAATGTATTGTGTGTTAGGAACATTATTATAGAAAGAAGTCATTGCATTTCCTACGCTTTCCATGCTATGACTCTCGGCAATGATTTTAACAACCTTTGGAAAAAGATCCAATGCTGCAAAGGTGTAGTAATCCGTTTCGTTATAAAGTGTTATATCGCGTATTTCTACATCTTCATTTGCAAAAACCATAGAGGGCAATCCGTTATCGGTGCAAATATAGTATTGATTATTGTGCTTTACAACAACGTATGGTTTTGGTTTTGAACTACTTGTTTCCCCTTGTTCGTAACTATTAACATCTATTATGTGAATTGTCCCTTCAGGATATTGCATACAAGCATTCTTTACGATAAACGATGTTTTCAAAAGGTCAAAATTATCAATATTATGCGTAATATCAATAACCATAGCATCGTTTAGCAAAGAATAAAGCCTTCCTTTAACAACACCTACGTAATAGTCTGATACACCCCAATCTGTCGTTAATGTTACTATTTGCACTTTTAATTTTTTTCTATGTTTTTCACTCCCAAATCTTAGGCAAATTTACAAAATATCTTTCTAATAATATTTGGGATTATGATATATTTTTAAAATATCACCACCCACCTCTGCCATTGCGTGCAGTCCTTGAGATATTTGAGGAGCTTTAATCCCACTGCCAAAGGTTTTTTGTCCTATTATCACGTTTGCCTCGTCCCAAAGTCCAGATTCCAAAAATTTATTCAACGTTCTCTCGCCACCCTCTACGACTAAAGAACAAACTTTATGCTCATATAATCTTTCAAGCACTTGAGGCGCAAAAGGTTTTTGCTCATCTATTTTCAAAAAGACATTGTTTTCCTCCACTGCTTCTTTGATATAATTGAAAATGAAGGTTTGTTGGCTATTGTCAAAAATGTTTTTGGTTTGCGGAAGCGAAAGATATTTGTCTAAAACCACTCTTTTAGGATTTCTACCACTGTAATTTCTTACATTTAATTGAGGATTATCCGACAAAACCGTATTAAATCCCACCATTATCGCATCTTCCTCTGCTCTTTGCTTATGCACCCACACCTTCATCATATCATTGCTTATCCAACCACCTTTTCCCTCTGGTGCAATAAAACCATCTAAGGTTTGAGCATACTTTAAAATCACATAAGGACGCTTTTGACTTTGGTTAGTAAAGAAACGGCGATTCAAAAACAAACCCTCCTTTTCCAACACCCCACAAGTAACCTCTACTCCATTGTCTTGCAAAAGTTTAATACCACCTCCATAAACCTTTGGATTAATATCTTTATTTGCAATCACACATCGTTTTATCTTACTTTCAACAATGAGATTTGCACACGGAGGAGTCTTTCCCCAATGACAACAAGGTTCAAGATTTACATAGATTGTGCTTTTTTCAAGCAAGCTTTTATCCTTTACAGAAGCAATTGCGTTCACCTCTGCGTGAGCCTCGCCATATTTTTGATGATACCCCTCGCCTATTATCTCACCTTCACACACTATAACCGCACCAACTCTTGGATTAGGACTTACATTTCCCCTACCAAGCAAAGCAAGGTCAAAGCAACGCCTCATATATTTCTCGTCTTCTTGCATAAAAAATTAAAATTTGTAAATTTGCACAACAAAATTAAAAAAAAGAAATGAGAATTGCTACAAATAAACTAAAAGATATTATTGATTTTGCATTTCAAGAGTTGGAATCGCTTTACGAAAAAGAAGAAATCCGTTCAATGATACTCGCTATCATTGAGCATTTTACGGACTATAACTTAATGAAGATTTTAAGTCAAAAAGACGAATTAAAAGTTAGCGAATCGGAACTTTTGAAAATCAACTTTGCGATAAAAGATTTGAAAAAAGAAAAAGTTATTAATCCAAAGGCTTTATATTATTTAAGAAAATATGGTTTAGGTGATTGGGCTAAAGAAAGATATGCATCGATGAGTGCAACAGCAAGCGATTGTATTGAATGTGGTGCTTGTGAGGAAAATTGTAGATTTGAGGCAATCAGCGTACAGTAGAGGAGAAAGAGGAATATGATTTGTTTGAAAATAGATGGGATCCCTGTAGAAGTGGAAAAAGGGACCACAATTCTTGCAGCGGCAGAGAAGATTGGTGTTAAAATTCCTACGTTGTGTTATTTAAAAGGACTTCTTCCAGACGGCTCCTGTCGTATTTGTGTGGTAGAAATTTTTAGCAGAGGAAAAAGTTGGATTGATACTGCTTGTACTGCACAGTGTTCTGAAGGATATGAAGTTTTTACCATGTCAGAAAAAGTGGTAGATTCCAGAAGAAAAACATTGGATTTACTTCTTTCGGAACACCGTATTCACTGCTTCTCCTGTGAAGCAAA
>CALCUN010000214.1 GCA_937906975.1 uncultured Bacteroidales bacterium
CGTAACGAGCTATTTCATACCATTGTCCCATGTAACGAGTTACATCAACTTGTTTTACAGTAGAATTGTCAATTGTTTGAATTGATTTGTTGGAACTGCAAGAGGATAGCCCAAAGGTTAGTAATCCAATTGCGATTGCACTTTTTAGAATCTTTTTCATAACACATAAAATATTAGGTTCAAAGATTCAACAAAGCAAAGTAAAGAATGTTTAAAAAATATTAAAAATCTTCTTTACATTCTCGCAACTCTTTCTATTCCTTCTACTTTTTCTATGTTTTGAATTAGTTTATTAAGATATTCAGCATTAGAAATATAAACCATAAGACTACCTTCAAAAAGTCCATTATTACTTTCCATAACCAAGCCTTTTATATTTACATTCCAAGCCTCGGAGATAATTCTTGTCAGGTCGTGAAGCAATCCTTTACGGTCTATTCCTGTGATTTTAATTCCTGCAAGGAAAGTGATTTTCTCGTTTTCTCTCCATTTTGCCTTAATGATACGGTGTCCATACTTACTCATCTCATCAATAGCCTTTTTACATGAAGTACGATGCACTTCAATGCAATTCTCGCGTAATAATCCTATGATTTCATCGCCAGGAAGAGGGTTACAACATTTAGCTGTGGAGTATGGAAGGTTCTCATTTTCTTTACCAATGAGAAGTTGTTCAGGATTATTTCTTGTTTGTTCGGCAAGTTCTTCTTTTAGAGTTTTTGTAGTATTGTCTTTCTTTTTAGGAACAAGTCCATTTTTAAAGAATATCCAAGGAGAGTTTTTCTGAGTCTTTTTAAAACATTGTCTTACTTCTGTTAAAGTAATTTTTTCGTCATAAATCTTATAGAAAAAGTCTATTTGGTTGGTAATTTTTACAAAATGCCTTAATCTTTCTACGTTATTGTCGTTATATTCTATGTTTTGTGATTTGAAAAGTTCTTGTAGTTTGCTTACACCTTGATTGAAAAAACTTTTTCTTAGGTCTTTTATGTAGTTTTTTATTTCGTTTGTTGCCTTAGATGTTTTAACAAATTCAAGCCAACTTTCTTTTGGTTGAACAATCTTTGAAGTGATGATTTCAACTTGGTCGCTTGCTTTTAGTTTGTGTTCAATAGGTACAACTTTGTAATTAACCTTTGCTCCCATACAATGATTACCTAAATCGGTGTGCACATTGTAGGCAAAATCCAATACAGTTGAGTTTACAGGAAGGTCAATTGCTTTTCCTTTTGGCGTAAACACTGTTATTTGGTCAGTAACTACGCTGAGTTGAAAGTCATTTACGAAATCAACTGCTGTAGATGAATCATTATCCAATAAATCTCTTACCTTTGTTAGCCAAGAATCTAAGTTGTTGTCTAAATCACCTTCTTTAACTTCTTTGTATTTGTAATGGGCAGCAAGACCTTTTTCGGCAATGTCGTCCATTCTTTGGCTACGAATTTGGATTTCCACCCATTTTCCTTGACTACTCATTACAGTGCAGTGCAATGCTTCGTAACCATTGCTTTTTGGATTTGTAAGCCAGTCTCTAAATCTATCCAACCTTTGTTTGTACATAGAACTTATGATGGAATAGACTGAAAAACACGCCTCTTTTTCCGATTCAATAGGTACATCTAAAATGATTCTAATGGCAAAGATGTCGTAAATTTCTTCAAATTTTACGCCTTTCTTTTCTATTTTTCCAAGAATTGAAGTAATAGATTTCACTCTACCTGAAAGCGTAAACTTATAGCAACGTTCTATTAGTTTTTGTTTTATAGGCTCAGAGAAAGTCTCAATAAACTTTTCTCTTTCCTCTTCGCTGTCTTTTAGTCTTGCTTCTATTTCAAAATATTCTTTAGAATCTATATGCTTTGTTGCAAGGTCTTCAAGTTCACTCTTTATTTCATATAATCCAAGTCGATGAGCAAGCGGAACATAAAACTGACGCGTTTCAGAAGCTATTTTAAGTTGTTTGTGTTTTGGCATAAAATCCAAGGTTCTCATGTTGTGCAATCTATCGCACAGCTTTAAGAGAATCACTCTCATGTCATCGCCCATTGCGGTGAAAAGTTTCTTGAAGTTTTCCGATTGAATAGAATGGTTGTTGTTTTCAAAAACACCATCAATCTTTGTTAGCCCATCTACAATCTGTGCAACTTTTTCTCCAAATATGTTTTCGATGTCTTCAAGAGTGTAGTTTGTGTCCTCAACCACATCGTGCAATAAGGCACATACGATGGCGGTTGCTCCAAGTCCGAGATCGTATGATGCAATCTTTGCAACCTCCAAAGGATGATAAATATATGGCTCTCCATTCTTGCGTCTAACGCCTGAATGTGCGTTCATTGCAACTACAAATGCTTTTTTGATTAGTCGTTTCTCGTCTTTCTCGCTTGTGTGAGAAACAATTCTAATTAGTTCCTTATAACGTTTTAGAATTTCTGTACGTTCTAATTTTTCATCTATTATATACATAGAATCATCTCTTTTTCTTAAAAAAATCTTTTAATAAGTTGGAGCATTCTTCTTCCATAATACCTGAGGTAATTTGTGTTTTAGGGTGATATATATTTTCTTGAAGTCTTGATGCTCCTCGTTTCTCGTCTTTTGCTCCATAAACAACTCTACCAATCTGCGACCAATACAACGCACCTGCACACATAATGCAAGGTTCTAAGGTTACATAAAGCGTACAGTCGTTAAGATATTTCCCTCCTAATGCATCGGTTGCACAAGTGATTGCTTGCATTTCAGCATGTGCAGTTGGGTCGTTGAGTTTCTCGGTTTGGTTGTAGGCAGATGCGATAATCTTATCTTTACATACGATTACAGCTCCAACAGGCACTTCTTCTTCCTCAAAAGCACAAAGAGCCAAATCGTAAGCTTTTTGCATAAAATAAGTATCGTCGTATTCTAAAATAGCCATTTATTTCTTTGAAAAATTTTTCTTTGATTTTTTAAATTTTTTCTTTACTTTTTTTATTTTTTTCTTTGATTTATTTCAAAAAATCTTTGTTTTAATTTTACCTTATTTTGAATCACTATACTCTTTTGAAAAACACAAGTAGGATATGCTTCAACTGTGCTTTTTTTGTATTGAGATTTCATTTTTTTGAAGTCTTTATATGCTTTTATTACGCTTGAAAATTCGCCATTTCTTTTAAGCAAGAAAGTTAAGGCTGCAACGAAATCCAAGATTTTTCTTTTTCTTAAAATGGAATCTACCTTATTTTGAGGTAAGTTTT